>JBKCPG010000263.1:0-4733 GCA_046309395.1 Cyanobacteriota bacterium | reverse complement strand
TGTGAGCCTCCGCAGCCGTCGAGTTTCCAGGTCGAGGACCCGCCGGGCAAAATCGGGATCGCGCTCAAGCATGGCGTCGAAGGAATCCACCGGCACCGCGACTACCCGGGTGCCATCCATCTCGGCCACGATGGTGCTCTCGACGGCGCTGTGGGTGAGCACCTCCAATTCGTCGAGCACCTGGCCTGGCCGCAACCGCTCCACCGCCGTGCTCAGCTGGGCCTCCTCTCCCGCCGGGCCATGGTCCACCCGCGCGGCGCCCTCAATGAGCAGAAGGAGTTCGCGGCAGGTGTCGCCAGCCTCCGTGATCAGCTCCCCCGCCCGATAGGAGCGGATGTCCGCCACCTCCGCCAGGGCGTCAAGGGTGTCGGCCCAGGTGCGGCGGAAGAAGTCGCTGGTGGCTAGCACCACCCGCTTCTCCAGTTCCGGCAGGGCCTCAAGCGAAAGGCTTCCCTCCTGGGAGCGCAGTCGCTTGGCCGTCTCGCGCACCCAGGCTGGCCGCTCGCTCACTCCCAGAGCTTCGGCCAGGGCCAGGCGTCGGCCAGGATCCAAGGCCGCCCCCAGCGCCGCGGCGGCCGCCGCCAGGGTGGGGAACGGGTCGTGCGCCAGGCGCCCTAGTCGCTTCAATGTCTCCTCCACCGGCATGGCCTCCGATGCGGTGGGAGCCAAGGCCCCGGGGCTGAGCAGAACTTCCACCACCCCCGCCGCCAGCCGTTCCCGCCAGGGTTCGTTGGCCAGCAGCTCTGGCGACACCAGGGGGGACAAACTTTGGAGCCGGCCCGCCAAGTCCTTGGCGATCGGATCGGCGCCCAACACGGCCAGGCACTGCAGGATCCCCCTCGCCTCCACCTCCTCCCGATGTCTGAGGTGGTCGTCGAGGAAGGCCACCAGCTGGGGTTGCCTCGCCAGAGAGGGCTGATGGACGGCGCGGATGGCGGCGCTCAGATCACCCAGCCGCTCCAGCAGGATCTTGGCTCGTCGGGTGGCTTCTTCCATCGGGGACAGGGCGTCCAGGGCCCGGGCCTCCTCCCCCGGGGTCACGCCGTATTGGCGCCTCAGGGCCCCGAGGGCAGCGGAAGCGCTCCCGTCTTCGCCGCCGCCGGCCGCCCCGCTGGCCGCGCCCACCTGGCCCCGCAGCCGCAGCAGCCGTTCCAGCGAACGCCGATAGCCGCTCAGGCGCACCTGGTCTTCCAGGCTGCGCCGCCGGTCGGGATCGAGGAGCTGGGGATCCTCCACGCCCAGCTCCTCCAGCAGTTTGCGGTGCTCGTCGTCGGAGAGGCCCAGCTCCTGTCGCATCCGCCGCAACACCTCCAGGCTGCTGGCGACGTTCACATAACCCTCCGCCAAGGCCTCCCGCACCACCCCCTTGTAAGCCTCATGGCGCTGGCTGCTGCCGAAGCCCGGCAGCACCCGCGCCAGCACATACACCTCGTCGGGGTTGAGGTCGCGGAGGGTGCGGCCCTCCAGGTAGCGGCCCACGTCGAGCCCGAGTTTTTCGAGCTGGCGGCGGAACCGCTCGGCAAGGTTTTCGCGGCTATAGAGGTCTGGACTCCTGTTCCAGCCGCGCACCAGCCAGAGGGTGCTGGTGGCCACCAAGGCCATGTCGAAGAGGTTTTGCGCCCAGGCTGGCGCCAGCAGCAGGAGGGGCCGGCCGGCGAAGAGGAAGAAGATGTTGAACGCGAAAAAGGTGGCCGCGAGGAACACGCGGTGGCGGATCATGGTGGAGTCGGGTTCGGAGCCCTTTTCGCGTGCCCGGCGGCGCATCCAAGCCTCGACGGCCCGGCCCCCCAGCCAGCCCAGCCAGGTGAAGAGACCCAGCACCATGGGCACCGCCACGAGGCGGGGGATAGGGATGGCCTGGCCGAAGAGGAAGAGTCCGGGGCTGAGCGGCAGCGAGAGCTGGTTGGGCTGCCGGGCCCATGCTCCAGAGAAGTAGTAGTCCCAGTTGCCGGCGTAGAGGTAGTAGTAGAGGAAGTAGCCCACCACCAGGCCCAGGTAGGCGTAGCGCTCGAAGGCGAAGGCGGGTGTGCCGAGGCGAGCCCAGTAGAGGCGTTCGGCGTCGATGTCGACGCAGGGCTGCTGGCAGGCCACGCAGGCGCTTTGTTCCTCTCCGTTGGCGGTGGTGGCGCGGCACATCGACTGGGTGATGGGAGTGGGGCTCAGGTGGGCCTTGCTGCCCAGCAGCCCGGCCGGGGTGGAATAGATGGTTTGTACGGGCGCCATGGGGCAGAAGTATTGGCACCAGGCCTTGCCGCCATAGAGCCAGCCCGCGGTGATGGCGGCGGCGATGGTGAAGAGCAGCCAGCCCGCCAGCACGAGGCGGTCGGCGTTGAAGAAAAGGATGCGGCCGCAGAGTCCGGTGAAGAGCCAGCCGAACTGGAGGGCCGGGTAGTGCTTGGCCAGCCAGGAATCGGGCGGCACCTTGGCCAGCTGTTGGCGCACCTCACCGGTTTTCGGGTTGCGCTTGGCCGTTTGCCGCTGCACGCCAAGGGCGCGGGGGATTTGGGAGAGGAAGGAGAGGGGGCAGACCCGCCGCCACAGCTCGTGCCCGAACACCAGCAGCACGAAGATGGCGGAGGGCACCACCGCGCCCCAGAAGAGGGTGGTGCCAAGTGGATAGGGCGTTTCCACCAGGCAGCGCCCTTGCACCTCCACGCAGGCGCCTGACAACCGGAGGGGGCTCCAGGGGTGGTCGGGTGCGGTGAAGCGGGCGGTGAAGGGATCAAAGAACAGCGAGCCGATGATCAGGAGCCATCCTGTGGTGAGGAGCCAGCGCACCCCATGCATGCGTGTCTCGCTGAGCCGGGAGCCGGCCATGCCGTCAACTTGCGCGTTGAGGGGAAGTTAGCGAGATCCGATGGGATTTTGGCTTGGGCGGCGGCCGGCGGTGAGGCGCCGAGGTGTGGCATGGGGGCCACGACGAACCGCGAGGAGGCGAACCCCGCCCGCGAGCCTTGTTCAGAAGACGTCCACCAGGGGATCGGGAGCCGTTGGATAGGGGCGCCCCTTGTGGGGCGTCTCAACCATCAGGCCCATGCTCGCTGTGAGCGGACCAACGACCCAATGGCCTGAACGCGGGCCGAACTCGCCAGCTTGGTCCTGCCCTCCTCTGAGCGGGAATGGAGTGCCAGGCAACAATTGACCATGCGGTAGACATGGCCGCGCAAACTTCGGCGAACTGGGCGGGCTGGGAGTGAGGGAGAGGCCGCTGGGCAAGGTGAGCATGGGGGCCGTCCGGGGTCCGCTCAGATCAAGGGGTTCAGCCAAGCTGGGGCACTGGCGGCCGGAACAACACCGCCGATCTCGCGCCGCTGTGGGACACCAGCTGTGTCGCCCCGCGGTGGACGACGTCGTTGTTGCCCTTTTCGAACGATTCTGGCCACTATGCGGGGAGTCCTTGTTGGTGCCTCATTGCCTCACCCCTCCCCGATCCCATCGTGCTCCCGTCCTCTCGGCATCGCGGCATCTCTCACTCTCGTCCTCGCGGGGTTCGGCCTCGCCCACGCGGCACCTCCGGCGGCTCGGTTTCCGCGGGTGGTGGATGTGCCTTCGCGGCCGGCCTTCGTGCGCTTTCCCGGACAGACCGAAACCAACGCTCAGGTGGGCCAGATCCCGCGGCCCAACACCATGTTTCGCACCCAGAAGCCAGGACGCCTCCAGGTGAACCTCGCCGATGGCCGCGCTTTCCGCCTCGGTGGCGATGCCTTGCTGAGGCTCAGCGCCCGGGATCTCACGCTCCAGCGGGGGCAGATCATCGCCTGGGTGAATCCGGGCGCGAAGGGTGGGGCCCCTCTCCGGGTGAACACTCGGGTGGGCACCGCGTCCATTGAGGGCACCACCGTGTTCATTGACGCCACGGACACCCAGGTGAAGGTGTTCAGCTGGGAGGGTCACGTGAAGGTGACCACAACGGAGGGGCAGACCTTCAGCCTCCAGAGCGGCGAACAGCTCACCTATGGCCCCCCTGGGCCCAGCCAGCCCGCCGCTTGGCTAGGGCCCAGGCGACTGACCCTCCCCGAATTGACGGAACGCCGGGCTAAAAGCATCCTGCTGAATGGCTTTGCCGTGCCCATGGACACCCTGTCGGTGATCGAGAAGGAGTTGGGCCTCAAACCCTGATGGCGTCTTCGCGCCTGGCGTTCGGGGCAGGGAGATGGGGCTGGCGGCTGGCGTCGCTCCTCGCTCTGGGGGCCGCCCCCTGGCTGGAGATCGGCGATTCCACCCTTCGGACGCTGGCCTTTCAGTCGCGCGGGCCCCGGCGCCCCCCGCCAGAGCTGGTGATCCTCGATGTCGACGAGGAGTCGCTGACCCTCCCGGAGCGGCTCTCTCCCGACGAGATTGGCGCCTCCTCGCTCTGGCGACAGATGGCCACCCCCTGGCCCTGGCCCAGGGCCCTTCAGGCGGAGCTGGCGGCTCTGGTGCTGGAGCGGGGGGCGTCGCGGGTGGTGTTCACCCTGCTCTATTCACGCCCCAGCGGCTTTGGCCCTGCTGATGATCAAGCTTTCCTTGACCGACTGAGGCCCTGGCGCGATCGGGTGGTGCTGCCGGCGGGCTTTGGCCTCGAACGGCACGCCGCCTCGGGCGATGAGCTGGCGCACCTGCGACGCCCTGTCTACCAGCTGGGTCCCGTCGGGCTCGACGCCCTGCTGGAGGGGCCCGCCGGATCCTTCGAGGCGATTCCCGGCCTGGGCTGGCAGGCGAGCGCGCTGGAAGGCTTCCCGCCACCCCATCCC
>JBKCPG010000262.1:0-8750 GCA_046309395.1 Cyanobacteriota bacterium | reverse complement strand
GCCCGCGCCCATGCCCTCCCTCCACTTGCCCCCCTTGCCGCCCGCGCCCTCGGCCCCGCGGATTCGCGCCTTGGGGGAGGAACTCCACGCCCTGGCCCCGGCCCTCAGGCTGCTCCAGGCTCCAAGCGACTTGGAGCGCTTGTCCGCGGATTTTCACGGCTACTCCCCGGTGTTGCGCAAGTTGCTGGAGGGCTGTCGGGGCCAACTGGTGGCCTGCCCCTCCCGCGTGGAGGAGGTGATGGCGGTGGCGGGCGCCTGCGCGCGCCATGGGGTTCCCTTGACGGTTCGGGGGGCGGGCACCGGCAATTACGGGCAGTGCGTGCCCCTGGCGGGGGGCCTGGTGCTGGACATGACCGGTCTGAACCGCGTGCGGCGGGTGGACGGGGAGACGGGTGAGGTGGAGGTGGAGGCCGGCACCCTCTTGGTCGAGCTGGATCGGTGGCTGCTGCCCCACGGCCGGGCTCTCCGGCTGGCGCCAAGCACCTATCGCGGCGCCACCGTGGGGGGCTTCATCGCCGGGGGATCGGGCGGCATCGGTTCCCTGCGCTGGGGGTTTCTGCGAGACCCGGGCCATCTCCTGGGGCTGGAGGTGGTGAGCGTGGAGCCCGAGCCCCGGCTCCTTCGCCTGGAGGGCCAAGCCTGTGAGCCCTTGAACCATGCCTATGGCACCAATGGCATTCTCACGGCCCTGCGTCTGGCCACCACCGACGCGGTGGGGTGGTGGCAGATGGTGGTGGGCTTCAGCGATGGAGCCCAAGCCCTGGAGGCTGCCCAGGCCCTCCCCGCCACGGCCCTGCTGCTCCAGGAGCTCTGTCTTCTCGACGCCCCATTGGCGGCCGCCCTGCCCTGGCCGGCGGGCTGTCCCTCTCCGTCCCCGGGGGAGAGCCGTCTGCTGCTGCTGTTGGCTCCCGATGCCCTGGCTGTGGCCTCCTCCTGGCTGGAGGCTCGCGGGGGATCCGTGGTGTGGCGGGAGCGGGAATCCACCAGTCGGGGTGTGCCCCTGCGGGAGTTGACCTGGAACCACACCACCCTTCACTGGCGGGCCAGGCATCCAGATTGGACCTACCTGCAGCTGCTGCTCCCCCAGCCGGAGGGCCCCTTTCTGGAGGGTCTCCGGTCCCGGTGGGGAGACGCTCTGCACTGGCATCTTGAGGGAGTGCGGCAGGGGGGGGCGACCCGTCTGGCGGCCCTCCCCGTGCTTCGGGATCAGGGCATCGGCCCGCTCAACGAGCTCATGGCCCAGTGCCGGGATGGGGGTGGCCTCCTCTTCGACCCCCATGTGCTCACGGTGGAGGACGGGGGATTGGGGGTCATCGACGCCCAGAAAGTGGACTGCAAGCGGGACCTGGATCCCCTTGGCCTGCTCAATCCCGGCAAGCTCCGGGGCTGGTGGGAGCGGCCCTGAGGGGGCTGAACGGCGAGCCGCCGCCCCCCGCGAGGCGGCTTCAGCAGCCCAGGCTCTCCCGGGTGTCGACTCCGGTGACCGGATGGCGCCCGCGGGCCTTGCGGCAGAGGGCCACCTGGTCGGCTCGATCCAAGAGGGCGTCGCTGAAGTCGGCGTCGGTCACTTCGGCTCCGGCGAAGCCGCTGCCCGTGGCGATCACTCCCCGAAGGAGCGCGCCGCTGAAATCCGCGCCGGTGAAGTCCACCCGATCCATCAGCACATCGCTGAGGTTGGCCCCGCGGAAGCTGGCGCCGGCAAACGCGCCCTGGGTGAAGATGGCGCCGTTCAGGTCGGCGCCATCGAAGTTGGCCTGCCGGGCCACGGCACCGGCGAAAGAGGTTTCACGCAGATCCTGGCCGTGGAAATCCTGGCCGGCCTGGTTGGTGAGGGTGTAGTCGACCCGCTCACCAAAACTGGCCCACGCGGGTGAGGGGCTCCAGAGCGCCCAGAGCAGCCCGATCAGGGCCACCAGGCCAGGCCACCGACGGTCCAGCGTCGCCCTGGGTCGATTCGGGGCGGAAGACATGGGGGGAAAGACCCAGGGCATGGGGAAAGCCGTCAGGCGGTGACCCCAAGATGCTGGCGGATCCGATCCAAGGCCGCTTTCTCCTCAGGAGACACCTTTTCCCCGGCGCCAAACAACCCTTTGCCAGCGGCTTCGGCGACGGCCACACAGCCATCCACGATCAGCTGGGCGTACTGCTGGGCGGTGGGGGCATCACATTTGGCCCGAACCACACTCATGGCCTGATCCACCTGTTCGAGGGCCCGGTCGAGCACCTTGCCTTCCTTCACATCCGCCGGGGTGATCTGGGGTTTGTCCGGATTGATGCCCTGCTTCAGGGCCTCGGGATCAAACAGGCTGGCGATCAGGGGATTGGAGGCGTAGCGGGTCGCCGCGGCGGAGAGCTCCTTGCCGAGGGCAAGGGCTTCCTGGGCGCTAGAAAAAATTCCCATGTCCACAGCCATCACGGCCATGGCGGCGGACAGGGGGCCCCCGATGAGTTTGTTGCGTTCTTCCGGGGTGAGCGTGACGGACATGGGCGAAGGAGAAAACCTCAACCTCCGCAGGATGGCAACGCCTTCCACAACCGTCAGCCCAGGAAGCCAATTCTTCCTCCAATCTGATCGTCAGGGGGATCGAGCAGGGGCCAGATTTCCCCCAACAGGTGGAGCGATCCCGCCACCACGGGCAGGGGACCTTCCGCCCTCAACCACTGGAGCCCGGAGGCGGGGTCGGCCACGGCCAAAAGCCGGCCCCTTAGATGGGGGCGGGCCTCCTCCAGCGCCTCCACGCTCCAGCAGGGCAGATCCGCGAGGGCCACGATCGCGGCCCTGTCGTTGGCTCCCAGCAGGGCATCCAACAGGGCTGGCCCTTCCTTGTGACGTTGAATCGCCAGGAGCCAGCGGCGCCCCGCCGCCCCTTCCATCGCTGGATCGGCGGGTTGCCGCTGATCCAGTTCCCGCCGCAGGGCGGCCGCCCCTGGAGGGTTGTGGGCCCCATCCAGGAGCACCTCCCTTCCTTGAAAAGCTCGGCGTTCCAGGCGGCCGGGCCAGTGGGCCCGCCCCAGCCCCCGCTCCATGGCCTCCTCGGGGATGGGCCAGCCCTGCTCGATGAGGCTCCTGGCCATCCCCAGGGCCACCGCCGCGTTGCCGCGCTGGAAGGTGCCTGGCAACCCCAACGGGACGCCCCCGGCCTCCTCACCCGGCAGGGGACTCACCCAGCGGAGCCGGGCCCCCCGCAGCGAGGCCTCCCGCTCGAGCACCTCCGCCACCTGGGGCGACTGGGGACCGCTGATCGCCACCTGTCCCGGGGCCATCACCCCGGCTTTCTCCCCGGCGATGGCCGCCAGGGTGTCCCCCAAAAACTCGCGATGATCCAGGCCGATGGGGCCAAAGCCCACCACCCGCCGATCCGGGTGGGCCGTGGTGGCGTCCAGTCGCCCCCCGAGGCCCACCTCCAACACCACCAGGTCGAGATTGGAGCGGGCAAAGCGATCCATGGCCGCGGCCGTGAACAATTCGAAGACGGTGAGGCCGTGTCGCTCCCCGATCGGCCGCCAGCGGTTCAGGTCGGCGCGCAGGGTCTCCCCCTCCACCCACTGGTCCCCCACTTGAATTCGCTCGCGCCAGCTCCGCAGATGGGGCGAGCGGTACACCCCCGCGCGGAGGCCAGCCGCCAAGAGGATGGCGTGCAAGAACGTGGCGATGGAGCCCTTCCCGTTGGTGCCCGCCACCTGTACGGCCGGAACATGCCGGGCGGGATCGCCCCCCTCGGCCAGGGCGGCCCGCATCCGATCCAGTCCGAGAACAATGCCCCGGGGAGCGCAAGGGGCCAACACATCGTCGAGATCGACAGGGTCGGGCAGGCCCATCAGATCAGGCGTTTCAGAGCCTTCTCCAGTCGCTTGATCAGCTGGCGCAGGTGGCGGGGTTTGATCACCAGCGGGGGCACGAAACGCACCACGCCGGCGCCGGCGGGCACCAGCAACAGGCCCTCCGCCAAGGCGGCTTTCACCACATCGGGGGCGGAGAGACCTCCGGGCTGGAGGACCAACCCCTGGAGCAGTCCCCAGCCGCGCACCCCAGCCAGGTGATCGGGATAACGCCGGGTGAGATCCTCCAGTCGCTCCCGAAGCTGGTCGCCCATCTCACTGACATGGTGGAGAAGCCCTCGGCGCTCGATCTCCTCCAGAACGGTGAGCCCCGCCCGGCAGGCCAGGGGGTTTCCCCCGAAGGTGCTGGCATGATCCCCCGGTCGCAGGTGATCGCAGCTGGCTTTCACCGCCAAGGCGCCGATGGGGATGCCCCCGCCGAGGCCTTTGGCCAGGGTGAACGCGTCGGGCTCGATGCCAAGGGTCTCGTACCCCCACCAGCGCCCTCCGCGGCCCACGCCGATCTGCACCTCATCCAAGATGAGGAGGATGCGCCGCTCGTCGCAGAGTTGGCGGACGCGCTGGAAAAAGGCGGGATCCCCCGGGTTGACGCCCCCTTCTCCCTGAAGGGGCTCCACAAGCACCGCGGCCACGGCTGGACCCTCCGCCTCACAGGAGTTGAGCAGCGCCTCAAAGGCGGGGATGTCGTTGTAAGGGAAATAGCGAAAGCCCTCCACCATCGGTTGGAACCCCTGGTGGTAACGCGGTTGGCCTGTGGCGGTGACAGCCGCCAGGGTGCGACCGTGGAAGCTGGCTTCCGCCGTGAGGATCAAGGGACGCTCAATGCCCCGGACCAGATGGCCATGCTTGCGGGCCAGTTTGATGGCGGCCTCATTGGCTTCCGCGCCGGAATTGCAGAAAAACACCCGATCCGCGCAGCTGCGACGCGCTAGGGCCTCGGCCAGGGCTTCCTGTTCGGGGATTCGGTACAGATTGGACACGTGCTGAAGGGTGCCCAGCTGGCGGCACAGGGCCCGGCGCATGACGGGATTGCTATGCCCAAGGGTGCACACGGCGATTCCGGCCACCGCGTCGAGGTAGCGACGGCCGTGTTCATCCCACACCCAAACACCTTTGCCACGCGTCAAGGAGAGGGGATAGCGGGCATAGGTGTCCATGACCGCTGAGGAGATGGGAGCGGTGGGACTCGAACCCACATGCCCGAAGGCGCTCGATTTTGAGTCGAGTCCGTCTACCAATTCCGGCACGCTCCCATGGGCCGAATCTACCCCTAGACCCGACGGATGGAGGCGCCGACGGCGTTGAGTTTGTGTTCCAGGTGGGCGTAGCCCCGGTCGAGGTACTCCAGACCCCCCACGGTGGTGGTGCCTTGGGCCGCCAATCCGGCCAGCACCATGGCGGCGGAAGCCCGCAGGTCCGTGCCCTGCACAGGGGCGCCGCTCAACTGGGGCACCCCCTCCACGCAGGCGGTGTTGCCCTGCAGACGGATGGAGGCTCCCATCCGCTGCAATTCGGCCACGTGCTGGAGGCGGTTTTCGAAGATGTTTTCCACCACCAAGCTGGTGCCGGTGGCCGTGGCCAGCAGGCTCATGAAGGGGGCTTGAAGGTCGGTGGGGAATCCGGGGAACGGTTGGGTGCGCAGATCAATGGCGTGGATCGCGTCAGCGGTGACCCGGACTCCCTGGCCTTCGGACTGAAGCCGGCACCCGCACTCTTCGAGTTTGGTGAGGACGGCCCCCAGGTGCTCGGTGATCACGGGAGTGACCAGCAGGGAGGAGCGGGTGATGGCACCCGCCAGGAGGAAGGTGCCAGCTTCGATGCGATCCGGGATCACCTCGTAGTCGGTGCCGTGGAGGGAGGCGACCCCGTCGATGGCGATGCTGGGGGTGCCTTCCCCTCGGATCCTGGCCCCCATGGCCTGCAGCAGCCGGGCGAGGTCCACCACCTCCGGCTCCTGGGCGGCATTTTCAATCACCGTTTCCCCCTCGGCCAGGGTGGCGGCCATCATCAAGGTTTCCGTGGCTCCCACGCTGGGGCAGTCGAGATGGATGTGGCCCCCTTTGAGCCGCTGGGAACGGCCGGGCACCACGGCGGTGACCACACCGTGCTCGATGGTGACCTGGGCACCGAGGGCCTTCAGGCCTTTGACATGCTCCACCACGGGCCGGGTGCCGATCTGGCAGCCACCCGGGAGAGGGACTTGGGCCAGGCCCATCCTGGCGAGGAGGGGGCCGATGCAGAAGAAGCTGGCGCGAAGGCTGTTGACGAGCTCGTAGGGGGGCGCGGCCCGAGTGATGTGGTCGGCCGTCAATTCAATGACCTCCCCGGAGCGGGTGACGCGCACCCCGAGGGCGGCCAGAATCTCCCCCATGGAGGCGATGTCGGTGAGGCGGGGGACGTTGCGAAGTTTTAAGGAATCATCTGTCAAGAGACAAGCGGCCATCAGCACCAACGCCGAATTTTTCGCGCCGCTGACCCGAATTTCGCCCTCGAGCCTGGTGCCACCCTTCACTTCCAATTTCGGCTGGACGAGAGTCGATTTGGGTGACGGGATGGACAGAACCATGGGCAGGGGGCCTTTAACAACCAATCGCCCCCAGATCTTGACAATGAATCCTGGCCTCGTCTAGGGGCCGCCAACTGAACTGTCTCGACAGGCTGACTTGGGGGCCGAGGGTGATGGTCTAGGATTCCAAAGGCTTGAAAACGCCAGCGGATGTGGCGGAATTGGTAGACGCGCTAGTTTCAGGTACTAGTGGCAGCAATGTCGTGGGAGTTCAAGTCTCCCCATCCGCATCAACCCCATGATTCTTCTCTCGATCGACAACTCTTCTGATGTGATTGCTCAGAGAGTTGGAAAGTTTTTAGAAAGTCTGACCCCGGACCACTTTGATGAGGCGAAAGTGGAAGATGTGCTGGTGCGGAAGTTGATGGAACACCTCACCGCCGAGGGACTCCATGGACAGATCGCCGCTGTTCGTGGACTTCACCTGCAAGAAAAGCATCTCCACTTCGACCAACAGATGCACGTGCGCCATCACAACCGTTTTTGAGTGAGTGTTGAACCGATCACCAGCCGCCGCAACCCTCTGGTGAGGGAGCTGCGGGAGTTGAGCCAACCCTCGGGCCGGCTGCGCCAGCAACGGTTGCTGCTGGAGGGCACCCACCTGCTGCAGGAGGTGTTGCGGCTGGAGTTGGCTCCTGATCTCCTGCTGGCCACTCCGCCATGGATGGCACGGCATGACGCTCTGTTACGGGCTTTGCCCGCGGCCACCCTGTGCCGGGAGGCCTCCCCGGAAGTGATCGAGGCTGTCGCCACCACCCGCCATCCCGATGGTGTGGTGCTCACTCTGCCCTGGACGTTGCCGGGGGGATCCCTTCCGCCCACGCCCCCGTCGTTTGGCCTGCTGTTGGCCAACATTCAAGACCCCGGAAATCTGGGCACCTTGTTGCGCACCGCCTGGGCGGCGGGGGTGGATCAGGTTTGGCTCTGTGAGGGGGCCGATCCCTGGCAACCCAAAGTGCTGCGGGCCTCCAGCGGGGCGAGCCTGGCCCTGGCCATCGGCCGGTTCAGCCCCGACGCGCTCCCGGCTCGCTTGAGGGAGATCCGGCGGGCGGGCACGGCGGTGGTGGGAACCGTGGCCCGCGGCGGCACGCCCTACTGGAGCCATGATTGGCGCCAGCCCACGCTGGTGATGCTGGGCAATGAGGGCTCTGGCCTGAGTCCAAGTCTCCTGGAGGGGGCCGATGGCCTGCTCACCGTTCCGATCGACCCGGCGGTGGACTCCCTGAATGTGGCCATCGCTTCCGCCCCTTTGCTCCTGGAGCGCCGTCGCCAGTCGCTCGGCGCGGGAGCGATCACAACGGATCTGGGACCCTGAGGGAGGGAGAATGCCCCCATCCGCCAGCCCCGATCCCGGTGAGCGATTCTTCCTTCCCCGCCCTTGGTGACACAACCGACCATGCCCCGGGCCCTTTCGATTACGACGTCATCGTCATCGGGGCGGGCTATGGCGGATTTGACGCGGCCAAACACGGCGCCGACCATGGCCTGAAGGTGGCCATTGTGGAATCCCGCGACATGGGCGGCACCTGCGTGAACCGTGGCTGCGTGCCCTCCAAAGCGCTTCTGGCCGCCAGCGGCCGGGTGCGGGAGCTGGCCGACGCGGAGCATCTGCGGGCCTTTGGCATCCACGCGGCCCCCGTGCGCTTTGAACGGCAAAAGATTGCCGACCACGCCCTCCAGCTGGTGGCCACCATTCGCGACAACCTGACCAAAACCCTGGAGCGCTCTGGCGTCACCATCCTGCGGGGAAAGGGCCGTCTGGAGGGTCCCCAGCGGGTGGCCGTGCGGGAGGCCAGCGGGGTGGAGCGGGTGTGGAGCGCCCGGGAGGTGATCCTGGCCACCGGCTCCGACCCCTTCGTGCCACCGGGCATCACCACCGATGGTCGAACGGTGTTCACCAGTGATGAGGCCATCAACCTGGAGTGGCTGCCCCGCTGGATCACGATCATTGGCAGTGGTTACATCGGCCTGGAGTTTGCCGATGTGTACACGGCCCTGGGCGGTGAGGTGACGATGATCGAGGCTCTGGATCGGGTCATGCCCACCTTCGACCCCGACATCGCCAAATTGGCGGCCCGTCACTTGATCGACGGGCGCCAGATCGACGCCCGGGCCGGCGTGCTGGCCAAAAGCATCACCCCGGGCTGCCCGGTGAAGATCGAACTGGTGGACATGGCCACCAAAGAGCCCGTGGAAACCTTGGAAGTGGACGCGGTGCTGGTGGCCACGGGACGAGTGCCCGTGAGCAAAGAGCTCAATCTGGCCTCCGTGGGGGTGGAAACCCAGCGGGGGTTTATCCCGGTGGACGGGCACATGCGCGTTCTCGCGAGCGCGGCGGAGGGGG
>JBKCPG010000261.1:0-22986 GCA_046309395.1 Cyanobacteriota bacterium | reverse complement strand
GTTGATTGGCCTGAGCCTGCTGGGGTTCAGCTGGCTGCGGCGACGCCAACGGCGCTCGATGCTGCTTCGGGCCCTGCGCCAGGGACTGCCCGGCGTGGGTCGTTGAATCCGCCGGGTGTTGATGGGGGAGATGGGGGTGATTGCTAGCGTGGCACGCCCCGCTGGGCACAAGCGTTGCCGCCTGATCTTCACTTTCTCCAGCAGGCCATCGCCTCGGCCGATCCGGCGCGGGCCATGCCCGCCCGGGTGAGCCTGCGGGACTGCAGCATCGAAGAGGCCACCCCCCTCCTGCTGCTTGGGCTGGAGCAGACCCCGTTTGTGATCCGCTCCATGAGCTGCGCGGGGCTTGGGATCAAACGCAGTCCCGCGGGCTGGCAGGCGCTGTCGCGGGTGTTGCGGGAGGACGGTGACGCCAATGTGCGGGCGGAGGCGGCCAACGCCCTGGCCAGTTATGGCGTCAGGGAGGCCTGGCCCTTGCTGCGGGGCGCCTTCGCGGAGGATGGGCAGTGGCTCGTGCGCTGCAGCATCCTCGCGGCCCTGGCCGAACAGCCCGAGAGGGCGCCCTCCCAACTGCTCGACCTTGCCCGCCTGGCCTTGACCGATGGGGATGGCACCGTACGGGTGGGAGGAGCGGAGCTGCTGGGGCGGATTCTCCATGAAGCCTCCGACCCCACGGATCCGATCGTCCTGGAGGCCCGGGAAACCATGAATGGCCTCCAAGCCGATGGGGACCATCGCGTGGTGGCGGTGGCGTTGAATGCCCTGCCAGGGATGGCCCGGGGCTGAATCGGCGGGAATGGTTGATCGTTCTTGATGGTCGGCTTTTTGGCCTCCAGCTTCCACCATGGGTGGAGGCAACGGCCAGCCCATCCATGGCCCCATGGAAAAACAATTGCCGTCCGCTGTTTCGTCCACCTCATTGGCAACATCTGTTCCATCGAGTCGCCGTCCATCGGACTGAAAGGAACAAGCCCTTGGGCTTTTGGCATGGGCGTGACGCGGGGCCATGACGTCCGCACAACCATGGGCCCTGCCCAGTTGGAGCAACGCCATCAATAGGTGGCATCCACTTCGCCCACAAAGAAAAAGCACCTGACAATTCATGCTAAATTTAGATGTGTTTACTAATTCGCTAGTCATATGCGCGCCGAGATGCCAATCAATAATAAACCACTATTGACAATTGCAATTCCTACGTATAACAGATCCCACCATTTAGACCGATGCCTGAAATGCATAACCGACCAGGTTGACAAACTCGATCATCGCATTGAAATTCTTGTGTCTGACAACTGCTCACCCGACAATACGGGAGAGATTGTAGAGAAGTACATTGGCGAAGGACACAGGGTTCGCTACATAAGAAATGAAGAGAATATGGGCGCTGATTATAACGTTGCCCAATGCTACAGGAAGTCAACTGGAAGATTTGCGGTTGCTTTTGGAGATGACGATATCTTGCTGGCGGGCGGCATTCAATTGATATTAAAGACTATTCAGGAATATCCCGAATGCGGAGTGATCCATGTCAATGCCACTGGCGTCAATAACTTGGCAGGTACTGTTACCCCATTTCAAAATCCGCTCGAATTTGTCAAGGAGGTGCACTACGACATCACCTTCATCACGGCAAACATCATCAATAGAGACTTGATTGACTGGGATAATCTACTGTCTTACAGAAACTCATTCCTCAACCATGTAAACCTGATTTTTGGTGTGGCTTTTAAAGCGCCTCTTAATGCCGTCATCCGGCAACAGTTGATACTGGGGGCCGGAATTGAAAATTCCAGTGGCTACAATTTTTACGAGGTATTCGGCAGGAACTTTAATACGATTATGGAATCAACCGAAGATCAATACATGATTTCAGGCATGCGTAAGCACATCAACAATCAAATGCTGATTCACTTTTTACCAGCTGTTATCATTGGACAAAAACAACGTGGGCTCAAGTTTGATCGCGTCAAGGTTCACCGCCTGCTGACACCGGTTTTCAAGACCTATATCTATTACTGGGCTTTCTGTTGGCCAATTATCATGATGCCTCGCAAGGGAATCAATCACGCATCCTATCTACGCATGAAAAAGGTTTTATATAAGCTGTTAAACGCCAAGAAACTTGCCAACACGCTGGTAAAAGCCAGTCACAGATGAGTCCATGGAAGCGCGGCGCGTTCGCCCCGCAGTGGATGTGCTTTCAATCATTTCACCAAAAGATCTCAACACTGCCGGCCAATTGGCCATGTCCATCAGGCCAGGACATGGTCTGGCCAGAGGATAGAATCATTAGATCGTGATTTTCAAGCGGACATTGGATGGTCAACCCATGAAGCCCCATGGCCTGAAGATTATCAAGGAGGATACGGCAAACATTCTTGCTTGCGATCTGCCCTGGGATCAATTTGACGGAACCCGCGTTGTTGTAACAGGAGCCTCAGGCTTCCTCGGGGGGGCCCTACTTCGGGCCTTGGTTGCGTTGCATCCAGCGGGCCTTGTCCGGCGTCCGCTGCGGATTGTGGCCCTGGTGCGTCAGCTGGAGCGATCCCGACAGCGGATGGCCGACGTGGCTGACGATGCCCAGATTGAGTGGCTGACCTGGGATTTGAGCCAGTTCGCCATCCCCCAATTGGGTGCGCCTGACTTTGTCATCCACGCTGCGAGCCAGGCGAGCCCAAAGTTCTTCAGCCGTGATCCCGTGGGCACGCTGCTCCCGAACACGGTGGGGACAGCTGCCCTTCTCCAGGCCTGTAGCCCAACTTGCCGTTTCCTATTCATCTCTAGCAGTGAGGTCTATGGATCGGTGTCCTCCGCCTCTGCCTTGGACGAACATGACTTCGGCAGCGTGGATCCCACTGATCCACGCTCTTGTTATGCCGAGAGCAAACGACTGGGAGAGGCCTTGTGCGTCGCCTGGCATGCACAACATGGCCTGCAGACCCTTGTGGTTCGCCCCTTCCATACCTATGGGCCCGGCCTGACAGCCGATGATGGCAGGGTGTTCTCCGACTTTGCCCATGCCATCGCCCGGGGAGAGCCCATGGTCATGACAAGTGATGGAAGTGCGCGTCGAGCTTTTTGTTACAGTAGTGATGCCATTACTGGTATAGCGACTGTTTTACTCAAGGGCGAGCCCCCCAATGCCTATAATCTAGCCAATCCAATGGCTGAAGTTTCAATACTAGAATTGGCAACGATCTTGGTCACCCATTTCTCCAGTCGTGGAGCCCGCCTGGAACGTCGCTCCCCTCCGAATGGCTATCCGCCAAGCCCCTTTAACAGAATGGTGCCAGACATCCAACGCCTGCAATCGTTGGGTTGGATGCCAAAAACTTCTATCACTGAAGGCTTCGAGCGTTTCATCGAAACCATTTCCCAATGACTTCTCCCCATCCATCCCTCACTGAGTTGCAGCAATCTTTTGCTGATGGTCGGATCAGTAAAGATGACTTCATCGCTCAAGCCAACCTTCTCCATCAATCCCTGTGGAATTACATCCCCCATCTTTCTCGGAGCGAAGTTAGGGAGATTGGTTTGTCCCGAGACGGTGTTCAGTTTTTGATGGGGGAAGAAGGGGTGCGGCTTTGGGCGCTCGAAGGTGAATCACGGGCAGCCCCCCTGGAAGCCATGAACTTCCGTGCCTATGAGCCGCAGGAAACTCTCGTCATGAATGTTCTCGCCGCCGATGCGCGTTGCATACTCGATATTGGGGCCAATATCGGATATCACGCCCTGAGGCTTGCCATCCGGGAACCCCAGGCACGGGTTCATGCCTTTGAGCCTTTACCGTCAACAATGGAGATTCTTCAGCGCAATGTTGCACTGAACAGCCTGGGTGATCGTGTCCGTGTCTACAACCATGGCCTTTCTAATATGAACGGGAGTTGCGATTTTTTCATTGCCCCAGAGCATGGCGTCAATGCCAGTCTGATGAATGTTGCTGGACGACCCAATGCAAAGCGCGTTGTCAGTACGATCCTAAAACTTGATGAGTGGACAACGAACCAAGCGGCCAAGCCAGATTATATTAAAATTGATGTTGAGGGGGCGGAGCTATTGGTATTGCAGGGGGGTCAAGAAACTCTTGCCGAACATCGTCCCCGTGTCTTCGCGGAACTTCTTAGGAAGTGGAGTGCCCCCTTTGGCTATCATCCCAATGATGTTCTAGATTTAATGTCTTCCTTGGGTTACGGTTGCTGGGGCGTGGGGCCCATGGGAGTCCGGCGCATTCTGGAAGTAACAGAAAGCACCGAAGAAACGAATTATGCATTCCTACACCTTACAGATCACTCTAAAACAATTGACTTATTGGCCTCAGAATAACCTCGATTTCTAGCTTGATCGGCTCAAGTCGATTCCATAGCGGTGGGCTTCGCTTCCGGTTCCATCTCTCCAAATTTCCTCCCAAAAGCAAGTTTTGGGTAGACCTTACTCTTTTGAGAGAGGGGAACCTCTAACAGGGCAGGACCATCCACCAGCAGAAAATCTCGAAGAACAGTGGGTATGTCATCGCTAGGAGTCAAGCGGCTAGAGGGTAGGGAGTAAGCATTCCCAATGGCGACAAAATCGGGGGTTGTGTAGCCTTTGGCGGTGGATTGGAGGTTGTCCTGAAAGTAAGTTTCTTGGAACTGGCGCACCATGCCGTGACACTTATTGTTGAACAATAGGATTTTTAACGGGAGATGATTCCGTCTCACCGTTTCCAGTTCCTGGATGTTGAGCTGGAAGCTGCCATCGCCGCTAATCAGAACGGTGGTGAGGTCGGGCTGGGCGAAGGCGGCTCCAATGGCCGCTGGAAGCCCAAACCCCATGGCGCCCATCCCACCGGAAGTGAGAAAGCGGTCCCGGCTTCGGAAGGCCAGGCTCTGAGCAGCCCACATCTGGTGCTGCCCCACGTCAGTGACATACTGACAGGGATCCGGGGCAAGTTGGCTGAGCAACTGGAGCACGGCCACCGGGTTGCATTCATCAGCCTCCGTGACATATTCCCGTTGAGCTGGATATTGCCTGCGCAGATCTCCTATCTCAAGGCTCCAGGCCCCATGGGAGGGGGGCTCACCTTGCACAAGAACAGCAAGCTGATCAGCTGCTGCTTGAATCGAGCAACACAGCGAAAAGTCCGGCTGAATGCGTAAACCCATCTCCGCTGCGTCGATGTCAATTTGCCAAATTTGTTTACCAGCGGAAAAACTTTCCACATTCGCTCCCGTTTGGCGAATATCAAGACGACTTCCCATCACCACCAGCAGATCCGCAGCGCCAAGAGCTTTGTTGGCCCAACGATTCCCATAGGAGCCGATGAACCCCACCCGCAAGGGGTGACTTTCTGGGAGAACATCAACTCCCATCAGGGAGAGCACCACCGGTACTCCAAGATGGTCCACCACCTCCCGTGCCGCCGATCGATTTGCGTACGCCGCACACCCCCCGCCCATGAGCAACAGAGGTCTGTTGGCAGCGTTGATGCAATGCAGTAATTCTTGGAATTGCTGTTGCAGATTGTTGACATTATTGGGATCTATACGCGGTTGTGCCAACGATGATTGGCCTGATTTTTTTGCCTGACGCAACACCTCCTGGGCGAGTTCATCCTCAATGTTCTCCGCCTGAACATTCATCGGCAGGTCCACCAAGCATGGCCCCTGCCTGCCCTCTAGAGCAATCCGAAATGCGTTGTCGAGCGCCAGGGGAAGTTCTGTTGCCTGATGCACCTGAACCACCCACTTGCAGATCGGACGAGCCATGGAAACAATGTCAGTTTCCTGGAAGCCAAGCTGTCTGACGCCTCGATCACCCTTCAGCTCATGGGTGTTGACCTGGCCTGTGATGAAAACGGCTGGAGTGGAATCAAAAAAACAACTTCCAATGCTGGTGAGCAAATTTGTAGCTCCCGGTCCACTAGTCGCCAGGGCTACCCCCGGTATCCCCGACACCCGGGCATGGCCTTCAGCGGCAAAGGCCGCCGCCTGCTCGTGATGACAAGAGACGATTTGAATTGCCGTCTGGCGACTCAACGAGTCAATCAGATGCGTGATCATTCCACCGACCAGTTCAAAGGCGTGTGTCACACCACGCGCTTCCAAGTACTGAGCAATAAAGTGGGAAGCTTTCATCCGCGGTTGGGAAGGGCGGCAGGTGAGGCCAAACGTGCCGATTGGTTCACAAATTCCGCAATCACATTGATTTCGTGATCCAGCATCTCGGCGGTCAATCCTGGGTATGTACCGAGGAACAAAGCCTGCCGCATCAAGGCGTCCGCCCCCACCATCTCCCCCACAACCCGCAAGGCTTGAGGTCGGTTTTGGCGGATGTCGACAAAAGCGGGCTGGCGCAGCAGGTTGCCTCCAAAGAGCATGCGGTTGCCAATACGCTGTTGATCCAGTTCCCGGGCTAATTCGGTGTGACTGAAAGGAGCCTTAGGCCGGACGGAGAGCTTGAAGCCAAACCAAGAGCACACACTGCGGCAGCCGGACCCATCCCATGAAAACCCTCGATCGCTATCCCATGCGGTGGCATGGGTGGGGAGGGCGAATTCGAACACGTTCTCGAAGCGGGCCAATCCTTGGCGCAGCGTCTCCCAATTGCGCTTGCGTGCCTCGATGAATTCCGGCAGTCGGCGTAACTGAACCCTACCAATGGCTGCCTGGGGATCAAGGGGCTTGAGGTTGTAGCCAATATGGCTGTAGGTGTACTTGTGGTCGTAGCCGGCCGGCAGTTCGCCCAGCTGCCAATCGAAACGCTTGTTGCACGTGTTGTCTGTGCCACTGGGGCACCAGCAGTCACGACCCCAGTCGCGAATGCTTTCAGCAATCACCTTAAGTTTGGCGTCGCGGACGATGTTCACAGCACCACCTTCTCCCATGGTGAGGTGATGGGGAGGGTAAAAACTTTGGGTACTGAGATCTCCCCAAGTCCCCGTCCATCTGACCACCCGATCTGGGCCCTCATCAAGCCCTGGACTATTCTCCGAAAAGCCAAGACTTTCGGCAAGCTGGCGCGGCATGGAATAGCTGCATCCCAGGGCGTCGCAGTTGTCCTCTACCAGCCAGAGGTCATACTTGCGGCAAAAAGTCAGGGTTGTTGCGAGGTCAAAGGGATTGCCGAGGGCATGGGCCATCATCACGGCCTTGGTCTTGCCAGGGCTATACGCCGCTTCGAGCTGTTCACAGCGAGCGTTGCCGGTAATGGGGTCGGCGTCGATGAACACCGGCACCGCTCCGACTTGCAGGATGGGTGCAACGGTGGTGGGAAAACCGGCGGCCACAGTGATGACTTCATCGCCAGGCTGAAGGCGAAGTGCGCTGGACAATTTGGGCGAGGTGAGGGCGGAAATGGCCACCAAGTTGGCGCTCGATCCAGAATTCACCAAAAGGCTGTGACGCACGCCCATGAATTTGGCAAGCTCCCGTTCCATTGCCATGCCTTCAGACCCGAGAGTGAGCCAAAAATCCAAGGTGGCTGATACCGCCGCTTCAACTTCGTCCTCCGTGAACACGCGACCGGCATAGGGAATGGAGGTTCCTTCTTGCCAGGGACTTCGAGCTGAATCCGCGGCGGGTCGGTAAGGGGCATGGACTTGACGAGAATATTCACGTGTGAGGGCAAGAATCTCCTCGCGCAGGGTGGCTGGATCCTTCATGACTCTGTCAACACCGCAGATTGCGTAGAGGTTGTCATTGACTTCTCAAAACACGAAAGGTCAGCCAAACAACAGTCAAGCGCGGAAGTCCGACCTTCGTGGACCTCTCTGTACCAGCTCACGGTGCGCTCCACGGTGGTGGCAAAATCCCAGCGTGGCGACCAGCCCAACTCATGGTGGGCTTTGTCAATGACGAGGTGAAGCAAACTGGCTTCGTGGGGGGATGTGGCATCACTGTGGTCGTTCCATTGGCCGGGCCAATGGAGCAGAGACTCCTCCACCAGGGCCCGCACGCTGCGATTGGCCTCAAGGTGGGGGCCGAAATTAAACGCTGCAGCCAGGGCCACATTTCCTTGGGTCAATCGTTCGGCGAGCAACAAATATCCGCCGAGGGGCTCCAGCACATGTTGCCAGGGGCGGGTGGCGTCAGGGTTGCGCACGGCGATCGGCTCGCCCGCGGCTAAGGACCGCATGGCATCAGGAAGGATGCGATCCGCCGCCCAGTCGCCACCACCAATGACGTTGCCTGCCCGGGCACTTGCGATGCGCAAATGGGGGGTTTGGTGGGGGAGGGGTCCACAGAAGCTGGAACGCCAACTGGCGATGGCGATCTCTGCGGCCGCCTTGCTGCTGCTGTAAGGATCATGACCTCCAAGTGGGTCATTTTCCCGGTAGCCGTAAAGCCATTCGTTATTGCGATAAACCTTGTCAGTGGTGATCATGACCGCAGAACAACTCTGTTGCAGCGAGCGCAAGGCTTCGAGCACATGGAGTGTGCCATTGACATTGGTTTCCCAGGTGACGAGGGGATCGCTATAGCTGCGCCGAACAAGCGGCTGTGCAGCCAAATGAAGCACCACCTCCGGTTGAAACTGTTCCACGATCGTCTGCACGACTGTTGCGTCACGGACATCGCCAATATGGTGGTTGATGCGGTCTTGCAGGTGCAGCTGCTGGAAGAGATTGGGACCAGGTTCCGGCGGCAGGGCGAGACCCCAGAGATCAGCCCCAAGCTCCGAGAGCCATAGGGCAAGCCAACTGCCTTTGAAGCCGGTGTGGCCAGTGAGCAAAACCCGCCGACCTCTCCAAAAGGTGGGATCTGGAACACGAAACTTTGGACTGACCATTGCCATATCACTCCCAAACCTTCCAGGGTGCCTGGCCGCTTTGCCATAGCTCCTCCAATGTCAACTTGTCGCGCAAAGTATCCATCGGCTGCCAGAAGCCCCGGTGGTGATAGGCGGAGAGCTGACCAGTTTCCGCGAGATATTGCAGCGGACGCTTTTCCCAGACGCACAGATCACCATCCACCAGATCAATGACGTCCGGTTCAAGCACAAAGAATCCGCCATTGATCCAACTTCCGTCGCCCTGGGGTTTTTCTTCAAAAGCGAGCACCCTGCCCCTTTCGAAAGCGAGGGAGCCAAAACGACCCGGCGGCTGAACAGCTGTCAATGTGGCCTGGCGCCCTTCCTCGCGATGAAAATCAATCAATTTGCCGATATTCACATCGGAGACTCCATCACCATAGGTGAAACAAAATGCCTCGTCATCAAGGTAGGGACGCACCTTTGCTAGGCGTCCTCCGGTCATCGTTGTTTCGCCTGTGTCCACAAGGGTGACTTTCCATGGCTCCGCCTTACGAGAGTGCACCTGAACAGAATTGTCATTCATGTCGATAGTGACATCGCTGGTGTGCAGGAAATAATTTGCAAAATACTCCTTTATTAGATATCCCTTGTACCCGCAA
The DNA here is from genome assembly GCA_046309395.1 of Cyanobacteriota bacterium. Lineage (GTDB taxonomy): Bacteria > Cyanobacteriota > Cyanobacteriia > PCC-6307 > Cyanobiaceae > Cyanobium. The sequence continues at coordinate 13,597 of JBKCPG010000261.1, read as the reverse complement.
CAGATAATGAAATCATGGATTCCGTAATGACTATAAATTTTTAGGATGTGACAGAGTATTGGCTTTCCAGCCACCTCAACCATCGGCTTTGGTCGCGTGGCGGTCTCCTCAGCAATCCGCGTTCCCATGCCTCCGGCGAGTATTACAGCCTTCATCCGCCAAAACCTTTAACAAATGTGTTGATTATGCTGGCACGGCATCCCCCGGGCGGGTCGCGCGTGCCACAACGCTGATCGGGCCTCAGCCGCTGAACCCCGGACTGGGCTGCGCTTGCTAAGTTAAAGGTGTCACTAGGGGTGCCCCATGCGGGCTGAGATCACACCCTCCGAACCTGATCCGGGTCATGCCGGCGCAGGGAAGTGCGGCAGACCTCCTCAAGACGGCACCCTTCCTTCTCCCCTGTCGTCATGCGTAGTCCCTGGATTGAAAAGCGTCGCGGTGACGCCAACGTCACCCAACTCCACTACGCCCGAACCGGTGTCCTGACGGAGGAGATGGCCCATGTGGCCAGAAGGGAGAATTTGCCCGAAACCTTGATCCTGGAGGAGGTGGCCCGGGGACGAATGATCATTCCCGCCAACATTCACCACCCCAACCTGGAGCCGATGGCCATTGGCATCGCCAGCCGCTGCAAGGTCAACGCCAACATTGGCGCTTCCCCCAATGCCAGTGATGTGGCGGAGGAACTGGAAAAGTTACGGCTGGCGGTGAAATACGGGGCGGATACTGTGATGGACCTCTCCACCGGCGGTGTCAATCTCGATGAGGTGCGCACGGCCATCATCCAGGCGTCCCCGGTTCCCATTGGAACCGTACCGGTGTATCAGGCGCTGGAAAGTGTGCACGGTCGCATCGAAAAGCTGGATGCTGATGACTTCTTGCATGTGATTGAAAAGCATTGCCAACAAGGTGTGGATTATCAAACCATCCATGCTGGCCTGCTGATTGAGCATCTCCCCAAGGTGAAGGGCCGTTTGACGGGGATCGTCAGCAGGGGCGGGGGCATTTTGGCCCAGTGGATGCTCCACCACCACAAACAGAACCCCCTCTACACCCATTTCGACGATATCTGCGAGATTTTCAAACGTTACGACTGCAGTTTTTCCCTCGGGGATTCCCTGCGGCCTGGCTGCTTGCATGATGCCTCGGACGAGGCCCAGTTGGCAGAATTGAAAACCCTTGGCGAACTGACACGACGGGCCTGGGCCCATGACGTGCAAGTCATGGTGGAGGGTCCTGGCCATGTGCCGATGGATCAAATTGAATTCAATGTGCGCAAGCAAATGGAAGAATGCTCCGAAGCTCCCTTCTACGTCTTGGGTCCGCTGGTCACCGATATCGCACCCGGCTATGACCACATCACCAGCGCCATTGGTGCCGCCATGGCTGGCTGGTACGGAACCGCCATGTTGTGTTACGTCACCCCAAAGGAACACCTGGGCCTGCCCAATCCTGAGGATGTTCGCAATGGCCTAATTGCGTACAAGATTGCCGCCCACGCCGCCGACATTGCCCGACACAGGCCAGGGGCTCGCGATCGCGACGATGAACTGAGCCGTGCCCGCTATGCCTTTGATTGGAACCGTCAATTTGCGTTGAGCTTGGATCCGGAGCGGGCACGGGAGTATCACGATGAAACCCTGCCGGCGGATATTTACAAAGAGGCCGAATTCTGCTCCATGTGCGGGCCAAAGCACTGCCCCATGCAAACCAAGATCACCGAGGCCGATCTGGAGGGTTTAGAGCAACTTTTGACAGAACACCAACAGCAAGGGAACACGCCCCAAACCAATCCGCCTAGCCTCGTTTGAGGACAGGTCCTGCGGTGCCGATCAGCTCGACTCAAGGGCTGCTCGGTTCAGGGCTGATCGGCTCAGGGCTGATCGTTTCAGGGCTGCTCGTTTCTTAGTTCATCAGATCTGTTGTATTCAGTTCTATCCAGATCATTTGTTTGCGTGTATTCAATTTAGCTCAACTCTGAACTGACCGGATCTGATCAAATTAGATCAGATTAGATTAGATTAGATTAGATCAGTAGTTTGCGGATCAATTTTATCCCGCTGCTGCGACACGTTCCTCCAACCACAAACGAATCGCGGGGTCCAGCCTGGCATCAGGGTGGACCCCGCGGCTTTATGGGGGGGGACGAAAGATGGATAGATCTCGGCCCACGCCGCGGCAGCAGCCGAGGGTTAGCCCAGGGACTTGGCAGTCGCTACGACATTGTCCACAGTGAAGCCAAACTTCTCCATGCAGAGGGGACCCGGGGCGGACGCTCCGAAACGGTCGATGGATACCGTGGCCCCCTCAAAGCCGGTGAATTTGTGCCAGCCAAAGGAGCTGGAAGCCTCCACCACCACCCGCTTGCGGCAGGCCTTGGGCAGCACGCTCTCGCGGTAGCTGGCATCCTGTTCCTCAAAGAGTTCCACGCACGGCATGGAAACCACCCGCACATTGTGGCCTTCTCCCCGGAGCTCGGCGGCTGCCTTCACACAGAGGTCCAGCTCGGTGCCGGTGCCAATCAAGATCAGATCTGGCGTTCCGTTGCTGTCCTCCAGGATGTAACCGCCCTTGGCAACGGCAGCGGGGCTGGAATTGGCCTGGTTGGGCATGGCCTGGCGGCTCAAGGCCAGGGCAGTGGGTCGCTTGCGATTGGCCACCGCCACCTGGTAGGCGCCCATGGTTTCATTGCCGTCGCCGGGGCGGATCACCAGCAGGTTGGGGATGGCCCGCAAATTGGCCAGGGTTTCCACGGGCTGGTGTGTGGGTCCATCTTCCCCAAGGCCAATCGAATCGTGGGTAAGCACATAGATCACGCCCAGCTCGCTGAGGGCGGAAAGGCGCATGGCGCCGATCATGTAACCCGCAAAGACAAGGAACGTGCCGCCGTAAGGGATGAGACCGCTGTTGTGATAAGCGATGCCATTGAGGATCGCAGCCATGGCATGCTCGCGCACGCCGAAGTGGAGGTAGCGGTTGGCCTCACCGCCTTGCTGGAAGCTGGCTTCGCCCGGGATGTCGGTGAGGTTGGCGTGGGTGAGATCGGCGGACCCACCAATCAACTCGGGCAGCTTTGGCCCAAAAGCGTTCAGCGCGTTGTAGGAATGCTGGCGGGTGGCCAGTCCTTTGTCGGCCGGGGTGAAGGTGGGCAGGGTGGCATCCCAGCCCTCGGGCAACTCGCCCCGCAGCAGACGCTCAAATTCGGCGGCCTCCGCCGGATGGGCCTGGCGATAGGCCGTCAGGGTGGCATTCCACTCACCCTCGGAGTTGGCCCCCCGCTGAATGGCCTGGCGCCAGTGCCCATAGGCCTCCTCCGGCACCTCAAACGCCCCGTAGGACCACTCCAGCGCCTTGCGAGTGAGTTCGGCCTCATCCGCCCCGAGGGCGGCGCCATGAACGCCCGCGGTGTTGGCCTTGTTGGGGGAGCCGTAACCGATCGTGGTGGTGACCTTGATCAAACTGGGCTTGTCCGTGACGGCCTTGGCGGCCTCTAAGGCCCGGACGATGGCCTTCACATCGGTGTTGCCATCCGGCACATGCTGCACGTGCCAGCCGTAGGCCTCGTAACGCTGGAGCACATCTTCCGTGAAGGAAACGCCGGTGTTGCCGTCAATGGTGATGTGGTTGTCGTCGTAGAGGGCGATGAGCTTGCCTAACCCCAGGTGACCCGCCAGGGAGGCGGCTTCCGACGCCACCCCTTCCTGGTTGCATCCATCTCCCATCAATACGTAGGTGTAATGGTCCACCAGGGTGTGGCCGGGCTTGTTGAAGCGGGCGGCGAGGTGCGCTTCCGCGATGGCCAAGCCCACGGCATTGGAAATACCCTGGCCCAGGGGACCGGTGGTCACCTCCACCCCAGGCGTCTCGAAGGTTTCGGGGTGACCAGGCGTTTTGGAGCCCCATTGGCGGAATTGTTTGATGTCCTCCATCGTCACCGAGTCGTAGCCGGTGAGGTGGAGCAGGGCGTAGAGCAGCATGCACCCATGGCCCGCGGAAAGGACAAAGCGGTCGCGGTTGAACCAGCGGGGATTTTTGGGGTTGTGCCGCAGCACCTTGTCCCACAGGGCGAAGGCCATGGGGGCGCAGCCCATTGGCAGGCCAGGGTGGCCTGAGTTGGATTTATTGATCGCGTCGACCGCCAGAAAGCGGATGCTGTTGATGCAGAGGCTTTCGATGGAGGTGGTGGGAGCGACGACCATGGCTGGGCTGGGGTGGAGGGCAGGAGGGGGCTGGGGCTCAGATCATCCGGCGGAACGCCAGGCAAACATTGTGCCCGCCGAACCCGAAGGAGTTTGACAGCACAACATTCACAGGGTGCTCTCGCGCGGTGTTGGGCACGACATCCAGGTCGCAGGCCGGATCTGGAGTGGTGTAGTTGATGGTGGGGGGAACGACATTGTGGCCGATCGCCAGGACGGCGGCCACGGCTTCGATGCCGCCGCTGCCACCAAGAAGGTGGCCGGTCATCGACTTTGTCGAACTCACGGGTGTGCGATAGGCGTGCTCCCCGAGAGAGGCTTTGATGGCGGCGGTTTCGTTGCTGTCGTTGGCCTGGGTGCTGGTGCCGTGGGCGTTGACGTAATCCACCGCCTCAGGAGGCAAGTGGGCATCGGCCAAGGCCAGCCGCATGGCTTCAGCGCCCCCCACGCCACCGGGGGAGGGGGCGGTGATGTGGTGAGCGTCGCAGGTGGCGCCATAGCCCACGACCTCGGCAAGCACGGTGGCGCCGCGCCGCTGGGCGTGACTGAGGCTCTCAAGCACGATCACCCCCGCCCCCTCACCGATCACAAAGCCATCCCGATCCAGATCGAAGGGACGGCTGGCGGCGGTGGGGTCGTCGTTGCGAAACGACAGGGCCTTGGCGCTGGCGAACCCGGCCACCCCGAGGGGCGTGATGGCCGATTCCGCCCCGCCGCACACCATGGCGTCGGCGAGCCCGAGCTGGATGAGGCGGAAAGCGTCGCCGATGGCGTTGGATCCGGCGGCGCAGGCGGTGGCCACGGCGCTGCTTGGACCCTTGGCCCCCAGGGCGATGGCGGCCAGGCCGGTGGCCATGTTGGGGATCATCATGGGCACACAGAAGGGGCTGACCCGATCGGGGCCCCGATCCGCCAGCACATGGGCCTGGCTCTCCATCATCAGAAGGCCGCCCACCCCGGAGCCAATCGAGACGCCAACGCGCTGGGCGTTGGTGGGATCGATCACCAAGCCCGCGTGCCTCACGGCCTGCTTGGCGGCCACCACCCCAAATTGGCAAAAGCGATCCCACCGCTTGGCCTCCTTGGGTTCAAGCCAGCCGGCGGGGTTGAATTGTTTCACCTCAGCCGCGAAGCGGCAGGCGTGACGGGAGGCGTCGAACAGGGTGATTCCAGCGACTCCATTGCGCCCGGAACACAGGCCCTCCCAATACTCCTTGACGTCATTGCCGATCGGCGTGACGGCCCCCAGGCCGGTGACGACGACGCGGCGGAGTCCCTCCACCATCGAGTGCCTCAGGGTTGCTTCTCTGCGATGTACTTCACGGCATCGCCAACGGTGGTAATGCCTTCGGCGTCTTCATCCGGAATCTCGATGTCGAAGGCCTCTTCCAGGGCCATCACGAGCTCGACGGTATCGAGGGAATCGGCGCCCAGGTCGTTTTGAAAGTTGGATTCAGGCTTCACTTCGCCCGCATCCACGCTGAGCTGCTCGGCGACGATGCCGCGCACTTTTTCAAAGATCGCTTCCTGGGACATGGAGGCTGAGTGGGAGGCCACATCTTATGGGGTCGTCGGTGCGGGCTCCCCGGGCGCGTATGAACAAGGGTGACGGGGCAAGCGCTCCATGCTCCGGCGCGATCACCTCGTGGGTACCTTTGCACCACGCCCACCAAGGTCCATGTCACACGCCGTCAAGATCTACGACACCTGCATCGGCTGCACCCAGTGCGTGCGGGCCTGCCCCCTGGATGTGCTGGAGATGGTGCCTTGGGACGGCTGCAAGGCCGGCCAGATCGCTTCCTCGCCGCGCACGGAAGATTGCATTGGCTGCAAGCGCTGCGAAACCGCCTGCCCCACCGACTTCATCAGCATTCGCGTCTACTTGGGCGACGAAACCAGCCGCTCGATGGGATTGGCCTACTGACGCTTGAGGCCTGGTGCGGGACCCCGTTCCCCCATAAGCTCAGCCCGGTGATGGGGAGCTTATGTGCGGAATTGTTGCCCTAATCGGGTCGAGAGAGGCGGCTCCCCAGCTCCTTGAGGGGTTGCGTCAGCTGGAGTACCGCGGCTACGACTCCGCCGGCATCGCCACGGTGGATGACACCGGACTTCATTGCCTCAAGGCGGAAGGGAAGCTGGTGAACCTCACCGCCCGGTATGAGGCGGTGGGGGCATCAGGCCATTGCGGCATCGGTCATACCCGCTGGGCCACCCACGGCAAGCCGGAGGAGCGTAATGCCCATCCCCATTTGGATGGCAGTGGAGAGCTTGCCGTGGTGCAAAACGGCATCATCGAAAACCATCGGCCCCTGCGGGATGAGTTGCAGGCGGAAGGGGTGCGCTTCCTCTCCGACACCGACACCGAGGTGATTCCCCATCTGGTGGCACGTCGCCTGCGGCAATTAGAGGGCGAGGGCCAGGCGCCGTCGGCGGCCATGCTGCTGAGGGCCGTGAGGGAGGTGCTTCCCCTGCTGCATGGGGCCTATGCCCTGGCGGTGGTGTGGGCCAGGGTTCCTGGGGCGCTGATGGTGGCACGCCGGCAGGCACCCTTGCTCATTGGCTTGGGGGAAGGGGAGTTTCTCTGCGCCAGCGACACCCCCGCTCTGGCTGGATTTACCCGCACGATCCTTCCATTGGAGGATGGGGAGACGGCCCTGCTCACCCCCTTGGGCATTGAGCTTTACGGAGCGGATGGGGCCCGGGTGCAGCGCACCCCGAGTTTGTTGACGGGCACGGAACACGTTGCCGACAAGCGCAGCTTCCGTCATTTCATGCACAAAGAGATCCATGAGCAGCCGGAAACCGCGGCGCTCTGGGTGGCTCGCCACTTGCCAGAAGGGGCCCTGGTGGCTCTTCCCCTGGATGAGGCGGTGTACGAGGGAATCGAACAGATCGAAATTTTGGCCTGCGGCACCAGCCGCCACGCCGCCCAGGTCGGCGCCTATCTGTTGGAGCGGCTGGCTGGGCTGCCCACCAGCGTGTTTTACGCCAGTGAGTTTCGTTACTCGCCGCCACCGCCTCGGCCCCACACCCTCACCATTGGCGTCACCCAGTCTGGGGAGACGGCCGACACCCTGGCCGCTCTGGTGATGGAGCGGGAGCGGCGGGACGCCCTGGCCGATCCCGCCTATCGAGCGCGGCTTTTGGGGATCACCAACCGGCCGGAGAGTTCCTTGGGCCGGCTTGTGCCGCATCTGCTGGATATCGGAGCCGGCATTGAGGTCGGGGTGGCGGCGACGAAAACGTTTCTCGGCCAATTGCTGGCCTTTTATGGCTTGGCTCTGGCGTTCGCCGAGCGGCGCGCGGGCCTGCCCGGTGCCTTGGAGGCCGAGCGGCTCGAGGTGCTCGCCGATCAGCTGCGCGGTCTGCCGGAGGTGATGGCCCGGTTGGTGGAGGATCACGATGGCCGCTGCGCCGATCTGGCCCATCTGTTTGCCGACACCCAAGATGTGATCTTTCTCGGTCGGGGCATCAACTATCCGATCGCCATGGAGGGAGCCCTCAAGCTCAAGGAGATCAGCTACATCCACGCGGAGGGGTATCCCGCTGGGGAAATGAAGCATGGTCCGATTGCCCTGTTGGATGCCCGCGTGCCTGTGGTGTCGATCGCGGTGCCGGGCACGGTGTTCGACAAGGTGCTCTCCAACGCCCAGGAAGCCAAGGCGCGGGATGCCAAGTTGATCGGTGTGGCCCCGGCCTGCGCGGATACCGAGCTGTTTGATCTCTTGTTGCCACTGCCCCCGGTTGAGGAGTTGCTCAGTCCGCTGTTGACGGTGATCCCCATGCAGCTGTTGAGCTATCACATCGCCGCCCATCGGGGGCTGGATGTGGACCAGCCCCGCAACCTGGCCAAGAGCGTGACAGTGGAATGAGCCGTTAGATCTGGCCCACGTCAAAATCGCCCGCGAAAGCTCGCCGTTTGCCAATCGCGAAAAAGCCCAACCAAAGCAGCACGCACTGCAAGCAGTTGCGGATGGCCTCCTTGATGAAGGTTTGCCAGCGGTTGGAGCTGATCTGTAGGTGGCGTGTCGTCAAGACGTTGGTGTTTCGGTCGATCTGTTCAAGAAGATTGGCTTTGGCCTCCGCCAGCGGCACCGTGAATCGAGGCAGGGGAGTCGTGTTGGGCAGCTGGGACACCGCTTTGCGGACCTGGTCCTCGGTGGTGGCCTTTTTCACTTCGGCGCTGACACGCTTGCTGAGCTGAATTTGTTCAATTTCCCGCCCCGCCTGGTCGTTGACGATTCGCACGCCAAGGAACAACTGAAGCGGGATGAGGAGCAGCCAGCCGAGGGCCACCCAGGTGGCCAGTTTGCGCACCAGCAGGGTGCGGGTTTGGATCTGAGGATCGTTGAGGTTGAACAGACGGGCGAGACACACCAGGAGGGTGCCCAGCAAAGCCACACCACCGTTGCTGATCAGAAGAGTGAGGAGATTGAGCTGCCAGCTGGGATCCGAAAAGCGGGGGGGGATTCCATTGAGAAGATTCACCAAGAACGTGCCCAGCAGAGCGATTCCCACCCAGTGGATGAAACGGGCCCCATCAGCCATTTTCCTGGACCGGTTTTCGAAGTGCACATCTTGGGTGTTGATCTCTTCGGGGAATAGCCCGGAGTCGTCCATCAATTGTGGATCTCTGGTCACAACGCACAGACAGGGATCTTGATTAATCTAACCGATGATTAGTTTCGGGCAAGGGGTTGTTCTGTGCGGCCGTAGCGATCATCAAAGCGCACGATATCGTCTTCGCCCAAATAGGGACCGCTTTGCACCTCGATCAGCTCGACTGGGATCTTGCCGGGATTGATCAGGCGGTGCCGGGATCCCAGCGGGATGTAGGTGCTTTGGTTTTCTCCGAGCAACTCCTCGCTGCCATCCTTTTCCACCAGGGCGGTGCCCTTCACCACCACCCAGTGCTCGGCGCGGTGGTGATGCATCTGCAGGGAGAGGGAGGCTCCAGGTTTCACCTGGATTTTTTTCACCTGCCAGCGATCCCCCTCCACCACGCCGTCGTAGTAGCCCCAGGGGCGGTAGATGCGGCGGTGGGCCTTGCTTTCCGGGGCTCCTTGGCGCTCCAGTTGCCCCACCACGCCTTTGACGTCTTGGGCGCGATCCCGGTGGGCGACGAGCACCACGTCATCGGTTTCCACCACCACCAAATTGTCGACGCCCAGGCCCACCACGAGGCGGTGTTCGCTGCGGAGGTAGCAGTTGCGCGAGTCCTGGCTGATCACGCGACCCCGCAGCACATTGCCGTGGCTGTCGTGATCGGCCGTTTCCCACAGGGCACTCCAGCTGCCCACGTCACTCCATTGGGCATCGAGGGGGAGCACGCACCCGCGGTCGGTGCGCTCCATCACGGCCACATCCAGGGCCACGGACGGGCAGCCAGCGAAAGCTTCCCGTTCCAGGCGGAGGAAGTCGAGATCGGCGCTGTCGTGTTCCAGGGCGCTTCGGCAGGCGCTCACCACCTCCGGGGCCAGGCGCTCCAATTCGGCGAGGATGGCGCTGGCGCGGAAGAGGAACATGCCACTGTTCCAGGTGAAGCGGCCAGAGGCCAGGAAGCTTTCGGCGGTGGGCAAATCGGGTTTTTCCACGAACCGGGCGATCGGCACCGGTCGCTCGGCGCTGAGGGGTTCGGCCGATTCGATGTACCCGTAGCCCGTTTCCGGGGCGGTGGGCACGATGCCGAACGTCACAAGCGCTCCGGAGCTGGCGGCGGCGACGCCGGCGGCCACCGTCTGGCGGAACCGCTCCTCTTGGCGGATGACGTGGTCGGCGGCGAGCACCAGCAGCAGGGGATCCTCGCCGCGGGCGGTGGCTTGCAGGGCGGCCACGGTGACGGCGGGGGCGGTGTTTCGGCCTACGGGCTCCAGCAGGATGGCGGCGGGATCGACGTCGATCTGGCGCATCTGCTCGGCCACGATGAAGCGATGGTCTTCATTGCACACCAGCAAAGGAGGCGCCAGGCCTGGTAAGCCCGCCAGTCGCTGGTGGGTTTGCTGCAAGAGGGTGGCGTCGCTGTCTCCGGCGAGGGCCCAATATTGCTTGGGATAGGAGGCGCGGGAGAGGGGCCACAGGCGTGTGCCGGTGCCGCCGCAGAGGATGAGGGGAACCAGGGGTGGGGGAGCCATGGCGGGCGCGCGCGCGTGAAAACAGAAACTGGCTGCCATTCAAGCGAGCCCGGCGGCGCTGGAGGTTGTCGCTGGGCCAGAAGAGCACCGGGCTCCTGGGCCCCAGGGCGCTGGCCTCCCGCCATAATTGCGTTCAATTCTTGTTCTGCCTCCCTCGCCATGGACGCCGTCATTCTTCCTGGCAGCACGGTGACGGTGAGTGACCCCACCTCGATTTATCAGGGCTACAAGGGTATCGTGCAGCGGCTGAGCGGCGAGCGGGCGGCGGTGCTTTTTGAGGGGGGGTGTTGGGACAAGTTGATCACCTTGCCTTTGCGGAGTCTTGCCCTGAGCTGAGGAAGCCAGGCCCTGAAGCGAGGGTCAAGGACGGAGGTCCCAACCAGACGTTTGGCTGGCCAACAGACTTCGACCCGCCAGGGCTCAGGTGGATTGTTTGATTCTCTGACGGAGCTTGCGGCTCAAGCCAAAGACCGCTCCAGCGCCCAGGATAGGAAGAGGGCCTGGCACAGGCTGCTGGGTGATCGTGTTGCCGATCTGGCTCATGCCCTTGGCAAAGTTCCAGGTGTTGGTGATGAGGCTGCTCTCCTTGCCGAAGGGAAAGGTCAAGGGGGTGCTGGCGCAAGACCAGGACGACACCGGGATCGTGGAGCCGCAGGTGCCGGGATTGGCGCCGCTGGCCGTGGCGTTGCCGGTGAAGAGGGATCCGGTTGTGGACGTGGCCTGGCTGGCGGAGAAGGTTTTCAGCAGATCCGTGGAGTTGGTGTTCACCGCCACCGTGTAGGCCAAGGATCCGGCTCCTGTCCAGAGGCCCATGGCTTGGAAATTGACGGTGTAGCTGTTGCCCGTGTGGAAGATGATGACCAGGACCTTGTCGGCGGAGAGGTTGGAGCTCGAGTAGCTCCCCTTCGTGAAGGTGAAGTTTTTATCGCCATCGGAGCAGCCTCCACCGAGCAAAGGTGTTCAGCGGGGTGGCGACACCGCAGGCGGTGAGGGGTGGAGCGCTTCCCGCCTGGGCGGGAGAGGAGAGGAAGAGGCCCGCCGCGGCTGAGAAACTCAGCAGGACGGCTCCGCCGAGGACTTTGGACATGATGACAGGGGTCTGGCGGTGCCAGTTCCGTAAATGGATTGCCCCGAACGTAGCCGCGTTCCCAAAAAGAGGAACATGAGACTCGACATTGTTGCGAGTCTCTCAATGCTCAGCCTGAGACCCATTGCCCGGTGTGCCTTGCCGCGCGCGTTGCAGGGCGCATCGCGCCGCGGCCTGTTCCGCCTGCCGACGGGACCCTCCCCATCCTTCCCCCAGCGTGGTGGGGGCGTTGCCCGCCTCCAAGTACACCGTGCAGAAAAATCGCCGAGGGTCTCCATGGGCGGTGGTGCGCTCCTCGCAGTGGTACCGGGGAAGGCCATAGCCCCGTGCCTGGCTCCATTCCTGCAGGGCCGACTTCCAGTTGTGGCGGTGGGGATCGGCGAGCACCGCCGCGGCTGTGTCTCGCCAATGGGGTGTGAGCCAGCGGATCACCGCCTCCAGCCCGCCTTGCGGACCGCCCCAGACCAAATAGATCCCCCCCAGCAACGCCTCGGCGCTTTCCGCCAACACCGTGGCCCGGCCCGCGGAATCCCCGCTCGCCATGGCTCCCAACCGCACCACCTTCTCCAAGCCGCAGGAATGGGCCAGATCCGCCAACCAACGATCACTCACCAACTGCCCCCGCAGGGCCGACTGGTTTCCCACACTCAGTCCCCCGTGCTCGCGCCTGAGAAATTCCGAGGCGGCGAGCCGCAGCACAGCGTCACCGAGAAACTCCAACCGCTCATGGTTGAGGGGTTTTCCCAAGGAGCTATGGGTGAGGGCTTCCTCGATCGGGGCCAGGGCGGTGGCCGAGCCTCCGAGGCCTCCCGGTCCAGAGGGATCCAAGCCAATCTCACGGAGAAAGGCCACAACTTGGGCGAGTCGCTGGGGCGTCACCGGCGGCGGGGCGTCTGGCTCCCAGCCTGGCGCGGCACGCGACATGACGTAGTGAGTACATTGGCATAGCCAACAAAAAACCCGGAACTAGTCCGGGTTTCAAAAATATAAATCAATCCGTAAGAATCGGCTTAGGCAGAGGCTTTGACCCGCCCCCGAAGTTTACGGCTGAAGCCAAGTGCCGCACCCGCGCCAATGATTGGCAGGGGGCCAGGTGTCTGAACGATGGTGTCGGAGAACGTGTTCACGAGACCTTGAGTTACCATGACGTTGCCGGAGTAATTCAATGTCATCCCTGTCAAGTCGTGCATACAGGTTGGTGAGCTGGCAGAACCAGCACCATCCGAAGAGAAGGAAGCGGAGACTAGTGGGCAAATGGGAGTTCCACCTGTTACATATGCCATAAGGTCTTTACTGCCCGCATTAATTCCAAGTGGAGAGCTGGACCCAATTTGGGTGGCGAATGCGTATAACCTCATTGGGGAGGTTGCTGGAATAATCGTAACATCGTAAGAGTAGCTGAGTGTGCCACCCGCAACTCCATACCCGCCAGCAGCAGCAAAGCTGTGCTGTTCCATACCAGCAGTAGGAACATTGGATATGGAAAATGATGAGGATGACCAATCACCAGATGTAAATTGGAAGTTGCTATATGTTTTATCTCCAACAGTACAAGTGATGTTGTCACCACCAGCAACTGCCGCCTCCCACTGTGCATAAGTGAAGGTTCCAGAATCGACCCCTGGTGTGCATAGGGCAGCGCTTGCGCTTTGAGGGCTGAAGATCGCCAACCCTGCCGAGAGACTCAGCAAGATTGCCGAACCATGAGAAAATCGCATTGGAGGAATGGAAACGATGTTCCAATAAAAAAGGTACAACTCATCATAGCTGGAAACTCTGGATTGGTGGGCTTGGGGCGGCAGAATGGTCAAGATTCTTGAGACCATGATTGAGACCCGTTGCCATCTGGTGCTTTTAATGAATATGAACCCGTTCGTTGGTGAGCGGCGCTTTCTGGATTCTTAACTTTAATTTTCTATTTGGACCCAATCGCGGATCTAGGCGGAGGTAAAAGTTTTTAGGCGTTTGATCCGTCGTCCGCGGATTTAGGGAAGCTCTGATCAAGACCGCTTAATCCAAGCGCCCTAGTCTCATTCTCGTCAATGAGACGACATTGAGCAGATTATGCTCTTGTTTTGCTCACAGCAGTCGGCGCAAAGAAGTTGGGGCAATTTCCGGGATGCGTTTTGGCTTGATTTCTGGTCAATTATCGATCTTTAGGCATACTAAGGCCTTGTACT
>JBKCPG010000260.1:0-5127 GCA_046309395.1 Cyanobacteriota bacterium | reverse complement strand
CAGCAGGGCCCGCCGCATGAAGGGCTGCTCCAGCACCGCCCCCAAGGCTTCGGACGTCACCATGCCCATTCATCCCCCGAAGGCCGCCACGAGTTGGGCCCCGTTGCGTCGCATCACCTCAAAGTAAGTGGCCGGATCCCGGGCGGCCTCCGCGTCGCCGGTTTCCATGGGATCGAACACACTGACGCGCAATCCCAAATCCCGCGCCAGGGAACTGAACGCCCGCCGCGGGTCGGCCGGGGTGGGCGTCATCTCCGGCACATCCACCAGAAACACGCCCTTCAGCCCGTAGCGCTCGGCGCACTCCCCCGCCACCGCCCGGGTGAGCAGGGTGATCGGCGGGAAGGTGGTGATCACTTGGAGGCCGCCCCCCTTGGGCGGGGTCTTGCCTTCGGGCCTCGGGGCGCCGCAGGCGATCAACAGGGAAGCCAGCCCCCCCAGGCTCAAGAGCCAGCAGAGCCTCCCCCGCCTGGCGCGGCCAGGCCAGGACGGGGATGGCGGTGACGGCGGGGAAGGGCGCATCAAAAAGCCCGGGGGCGATAGCCCCCAGGCTAGACGAGAAATGAGAATCGTTCTCGCGGGATGGGTGGACGCCGTGGCCTCAGGGCTTCACCACCACCGGCGTGCCCACATCCACCTGGTCGAACAGCTGGCGCACGTGGGGGGTGAGCATCCGCACGCAACCGTGGGACACGGCCGAGCGCGACTTCACCGTCCACTCCCAGGCCGTGGGCGTGCCATGGATGCCGAACTGGTCGCGCTCGGTGTAGTGGAAGCCGATCCAGCGATCTCCCAAGGGCCCCTGGGGACCGATGGTGGGGTTGTTTTTGCCGCTCTTGGTGCTCTGGTACTGGGGATTGACCACCTTGTTGCGCACCTTGAACGTGCCGGTGGGGGTGGGGGTGGCTGGATCGCCCACGGCCACGGGCCAGGAGCCCATCACCTTGCCGTCCTCCATCAAGCTGATCGTGCGCTTGCCCAGCTCCAGCACAATCTGCCGATTGCTGGTGAGGGCGGCGGTGGCCGGTGCCCCGCTGGCCGATCCAGGGGTGGCGGGGGCCGCCGGGGACGGCAGGTTGACCACGGCCGTTCCCGCTGGGCGGGCGGCCTTCGGCAGCGGTGGGGGGGGCTCCACGGCCCGGGCGGCCTGGGGCGGGAAGATCAGGGCCGTGGCGGCCAGGGCCAGTGAAGTGGCGAGGGGGCGGAACAGACGTCCCATGGCAAGCGAAAAAGAGGGTGGGTGGACAGTGGGGGTGGCCTCAGCCAACCAGACGCGGGTCGATCGTTTCGGTATAGCGCGCCTCGCACTCCTTGATGATGCGGACAGCTTCGGAAGTGTCAAAGAAGCCGTTCACGGTGCACGTTCCCGGTTTCTTGAGGTCTTTGTAGTGTTCCCAGTAGTACTGAGTTTCTTTCAGCCACTGGGCGCCGAGTTGCTGGTAATCGGTGATGTGATCCTGCCTTTTGTCATCCGCCAGCACGGCGATCACCTTGTCGTCCACCTCGCCGCCATCATCGAATTTCATGATGCCGATGATGCGCGCCTCCACCAAACTTCCCGGCACCAGCGGTTCGGTGACATTGACAATTTCCACATCCAACGGATCACCGTCCTCATCCCAGGTGCGGGGAATGCAGCCGTAGGCGAAGGGATAGGCCAGGGAGGAATACCCCACCCGATCGAGCTTCAGGTGGCCCGTTTCGGTGATCAGTTCGTATTTGTTGATCGTCATGGAATTCAGCTCCACGATCACGTTGAGCCTCAGCTCCCCCTCATCGGCGAAGGCCGGCAGCACATGCAGCAGGTTGAGCATCGTGCGGCTGGGGGCGTGGTCGATGTTCGCCATGGCGATCGGCAGGGAGGCGCCATCTTAAAGACCCTCCGGAGGTCGTCCACCGTCTGGGGGTGGGCTGCTCAGGTGGCTCCTCCCGGCTTGCTCAGCCGCCCGAGGTGAGGGCGCTCACCTTGGAGCGGAGATGCTCCAGGAAGGGTTGGGCGCTCAGGGGGCGGCCCGTCACCCGCTCCACCAGCTCCTCCCCGTTCACCAACCGCCCCAGGGGCCACACCCGCTGGCCCAGCCACTCCCGCAAGGCGACCTCCTCCCCGGCGGCGACGCGCTCCTCGATGGGGCCAATCTCGGCCTCCATCGCCTCGCTCAGCTGGGCGCTGATCAGATGCCCCAAGGCATAGGAGGGGAAGTAGCCAAACAGGCCCTCGGCCCAGTGGATGTCCTGCAGACACCCCTCCCGATCCGTGGGCGGCACCAGGCCCAGAAGCTCCTCCATGCGCCGGTTCCATTCCCCCGGCAGCTCCTCCACCGGCATCTCCCGCTCCAGCAGGGCCAGCTCCAGCTCGAAGCGCAGCACGATGTGTAGCCCGTAGCTCAGTTCATCCGCCTCCACCCGGATCAGACCGGGCTGGAGGGGATTGAGCGCCCGCCAAAATCCCCGGGCGTCGCCCCAGGGATCGGCCCCCAGCCCCTGGCGAAACCTCGGATGCCAGCGCTCCGCGAAGGCGCGGCCCCGGGCCACCCGGCACTCCCAAAACAGCGACTGCGACTCATGCACCCCCATCGAGGTGGCCTCCCCCAGGGGCCAGGGGAAGTAGTGGTCGTCGGTCCGGGGCAGGCCCTGCTCGTAGAGGGAGTGGCCCCATTCGTGGGCTGTGGCCAGAAAGGCCGACAGGGGTTGGCCCGGCACCACCCGGGTGGTGACGCGGAAATCTTGGGGCCCCACCGTGCAGGAAAAGGGGTGGGCCGAGCGGGAGCGCTGGCAGCGGCTCTCGTCGTAGCCCCAGCTCGCCAGCAGCTCCGCGCAGAGGGCCTCCTGCGTGGCTTCCGGCAGATCGGGGGGGGCGCCGCCGCTGGCCCGGGAGCGCACCCGCTCCAGCAGGAGGGGGATTTCCGCCTTGAGGGGCGCGAACAACTCTTCCAGCCGGGCCCGGGTGATGTCGGGCTCAAACGGCTGGGCCAGCACCTCCCAGGGTCCGCGGGCCACGGGTTCAGCCCCCTCCAGCTGGCTGGCCTGGCGCCTCCGCAGCTGGATCAGCTCCCTCAGCGCCGGCGCGAAGGCGGCAAAGTCGTTTCGGGCTCGGGCGTCTTGCCAGACGGCGTTGCCCCGCGACTGGGCCACGGACAGGGCGGTGACCAGCTCCGGATCCAGACGGCGCTGGCGCTCCAGCTCCAGGCGCAGCAGCTCCAGATTGCGGCGTCGCCGGGGCTCGGCCTTCCCATCCAGCTCCGCCTCCGCCGCGCTCACCAGCTCCGCGTAGGCCTCGCCGCTCTGGCGCTCATGCAGCTGGGCGGCCAGCAGGGCCAGCTGCTCGCCCCGCCAGGGAGCGCCAGCGGCGGGCATCACGGTGTTTTGGTCGTAGTACAGGGCGCTGCTGATCGAGCCCAACAGGCGGGTTTGGCGCAGATGGAGCTGGAGCTGGTGGAAGGCTGAACCCGTGGGGGGCATGGGATCGCTTGAGCCGCTGGTTCCAGCATGGCGCCCGATCCGCCCGGGGGTGGGGCGGCGGCTCCAGCTCGCCGGTCACCGCGATGTCCGGGTTGGTCATCACGGTGTACACGTCATCCACCAGGGCTTTGAAGCGGGGGTGTCCCCGGTCGTGGGGCCTGGGCAGGTTGATCGACATTTCGCCGCGGATCCGGCCGGGATTGGCGCCAAGAATCACCACCCGATCGGCCAGGTAGATCGCCTCCTCGATGTTGTGGGTGTCGATCAGGATGCTTTTGGAGGGGAAGGATCCCGCGTTCCAGAGGTCGTCGATCTCGCCCGGCGGGTTTTCGGCGGTGAGCACGTCGAGGGCGCTGAACGGCTCATCCATGAGGAGCGCCTCGGGCTCCAGCACAAAGGCCCGGGCGAAGCCCACCCGCTGCTTCATGCCGCCGGAGAGCTCCTTCGGATAGGCGTTTTCAAAGCCGTCGAGGCCCACGATGTCGATCGCCGTGGTGGCCTCGATGAGTTCCGCGGGAACGGTGTGCAGGGATTGGTAAAAGGAGAACGTCATGTTCCACACCTGGCTGGTGAAGATCGCGAAAATCGACGCCGCCTCCAAGCCCAGCAGGCTTCCGGGAAACAGGGCGATGAACATGCGCAGGGTGGAGCGCGGGGCGTCATCCGGCAGGTGGCGCGGATCCAGTGACACCGAGGGACTGATCGCGCGGGGTCTCGAGGGGGGGGAGAAGCTTCATGCCAACGAGATCCAGGCCGGGGAGGCTTCCCTCGCATGATGGGCGCCAGGGGAGGGCGGACGCCAGCTTCCACAACCCATCGGTGTCTGATCGAGCCTGTTCATGGCGAACCCCATGGCCTCTGGGGAGAATGCCATTCGCTGGCCCTGCCCATGAGCGACCCCGACTGGCGCACTCTCCCGCGGATGCTCGGACCGGCCTATCTGGTGGCCGTGGGCTACATGGACCCGGGCAACTGGGCCACGGATCTGGCGGCGGGCTCCCGTTACGGCTTCCGCCTGCTTTGGGTGGTGGCCCTCTCCAGCTTGATCGCCATGCTGCTGCAGACGCTGTGCTGCCGCCTGGGCATCGCCACGGGGATGGATCTGGCCCAGGCCTGCCGCCGTCTGCTGCCGGGGCGCTGGCGGGTGCCCCTCTGGCTGCTGGCGGAGGTGGCGATCGTGGCCTGCGACCTGGCGGAGCTGGTGGGCAGCGCCATCGCCCTCCAGCTGTTGTTTCGGATCCCCTTGCCCTGGGGGGGGCTGCTCACCGCCGCCGACACCCTGCTGCTGCTGGCCCTCCAGCGCTTCGGGGCGCGCCAGCTGGAGGCGCTGGTGATCGCCCTGGTGGCGCTGGTGAGTGCCTGCTTCGCCCTGGAACTGCTGATGCTGCGGCCCCACTGGCCCTCGGTGGCGGCCGGGCTGATCCCCGATCCCGGGGGCCTGCGGGAGGGCAGCCAGCTCTTTCTGGCGGCGGGCATCCTGGGGGCCACCGTGATGCCCCACAACCTGTATCTGCATTCGGCGTTGATGCGCACGCGCCGCTGGCCGGAGCACCCGCTGGCCCCCCACTGGGCGTTGCGTTTCGCCACCGTGGACGCGCTGCTGGCCCTGCTCCTGGCCTTTCTGGTGAACGCGGCGATCCTGGTGCTGGCGGGGGGGGCCTTCCACGG
>JBKCPG010000259.1:0-8782 GCA_046309395.1 Cyanobacteriota bacterium | reverse complement strand
TGAATAACGCGATTCATTTGTCGCGAAAGAGTATGGCCTTCAATGGGCTCATCACGACGCCAGACCGTGGACAACCAACCGGCGAATGATGAATCAGAGTGATGCGTCTTGTCCACTCGCCAGGGCTGAAGCGTGGACCAGACCCCAAGGGCGTCGGCGAGGGGTGGTTAGCGGCATCATCCTCAACCTGGTAGGCAAGTGATGGTTGATTGTGTTGTTCAATCAGCCACATTTCTGAGAGACGTATTGGCTAGAGCATCCTTAAGCTTATTGCGAATAGATCAAGACGCTATAGGGGGCTATGGAGACGGATGCCTGAAAAGGCAGGCCATCGCGGTCTCCGGGCACCGCCTCGGTGTCCTGGCTTTGATGCCCCTCGAAGACCTCGCTGTAGCCATGCCAATCACTATTGAAACGAAGCTTCCACTTGCCCTTCGCGGGAAAGCCGAGAATGTATTCGTCTTGAGTTTCGTGAAAGAAATTGGCGATAACAACGACGTCGTCGCTTGGGCCTCCCTGATCCCAGCGATGGAAGGCCAGCAGTTTACGCTCATCATTGAGATGATAAACTTGTGTGAATTGCCCACAGAGGCCAAGGGAAACGCCTTGTTGGTTGAGACGCAGAGCAATCAGATCCCGATACAGGCGCACAATGCCGCGAAACGTCTCTCGCTGATCCCAGTCAACTGGGACTGTATCGCGGAACCAGCCACCCTCAAGAAACTCCTGCCCCTGAAATAACATGGGAATGCCAGGGGCTGTAAAGACCATGGCCGCTGCCATGGTTGAGCGCTTCTGGGCGTACCAGCCTTTGGGATCATTGGAGTCAACTTCCTGGGGAATCCGAGCCTGTCCATTGGCGACATCATCATGGGATTCGCTGTAGATCACACGCTCAAACGCATCGTCGTTATAGCGATAAAGAATCGCATCGCGAATGTTGCTCAGGGAGCGGTCCTGATCTTGTACCGCGATCACAGCCTCACGGATTGGCCGGACAAAGTGCGGGTCCCATTGGGACGCGAAACCTGCTCCTCCAGCACCAACATCCTTGGTGATCCAATGATGACTCTGCAAATCTTCAGCAATGGTGATCCGGCCAGGGCGTGAGCGACTTACGGTTTCATTGATGGCCTGAAGCATGCTCCAGCCATCAGGTAGTTCCTGAGATCCATTCTCTCCGTACTTGCGAACATAGAAGGTGCTATCAAATCGCAAGCCATCGACGTGATATTCATTGAGCCACATCAGTACATTGTCGAGGATGAATTGACGCACTTCGCCTCGCCCGTAGTCAGGGCGTGTTTCTCCCCAGGGTGTGACTGCCCGATCATCATTGTAGAAATAAATGCCACCTTTACCATTTTCTGACCATCCATCGAATTGCCATAAGTCTAGATCATTTGGCCCAAAGTGATTGTAAACAACATCCAGTATCACAGCGATTCCCGCTTGATGGGCTCGTTTGATGAAGCGCTTCAGGCCGAGAGTTCCGCCGTAATCAGAATCAACGGCAAAGAGGTGAGATGGATTGTAGCCCCAAGAGCGCGTGCCCGCAAATTGCCCTACGGGCATGATCTGAATGGCATTCACGCCAAGGCGCTTGAGATGCTCCAGTCGAGCGGTAATCGTAATGAATTTCCCTGGTCGGAATGGGTCGTCATCATTGAAGGTGCCAACATGCAATTCATAAATGATGAGCTGGTTCCAGGCGGCCATGGAGAACTCATCATCCGCCCAGTCAAATGCGGGATCATGAATGATGGCGTTGCCAACCGAGTTTGTCACTTCCCTTGCATAGGGATCGATGCGCCTGATCACGCCAGCTGGTGTGACCAGTTGATACTTGTACTGATCACCAACCTTGGCCCCTTCCACTTGAGCCCTCCAGTAGCCGAGGCCCTCGTGCCGCATCGGATGGGCACTTCCGTCCCAGTCATTGAATGATCCGATGATGGAAACCTGAGTGGCGTGGGGTGCCCATAGGCGGAATTCCACTCCATTGTTGTACAGGGTTGTACCTAGCATTCTGGAAATCCGTTCTGAGATTGGAAGGCGTCCTGGTGTGTGTTGTTGGAGGCGAAGACACACTCTACCTCCGCCTTCGTCGTCGCCTCCTGATGCATATTGCTGCACATTCCAATAAATCGTCATATGGCTGAGAAGTCTTTCCGGGGCTCGCTGCGCCTGTGGTGATGACCTGTGGGGAGTGCGGCTTCAGCCTGTGCGGGAGTTGAGGCGAATCAAGAGCGCTATGTTCAGATGTAGGACGATCGTCTGACCCCCTTGATGTGGGTCAGACGATCGTCCTTGTTTCCATTGCGGTCATCCCCATGTCCAACAACGTTGACGCCGCGGCAAAAGATGCCGAAGGCAGACTGGAATCCGCCATTGGCGACCTTACCGGTGACAAAGGGCACCAGATCAAGGGAAAAGCCAAGCAGGTGCAGGCTTCCGCCATGAATGTGGCCGAGGATCTCAAGCAGGCGGCTCAATCGGTGGCTGAGAACGTTTCCCATGCCGCTGACAACGCCGCTGATCATCTGAGCTGAATACCTCAGGCGTTGCCTGACACAGATCAGGCAACGCGTTCGGGTGTCAACATGCCCTCCGCCATCCTCTCATGCTCGAACTCATCGCGATTGTCTTGATCGTCCTTTGGCTCCTTGGCCTGGTGACCTCCTTCACTCTGGGAGGATTGATTCATATCCTGCTTGTGATCGCTGTGATTTCCATCCTGCTGCGCGTGATCGGCGGTCGTCGCATTTGAGCGGGTAGGCCCTGTCCTGTCTCTCAGGAGCCCCAGGGATTGTCGACTCATTCTGGAAGTCTCCCCATGCGAACTGTGAGGGGTTGCCGCTCACTGTGGATGCCGGAACCGGAACGACTGGGATTGGCTGGATCGGGCGGGTTCTGACGCTCGGCAGTCTTCGAGCCGACCTTGAGGTCAACCCCGTGGTTGAGGAGCTGGAATCCCCCGCTTCGGCTTTGCGCTGGGGAGGGGCGAAGCCACGAGGCTGTGCTGGATCGAGAGCCATGCCATGTGACGCGGAACACCATGTCAATCAACTGGGGTTGATCTATGGTGCCGAGGTCGGTCCGCGCATTCTCCTTCCTTGATGAAACTCGGCATCAACGGTTTCGGGCGCATCGGCCGCCTGGTCTTCCGGGCCCTTTGGGGTCAACCTGGCCTCCAGATCGTCCACGTCAACGACCCCGCCGGCGACGCCCAGGCCGCCGCCCATCTGCTGGCCTTCGACTCCGTCCATGGCCGCTGGTCTCGGTCGGTGTGCGCCAACCCCGGCGAGGCGGGCGACAGCCCCGGGTTCGTGGTGGACAGCACCCCGGTGAGTTGGAGCCAGGAGAGGGATCCCACCGCCGTGCCCTGGCGCCAGGCCGGCGTGGAGATGGTGCTCGAATGCAGCGGCAAGTTCAAGACGCCGCAAACCCTCGAGCCCTACTTCGCCCAGGTGGGCCTCAAGCGCGTGGTGGTGGCCTGTCCGGTGAAGGGCGAGATCGCCGGCGCGGAGGCGCTCAACATCGTGTATGGCATCAATCACCACCTCTATGATCCCCACCGCCACCGGCTGATCACCGCCGCCTCCTGCACCACCAATTGCCTGGCGCCCGTGGTGAAAGTGGTGCACGAGAGCTTCGGCATCGCCCACGGCTCCATCACCACCCTGCATGCCATCACCAACACCCAGGTGGTGGTGGATGGCTTCAAGGGCGATTGGCGGCGGGCTCGCTCCAGCGGCCAGAGCCTGATTCCCACCACCACCGGATCGGCGAAGGCGATCGGCCTGATCTTTCCGGAGCTGGACGGCAAGCTCAACGGCCACGCCGTGCGGGTGCCCCTGCTGAGCGCCTCCCTCACTGACGCGGTGTTTGAGCTGAGGCGGCCGGTGACGGTGGAGGAGGTGAATCGGGCCTTTGAGGCCGCCGCCCATGGTCCCCTGGAGGGGATTCTGGGTTACGAAACCCGTCCCCTGGTGTCGGTGGATTACGTCAACGACCCCCGCTGCGCGATCGTCGATGGCCTCTCGACGATGGTGGTGAATGGCACCCAACTGAAGGTGTATGCCTGGTACGACAACGAATGGGGATATAGCTCCCGCCTGGCGGATCTGGCGCGCCATGTGGCCCTGATGGACGCGGGCTGAGCCATGGCCCTCTCCGCGCTTCGGCAATACGCCATCGTGACGGCCAACTATTGGGCCTTCACCCTCACCGACGGGGCGTTGCGCATGCTCGTGGTGTTCCATTTCCACGCCCTTGGGTTCAGCACCCTGGAGATCGCCCTGCTGTTTCTCTTTTATGAGTTGTTTGGCGTGCTCACCAACCTCTACGGCGGCTGGCTGGGCGGGCGGTTCGGCCTGCGTCTCACCCTCTGGAGCGGCACCTTGCTGCAGGTGGCGGCCCTCCTGATGCTGATGCCCGTGGCCGACAGCTGGCCGAGGGCCTGGAGCGTGGTCTACGTGATGGCGGCCCAAGCGATCAGCGGCATCGCCAAAGACCTCAACAAGATGAGCGCCAAGAGCGCCATCAAAACTGTGGTGCCCGAAACGCCCCACCAGCGGGAGCTGGGGCAACAGCGGTTGTTTCGCTGGGTGGCGATCCTTACCGGTTCAAAAAACGCCCTCAAGGGCGTGGGCTTTTTCCTGGGCGGCGTGCTGCTCACCACGATCGGCTTCAACCGGGCCGTGGGGGCGATGGCGGTGGCCCTGCTGCTCGCCTTCACCGCCACCTTGGCGCTGCCCGCCGAGATGGGCCGGATGAAACGCAAGCCCACCTTCGGGGCCCTGTTCGCCAAGAGCCGCGGTGTCAATCTCCTGTCGTTGGCGCGCTTCTTTCTGTTTGGAGCCCGGGATGTGTGGTTTGTGGTGGCGCTGCCGGTGTTTTTGGAGGCCGCTCTGGGCTGGAGGTTTTGGGAGGTGGGCGGCTTCATGGGCCTGTGGGTGATCGGCTACGGGATCGTGCAGGCCTCCGCTCCCGCCCTGCGGCGGGCCTGGGGCCAGAGTGGGCCCCCCGGGGTGGGGGCGCTGGCGTTTTGGAGCGCGGTGCTCACCGCCATCCCGGCCCTGATCGCGATCGCCCTCTGGCGTCAGGTGGGCCAGCCGGGTGTGGCGGTGGTGGTGGGCCTAGCGCTGTTTGGTGTGGTGTTTGCCATGAATTCCTCGCTTCACAGCTACATGATCCTGGCTTACACCGATGCCGAATCGGTGAGCCTCAACGTGGGCTTTTATTACATGGCCAATGCCTCCGGCCGGCTGGTGGGCACGTTGCTCTCGGGCGCCCTGTTTTTGTGGGGCGGGATGGAGGCCTGCCTGGTGGCCTCCGCGCTGCTGGTGGCCGCCGCTTGGGGGGTGAGCACCCGGCTGCCGGCGCCGCCCCGTCTGGCGTGCTAGGGATAGGGAGGTTTGGCGCGGGATGGTGTCACGGATGCCCGAAATCCCGGGGTCGCTTCCACCAGCCGGTGCCCTGCCACCGAGCGACGCCAGGCAATCGGAGGAGGAGGCCATGGCTCTCGGCGCGTCCCAACCCTCGGCCGCGATCCAGCCGGTGGAGGAGTGCAAGGGGATTCGATCCACCACGGATTTCCCGAAGGACCTCACCGGGCTCAGCGCCGAGCAGATCGCTCATCACTACTTGGCGATGCGCAACAGCCATGCCGCCCTCAGCCGCTCCAGGGGGCAGCTGCAGCGGCGTTCGCGGGAGTTCAGCGAGGCGCGGGAGCGGTTTTTGTCCACGTTGCGGGGCTATGAGGAGCGGTTGCTGCTCATCGGCCAGGAGAAGGTGGAGGCCATGCGTCTGGCGGAAGACATGCATCGGGAGCTGGAGGCGTTCGAGAACAAGCAACAGTCGTTGGATCGTCTCCTCGACGACTTGGATGTGGCCAAGCGGGAGACGGGGTTTTGGTCGATTTTCCAGATCAACCAGCTGATTGAGCGCATGCGTGCCTTGCTACGGGGAGGCAATCGCGCCGATGGGTGAGCTCAGCGATCGTTTCGCGGAGCTGATGGCCCGCCTGGCCAAGAGCGATGCCGATTTGTTTCGGACCATCGGCGCCCAAAACGCCAGCATGCGCGAGCTGGTGGATGACTTCGCCCCCGCCCTGGCGGAGCGCCCCTCCCAGACCCCATCTCTGGCTCCCGCTGGTCTTCTGCCCCCTGAGGCCTGTGAGCTGAAGGCCCTCAAGGGCCGTTTCGGCAAACTCGCCGAGGCCCAGACCTGGCTGGAGGGGCGAATCGGCCCGGCCCCGAAGAAGCCCACCTGGGCTGTGATCGCCCAAACCTGCCGCGAAGGCGCCTGGCCGGCGGTCACCAGCCGCGCCGCCGCCAAAAGCCTCACCGCCGCGGAGCTGGAGGCGCGGCTGACGGGCTTGGAGCGCCGGTTGGAGCAACGGTTGGAAGAGCGCTTCACCCGCCTGGAGGGCTTGCTCATCGCCCTGGCCGCCGCTGTGGAAAGGCGCCAATCGGCCTGAGCGGTGGCTGGCGCCCGGCCGGGCAATCCACGCTATTTCGGGCTATCAACTTTGACGATGTCCTTCTTGGTTTGGGGCCCAACGCACACGATCACCAGGCCGCAGTGAGATTAAGAATCAGTTGCAAACCCATCAGCGGCGGCTCTGATGGATGGCATTGTTAGGCATCACTCGCCTCATCAATAGTCTGATCTTCCATTTGCATAGCCCTTTCGATCTTTCCTGAATTGCTTATAAGGACCATAAGAAAATCCCGGATCCGGTCGGCCCACTCGTCAATGGTCTCAACATCTACGCTCAAAACTTCTCCATCCCTCTCGTCCATATTGTGCACGATTAGATTCCGACGCAAGCAAACCTGAGCAATTACTGGCTCTGACTTCCGAAGGATGTAGTCATCAATAGTGTAGTTGCATATCGATAGTATTTTATTGATGTCGCCAATTCCTTGTATGCTTGTTCTTTGTAGATATGCGTCAAGTTTTGAAGAAATCTTTTGGACTAAGGCGTCTTCTGTAGCAACTGAAAGCTTTGACATGGCGATTCTGCTCATTATTTCTTCCTCTGTATTTGCCTGTTGAAGTGCTGCTTGTAGTACAGAGGTCGGGATTTCTTGCCGAGACAAAAACCATCGCACAAGAGACCTTGGATCTGCAGCAGTAGTATGAAAGACAAATGAGCGCATTATCTCTTCAATCATCGAGTGCAGAAAAACAATTGCCATCCGGTTGATTTCATCGTGATAGAGCCTCGCTTCATCTGTAACGTAATTGGATATGTCTTTGATCTCGCGAGGGCCACCAAAGGTTTGGAAGTAATCCATGACGATAGTAGATGAAACCGTTAACTTGTAGAATCTGCTCATGGCTTCATCTATTTTTCTCATATGAACTACTCTGTTCTCAGAGTCTCCCAGATCTAGGCGCGTCATTTGTAGAAATCCTGAAGCCATAGCTGTTTATCGATGATTGTATAGCCTAACGCTCGCCATCACCAGCCCGCTAGGTTTGCTCGGCGAAGAAGACATCCAGGCGGGGGCGGCTCAGGTGCATGTCGGTGTTGGCTGACCAGAGCCTTTGCCTGGGGCGCTGGTGCACCTCGAAGCAGGCCTTCCACACTTAAATCCTCATCGACATCTGGCCAGTGGATTCCGTAGCCAGCCCCTGCAATCTCCCAGTTGTTACGATCTTGGGAGGTTGCATGCAGAAGCCTTGGGAACCAAGCCAGCGGAACCGAGATAGAACGACCGTCAGCCATGCCGACGATCAGCCTGTCTTCTGTCAAAGCAACGTCAGTGACCTGCTCACCAGGGTTGGCCATGAAACTCATCCCATGCTTTCAGTAGGATAGCTCTGTTCAAGCTGACCAGCCGTTCAATCTCACGAAGCTCTCTGGCGCTGAAACCAAGGCTCGAGGCCAATGCAACAGGAACAAGCCAGACTTTGCATGATGCCTTATCTCTGTCAACATGAACATAGTGTGGTTCGTTTGGCTCGTGACTGTAGAAGTAAATCCGGTAAGGACTACTTCTGAGGATTGTCGGCAACCGACATCATTTCCATCGCCCCGACGATACCGAACAGGGCCTTCCTGTGCAGTGTACTTTGGTTTTAAGCGGATCCGCATAAAAACCCTCTTACGGCTCCCCTGGCGGCACAAAGTCTAAAACGCTTGCTGGCTACATGGCCAGAACCTAGTGGTAGCAATGGTTTTCAGAACAGCATCAGAGGCTCCTGTCCACTTGTGCGGGTCCGTCTATCACCGTTCATCACGATACAAACGCCTGGCCTTGATCCCAGAGGCCAATAATCACCTGACAGATGACAGCGAAATCAAGTTATCATCGCTTCAGGATTGTAAATAATTGGATGAATGCGTTGATCATGTCATTTTCTTGTAACGCTCATCCGCATTTGTTGATCGTAACTTTGGAGCTGAGCACTCAGAGCGCATCTCGTTACGATTACAATGATCACCAAGGCAATACCTCAGGCTTTGCCCTGCCGATCCTTCGAACTTGTCTTTCGCTGGTTCTAAGAGCCACGGCAGCGGTGCGCCATTGGTCGATCAACAAACCGTTTTTTACCGCGCATTGTGGGTGGCAACACTCGTCGATGCTCGGTTTGGCGAGACAGTGTGCTCACGTTGTGCGGTGATTCATGGAAACTGGGAAGGTCATGAATCCGGTGCTACGGAATGTCCGCGGGGTTGTGGATGCCCATGGGCCCGTGATTGAGAACATGGGTGGAGATCATGGTCGTGTTCAGATTCTCATGGCCCATGCGTCCTGAATGGTTC
>JBKCPG010000258.1:0-7323 GCA_046309395.1 Cyanobacteriota bacterium | reverse complement strand
TTCCTGAAGCGTATGGGGGTGGGCCGAGCCTCCAGCCAAGCCCGTCACATCCGCCACCCGCAGGCACAGCTGCTGCGCCCCATCCAACAGGGCCTGCTCCCGATCGTCCTCGCTGATCTCCCAAAACACATAGGCCCACTGAGGATCTCGCGGCAAAAACACCACCCGCGTGTCCTGGGCCGGGCGGGGCGCTGGCGCCATCTCCGCTTCGATCGCGGCCAAGGAAAAGCCGGGGTCATCTTTGCGGAGGGTGATGGCCTCCATCAGCTCTTCCTTGGTTTTGCGGCTGTAGAGGGTGACGCCGAGCTCACTGGCAATGTGACGGAGCTGACGCAGCGTCATCAGGGCCAGAGAGGACAGGGCGTTTTGACTCACAGCTCAAGATTTCGTTTGGGATCATCTTGGAGGATCACCACCACCAATGAAGCGATGAGCCCGAGCCCGTCAGCAAGCACTGACCGGCTCGGGCTCACCAGTTCGGGGGGAGAGCCGCCCGGCGACCCTTCCCGCGGAATCCGCCGCGATCAGCGGCCGATGCTTCTGTAGGGCACCTTGGCCAGATAATCCATGCCGGTGTTCCCCGCTGGGGCCCCTCCGGTGCCGCGCATGGCGGGAAGGGTCCGCACCCAGGACAGGTAGTCCTCGGGATAGCCTCCCCGACGCTGCTGTGCCCGCTCGGGGAAGGCCCGGGCCGTACCGGTGTAGACGATTTGGGGGAATCCCAAAATCCCGCGGTAGTAGGCGTCGTAGCGAGGGGAGGTGATGTTGAAGGGGGTTTCCCCCACGTCCCGGGAGCCCACCACCCTGTTGCGGTGGTAAGGAACAGTGTCGTAACCGAAGGCGTTCAGATACTCCTCGGAGTTGAGGATGTCATCCACCATGCCCTTGACGCCCCTGGTCATCAGTACGGCGGACCAGGCGATCTCCTCTGACCGGCCATGGGTGGTGCGGCCCAGGAGCTTCTCCACCAGATGGCGAGCCACCTTGTAGTTGCTGTTGAGGTTGTAAAAACTGCGGGTGAACGTGTCGGACAGACAGAGGGAACGAATGAAATCCCGAACCGTGATCTGCCCGTCCCGCAACTGGCTCTCCAGGGTGCGGTCGCGATCCACCTTGAAGGCATGGAAAAAGATTTGCCGATAGGCCGACTCGATCACGAAGTTTTGGTCCTCGCGATCCATGGCTTTCTCCATGGACGCAGCCCTTGGATCTTCGTCGGAACCGACGCGGAAGGGGCTGACCCTGGAATTTTGAGTGGTCGGAGCGTAGTTGAGGAGGGGGAGAGCCACGCGTGGTCAGGCATCCGTCGAGGGGATCGTAGAAGTCCGCCCCCACGCGCTCTTGCCCCATCTCGCCAGGGCTCACAGTCCGTAACGTTCGCCCGGAGCCTCACCAGCCCAAAAGAGACAGCGTCCGTCGCCCTCCCGTTTCGGCCTCCCGGGGGGAGGGCTCCCCCGCCGGTGGGGCGTTGAGACGGGTTTCCACACAGAACGAGGCGGTGTTGGACAGCCCCTCCACCGTGCTGACCCGGATGCGAACATCGGGCCCAGCGAAACTGAAGCGCTCCAGGCTGCTCATCGTTTCGTAGTCGGTGCTGAGCACCAGAGCGTCCTGTCCATCCATGGTGAACCGCCCCGCCACGGGAGCCGTCTCGGCGTATCCCCGGTCGCGCAGCAGCCAGCCCTCCCGCCCCAGGCTGTCGGTGGGGATCAGCCCGAACACGCTCTCTCCCTCGTGGGATTGGCCCTCTTGATCCCAGGCCATCACGCCACTCCAGCGCACCTGACATCCGCCCACCAGTCCAGAGGGGTCTTTCCCGTGGAGGGCGGCGATCGCCAGCAGGCGGGGATCATCGGCGGGCACCTCCACCACCTCGATGAACGAGCCACCCGGCTCAGCCCGGCGATGGAGCAGGTGATGGCTGCTGCGGCGCGACCGCCAGCGGCCACAGCTGCGCTGGAAAAAGCTCAGCGCGTCTTCGATCGATCCGTCCATTCCCACCCCGTGGGTAGCCCTGAGGCGATGATCGCAGGGCCGCGTCCCGACCGGGGGCTCCGACCACGTCTGTGACGGGACTGCTCACGCCAGCCACCCCCTCGGCCGCCACCAGCGCCGTGGCGGCCCTTTTGGGGGCCTTCTGCTGGACCCTGGCCACCGTGCTGTGGCGCCGCGTCCCCACCACCCTCACCGCCACCCAGCTCAACCTCTGCAAAACACTGCTGGCCTTCCTGCTGCAACTGCCCTTGCTGGCGGTCGTGCGGTGGCCGGAGGGTCAGGGCAGGGCGCTCCTGTTTCTGGGGCTCAGCGGGGTGGTGGGCATCGCCTGGGGCGACAGCTTGTTCTTCGGAGCCCTGCGGCGCCTGGGCACCCGTCGCAGCCTCACCCTCACCGCTGGCGCTCCGGCCCTCACCGCCCTGGGTGGCTTGGTGGCCCTTGGCGAGCGGCCCCAACCGGCGCAATGGGGGGGCATCGCGCTCATCAGCCTCGCGGTGATCCTGGTGGCGCGTCAACGGCCCCGGGAGGGGGGAGAGGGGGACAACACCGTGCCCTGGGCGGGCCTTGGCCTGGCCCTGGCCGCCATGGCTTGCGGCAGCGCGGGGGCCCTGCTGTCGCGTTCCGCCCTGCGCTCCGGCGAGGTGCCGGCCCTGCTGGCCGCCAGCGTGCGGCTGGGGGGGGCCTCGGTGGTGCTGGCGCCCGCGTTCGCCTCTCTGGGACGCTGGACGCCGCGCCGCCCGATCCCCTCCTTGCCCTGGACCCATCTTGTGGTGGCCACGCTTCTTGGCACCAGCGTGGGCGTCATGCTGCAACAGCTGGCCCTGGCCGGATTGCCCGGCGGACTCGCCGTCGCCCTGCTGTCCACCTCCCCCGTGATGGCCCTTCCCTTCGCGGGCCTGGAGGGCGACCGGCCAGGCCGGGTCGGCCTCCTGGCCGCCTTGGCGGCCACCGCCGGCGTCAGCCTGGTGGCGGGCCTGGGGGGCTGAGGCGGGCATCGGCCCGCTCCTTGGCCCAAGCCACCAGTTGGGGGATCTGGAGCGTGAGGGGAGACCGCTGGAAGGCAGCGGCGATCCGCTCCAGGGGATCCACCAGCCGGGACAGCTGGTCGAGAAACGCCGCCCGGAAGGCCGGGTCGTCGGCCATGGCGGGCTGGTTGGCGGCCCAACGCTCCATCTGGGCCAGATCCGGCATCCGCTGGGGGGCCTCGGTGGTGGCGGCGATGGCCTGGAAGGTGCGCAGCCCATGGGCCAGGAGCCTCAGATCATGGCGCTCCAAAACCGGAAGGCATGACGCCTCGACCTCCTCCAGATCCTCAGGGCTCAGCACAAGTCAAGAGGGGGATCGGCCAGGTTTGGCCTCCAGCCGCCGGGGTTGGAGGCGGAAGCCACAGGAGTGCCCTTCCTGCAGGCGCCAATGCACCCGATCAATCAAGCAATCCGGGAAGGTGAGACGCAGCAGCTCAAGTTCCTGATCGCACACCTGGGGGAATTCCTCCGCGATGCGCATCACCGAGCAATGGTGTTCGCGAATCAGCCAGGCACCCGCGATGGCGTCCGGAGTGGAATCCGGTCCCAAATCCGCCACGTAGCCCTCGGCGCGCCGGAGCTCCGTGAGGCGCTCAAGCCGATCTTCCAGGGGGCCCTCGCCGATTTGGCTCCGATACACCCGGGCTTTTTCCTCCGCCTGCTGATGCATGAGGTTGGAGACCATGTCGGGCGACAGGGTGGCGGCCATGGAGTGGAGCAGTCCCAAGGCGAACGTTTCGCTGCCATCGCCAAAGCGCTCCTGGCCCTGGGACGTGAGCCGCCAATGATTGGTGGGGCGGCCAGGACCGGCCACGGAGGGGCTGGCTTCCACCAGGGCATCCTCCTCCAAGCCGCGGAGATGGCGCCGCATGGCCTGGACGGACACACCAAGGGCCTCGGCCAGGCTGGCGGCCGTGGCCTCCCCCTGGCGCAGCAGGAGCGTGAGCACGGCATCGCGGGTGGCCAGGGGCGGCAGATCCGCCACGGAACCGCTGGCGGAGTCCGTCCCGCCCGGTGACAGGGGCCCGTGGGGCGATCGGGGTGGGTGGTGGACGCTCATGGTGGGCGGAGATCGCGGTTTATCGCACAGAACCGCCCCCACACGATGCCATGGGGGGACAGGGAATGGGGGAGCGGAAGCCAACGCGCCCGGGACCGGACACAATGGGGCTCTCCAGAGCACCCCCTGGATGCCCTAAGGTGTGAGATACGAAACACCTCCCTTTCGTAATCCTCCTCCGACCAGTCCTTCCCCTCTCGTCGGCCCAAAGGCCCTCGCCCTTCCAGTCCTCCCCCAAGAGCAGACGTGACCACTCCCGACTCCACGACGTCCCCTTCCAGTGCCGCGGCGACAGAATCTCCCGCGGCCCCAGCGAGCGGCAGCCTGGAAGTGATTCGCAAATTCGCGGAAACCTATGCCCAGCGCACGGGCACGTATTTCTGCGGTGATCTTGGGGTCACGGCGGTGGTGCTCGAGGGACTCGCCCGGCACAAGGACGATCTCGGCGCCGCCCTCTGTCCTTGCCGCCACTACGAAGACAAGGAAGCCGAAGTGGCCCAGGCGTTTTGGAATTGCCCTTGCGTGCCGATGCGGGAGCGCAAGGAGTGTCATTGCATGCTCTTTCTCACGGAAGACAATCCATTTAAAGGGGAGCGCCAGACCATCAGCCTGGAAGAAATCAAAGCCCACGCCACGAGCTAATCTCTCCCGTCATCCATGACAAGTACGAGCCTTGAGAGCCTGGTCGCAACGCCATATAAATATGGTTTTGTTACCGACATTGAAACCGACAAATTCAGCAAGGGCTTGAATGAGGATGTGATTCGCCGGATCTCAGCCCTCAAAGAAGAGCCTGAATTCCTTTTGAATTTCCGACTGCGCGCCTATCATCATTGGCTCAAGATGACGGAGCCCGACTGGGCTTCACTCGGCTACCCCCAGATCAATTACCAAGACATCATTTACTACGCGGCCCCAAAGCAATCCAGCAAAAAAGCCAGTTTAGACGAGGTTGATCCCAAGCTTCTCGATACGTTTGAGAAACTTGGCATCCCTCTCAGCGAGCAGAAACGTCTCACCAATGTAGCTGTCGACGCGGTGTTCGACAGCGTTTCGATCGCCACCACCTTCAAGGAGAAGTTGGCTGAACACGGCGTGATTTTCTGCTCGATCAGCGAAGCCGTGAAAGAGCATCCCAACCTCGTCGAGAAATATTTGGGCAGTGTTGTTCCTTTCAGCGACAACTTCTTTGCCACCCTCAACTCTGCCGTCTTTAGCGATGGCTCCTTTGTTTACATTCCAAAAGGGGTGGACTGTCCGATGGAACTTTCCACCTACTTCCGCATCAACTCTGGTGACACTGGTCAGTTTGAACGCACGCTGATCATCGCCGAGGAGGGTGCTTCGGTGAGCTACCTCGAGGGATGCACCGCACCGATGTTTGACACCAATCAGCTACACGCCGCCGTGGTGGAACTCGTGGCCCTCGACGAGGCCTCCATCAAATATTCCACCGTCCAGAATTGGTACGCCGGCGACGCCA
Organism: Cyanobacteriota bacterium; assembly: GCA_046309395.1. GTDB lineage: Bacteria > Cyanobacteriota > Cyanobacteriia > PCC-6307 > Cyanobiaceae > Cyanobium. Next base: position 1,760 of record JBKCPG010000258.1, on the reverse strand, counting down.
ATGGAGTGGGGGGTATTTACAACTTTGTCACCAAGCGTGGCCATTGCCGCGGTCATCACAGCCGCATCAGCTGGACCCAGGTAGAAACAGGTTCCGCCATCACCTGGAAATATCCAAGTTGTGTGTTACAAGGTGCCGATTCTATCGGGGAATTCTATTCAGTCGCCCTCACCAACCATCATCAACAGGCCGATACCGGCACGAAAATGATTCATGTCGGCCCACGCACCCGCTCCACCATCGTGAGCAAGGGCATCAGCGCGGGCCATTCCGCCAACACCTACCGGGGACTGGTCCAGATTGGCCCGAAAGCCATTGGTGCCCGCAACTTCAGCCAATGCGACTCCATGTTGATCGGGGATCAGGCGGCGGCCAACACCCATCCCTACATCCGCTCCCAGCAGCCCGACGCGGATGTGGAGCATGAGGCCAGCACCTGTCGCATTTCGGAACAGCAATTGTTTTACCTGCAAAGCCGGGGCATTGGGATTGAGGAAGCCGTCTCCATGATGGTCAGTGGATTCTGTCGCGACGTGTTCAACCAATTGCCCATGGAATTCGCGGCGGAAGCGGACAAACTTCTCGCCCTCAAGTTGGAAGGGTCTGTGGGTTGAGCTAGTTTCCCTTCCCCCATGGTTCCTCCACTTTTCCCACCACCTCCCTGTCCCCTCCAGCTCTTTAGAACGCAGTGATCCGCCCCGACGCTCCCATCTTGCTTGAGATCCAGGATCTCCATGCCCGGGTGGACGACCAGCCCATCCTCCACGGCGTGACGCTCACCATCCGCGCCGGGGAGATTCACGCCCTGATGGGCCGCAATGGAAGCGGAAAAAGCACCCTCTCGAAGATTCTGGCGGGCCACCCGGCCTATACGGTCACGGCGGGCTCCGTCCGGTTTGAGGGAGAGGATCTGCTCTCGCTGCCGCCGGAGGAGCGGGCGCGCAAAGGGGTGTTTCTTGGCTTCCAATACCCCGTGGAGATCCCAGGGGTGAGCAATTTGGAATTCCTGCGGGTGGCCACCAACGCGCGGCGCCTTCAGCTGGGGGAGGAGGAACTGGACACCTTCAGCTTTGAGGATCTGGTGCGGGAGCGGCTCCAGGTGGTGCAAATGGACCCCGCCTTCCTCGATCGCAGTGTGAATGAGGGATTTTCCGGAGGCGAGAAGAAGCGCAACGAAATCCTGCAAATGGCGCTGCTGAATCCCACGGTGGCCATCCTCGATGAAACCGACTCTGGCCTCGACATCGATGCCCTGCGCATCGTGGCCGGAGGCGTCTGTCAGCTCGCCGGGCCCAACAACGCCACCCTCCTGATCACCCACTACCAGCGCCTGCTCGACGCCATCACCCCTGACTACGTGCATGTGATGGCCGGTGGCCGCATCTTGCGGACTGGCGGAAAGGAGCTGGCCCTTGAGCTGGAGCGGCGCGGCTACGACTGGGTGGATGAGGAACTGGCCAGCCTGCGGGCTCCTTCCGCGGTGGAGATCAGCTGATGCCGACCCTCTCCCCCCTCCCCAACCGAACGACGGCCCGCCAGCGGGAGGCCGCCTGGATCCAAGCCCTGCTAGAGGCCTTCCCTGGCCCCCGCACCATGGGGAGCGCCCAGTCCGCCGCCCGCGCCGCCTCCAGGCTGGCGCTTGAGTCGTTTGGAGTCCCGGGGGCGCGAGACGAAGCCTGGCGCTTCACCGATCTTTCCCTTCTCCGCCAACTCGCGCCCCAGCCCCTGGCGCCCGCCACGCGACCCGAGCGCCCCCTGCC
>JBKCPG010000257.1:0-3110 GCA_046309395.1 Cyanobacteriota bacterium | reverse complement strand
CTGCTGGGGGGCGGCTGCGCGCTGCTGGGCCTGCTCGGCTCCGGCCTCACCAACCTGCCCTCCGGCCCCTGTGTGGTGATCGTGCAGCTGAGCGGCTTTTTGCTGGCGCTGCTCTGGAGCCAGCTGAGCCAGGGGCGGGGGGTGGCGCTGCCGGAGCGGTGAGGGTGGCCGCCGCGGTCTTTGGGCGACTGATCGGTTGATCAGGGAAATTGGATCCGCGCACTGGCGGGGATTCAATTCCTTGAAACGCCTACCGCGCTTTTCACTGGCGGCCCTCAACCAGTGGGCTTACCGATGCCGGATCAGCAATGCCCTGAGCTCAGCAACGAAATGATCAAGAGAATCGTTGTTCTTACAAGCCTTCACCATGTCCATCTCCGGGAGTAGATCGAGACAGATGGCCATGGGGTCGGTGAGCACCAGCAGGGCATCGCCGCGGGGTTGGCTGCCAGCGCGAAGCGCCCGTTGTCTGCTCTTCAGAGCTGTAACGGCGCGGCCATGCCCACCACGGGCGGAATGTACCCTTAGCTCAGGTGTGGAGACCCCCCGTGGATTGGGCCAGCACCTTGATCAGATTGCGAAGGAAGCTCTCATGGCCGCTATCTTCGCAAAAGATATCGATCACCAGGCGGCTAGCCATCCAGCCACCCTCCGATGGTCATTGCTTGTAAAACACGGGCATCGTCATCAGTGGTGAGGCCTTCCACAATTTCGGCGTCTTCGAAGAGGGGCCCCCGGGGGTCGAATGCCTGGTAGGTCGATCCAGCCACGGTTGCCGCACAGCGAATCAGGCGGACCTGATTGGGCTCCAGCTCCCCCTCCCTGATCATGCGAATGATCTCCACGACCACTTGGGGGGAATGGGTGGTGACCATCACCTGCTGGCTCCGGGAAGCGCGTGCCAGCAACCTGGTCACCACCTCGATGCGACGGGGGTGAACGCCGTTTTCCGGCTCCTCAAAGGCCACCAGACCCTTCTGGAAGGGATTAGCGGCCATCGCGCAGAGGGCGAGCAGCCGAAGGGTCCCTTCAGAGACAACCCGTGAGGGAAGCCAGACCCCATCCATTTGGACGCTGAGTTCAAGCTCCCCACGTTTCTCGTTGAGATCCGTCTTGAGGTCAGTGATGGTCGGAATGGCCATCGCGACAACCCACTTTACCGCATCAAATGCCCGGGGCTTTTGATGCTTCAGGCGATGCAGGTAGGGAACCAGCCACTCGCCGCTGCTGCCGATGTCATCCACGTCCCGCGGAGGTTCCGCTTGACGCATGGCCTGCTTTGGATCCAGATAGAGAATCCGCCAGGAGCCAATCTCCTGATGAAGCTGATCAAACAATGGATAGCGCTCTGGGCCTGTGTAATGGCGGTTGGAAACAACCGTATGGTTCACGCCAACCGGTTCCTCGGATGAGTGACTGGGCGAACCATGGCGTCGGATAGCATAAAACTCAGTGAGAATTCCATCCTTCTCGCGGCTAACCTTTTCCAGGCAGGGATTCCGGTGTCGTGGCTTTCGATTTGGAGTCAGATCCTCAAGTCGTTCATCCTGCACCGAGAGCCTGCCAGATTGGGGGTCAATCGCGACTTCAACTTGATAACGAAGGATGTCAGGCCTTCTCTTGTTGCCAGTTGGCTGCTCCAAAGTCATGTCCGCTTCCAGCCGCAAGCGGGGGTTGGGCCCGTGAAGGAGCTGCTCCAAGCCCCCCTCGGTTAGAGAGAAAGCTTCAAGGGGATATCCACGGATTCCCGAGGAAAAAGCTTCCGTGAGAGTCCGCTCACCCACAAGGCGAGAGAGCAGTAGAAGAGCCTCCAGCAGATTGCTCTTACCGGCGGCATTGGGGCCAAAAAGCACCACTAGCGGCGCCAGCTCAACTGTGGCGTCGCGAAGCGACTTGAACCCCTGGATGTGGATTCGATCAAGCATGATCAGGGCCTCCCCTTCCAGAGTAGAGCAGACTCCAGACCCGCCAGCAGGGAAGGGGTGTTGTTCTTTGCTTGGATCAGGTGAATTGACAAATGCTCATTGCGGAGACATGTCGCTCCTGGCCTTGTCGAGTAGGACGAACTGAGCAAATGCAGGAACAGAACCCGCCGTGAATGCAGCTTTTCAGCTGGAGACGTCCCGGTCATCACCTGGTGTGATTCAGCGAGGTTGGCGAGCCAGCGATCCCCCAGGCCGTGGCGATGTTGGCGGGGAAGGCGATGAAGGATCGACGATTGGGCGGTGCGAGGGGAGGGGCTTGAGGCACGGTTCGCCAATGAAAAATCCAGCGGGGCGCCTTCGGCGCCCACGAGCTCAAAACCAACAGCCAACAGCCAGGGTCAAGAAACAGCCGAGGGCTAAGGGACCAAGGGATTAAGGGCTAAGGGAAGGGCCCTGGGGGAGGCAAACCACACGGAAACCGACGTAGTAGTTGGCATAGTCGGGCCGATTGCGGCGGCGGTAGGCCGAGCGGCAGTACCCGGGGAAGGAGAACCAGGAGCCGCCGCGCAGCAGCCTGGTTCCTCCTTTCTCATCTTTGTTCATCCAAGCGCTTCCATCGGTCGGCGCTCCTTCATCCTCATAACTTTCGTGCCAGTGATCCAGGCACCATTCCCACACGTTCCCATGCATGTCGTGCAGCCCCCAGGCATTCGCCGGGAAGCTGTCCACAGGGGTGGTTTGCCCCTTGTTGTAGTTCGCCAGCTTCTCCGTGAGCGTGTGCCCAAACGCAAACGGCGTTGTGGTACCCGCCCGGCAGGCATATTCCCACTGGGCCTCACTGGGCAACGTGTAGGTGCGGCCAGTGCGCTGGCTCAACCGGTCGCAAAACTCCATCGCGTCCTTCCAGCTCACGTTCTCCACCGGGCGCTCATCCGTTGAGGCTTCCCCCTTCAGAAGGCGTGCGCCGACACCACCCTTCCCTTCGCCTGTCTGAAAATAAGACGGATTCGCCTTCAGCTCCTTCCCCCACCTCTCCCCCTCTCGCTCCTTCCACACCGCCACCTCACGCCATTGCGCCTGGGTGATCGGCGTCTGGCCCATGAAATACCCCCGCGGCCGCACCAGATGCAGCGGACCTTCATCGCCTGATCGACCCTCCTCCCCTTCCGGTGACCCCATCCAAAA
>JBKCPG010000256.1:0-3586 GCA_046309395.1 Cyanobacteriota bacterium | reverse complement strand
GGTTGGCGCCCACCTCCCCCCAACCCGACAACCGCCACTGGGACGATGCCTTGGCGGAGCTGGTGGGCGCCAACCTGCTCGACGCCCTGGAGGGAGATCGCCCCCTCTATGCCCTCCATCCCCTGGTGCGGCAATTCTTCTGCCTCCAGCGCCGGGACTGGGACCCAGAGCCCCACTGGAGGCGCGAGTTGGTGGCAGCGGCTTATGCCCTTGCCCAAGATTGCCAGGGAGTGGACCTGCCCCGCTCGGTGGACTACTGGCGCCAAGCCACTCACGCGGATCCAGCGGATGCGGCAGCAGCTTACGGCCTGGGTTACGGGCTGATTCCACTGGGTGATTCCGAGGGCGCCCGGCAGGCCTTTGAACAATCCCGGCGCAACGCGGAAGCAGCGAACGATCCCCGGGGCGTCGCGGTTGCTTGGCTTGGGTTCGGTGATGTGCTGGTGAAGCAGGGGGATGGCCCCGGAGCGCTGGCGGCGTACCAGGCGGGGCTGAGGATTGCCGAAGACCTTGCGAAGCGCGATCCGGCGAACACGGAGTGGCAGCGGGATCTCTCGGTGAGCCATGACCGGATTGGTGATGTGCTGGTGTCGCAGGGGGATGGCCCCGGAGCGCAGGCGGCGTACCAGGCGGGGCTGAGGATCAGAGAAGACCTTGCGAAGCGCGATCCGGCGAACACGCAGTGGCAGGTGGATGTGGCGGTGTCGTGTGCCAAGTTGGGATCCCTCTCCTCGCTGCTGTCTGCTGAGCAGAGAAAGGGGCATCTCCTTCGCGGTCTTGAGATCCTCGCCCAGCTGAAACACGCGGGCAAACTGCATGCCAATCAGGACTTTTCAGCCTGGTTTGAGCAGGCCTTGCGGGACTTAACTTGATTACAGCTGTGAATTATCAGCTCGTGTGTTGTCAAGCTGTGGCTGGCTAAGCTGAGAGCAAAACGCCACGATCAACGATCGATGTGCAAACAGGTCAACGACAAGAAATCGAGAAGCGGAGGCAAACCTTCCATCCAGACCATGGTGGCTGTCGCAAGAGATGCGACTGTCATCCTTGGCTTGATTTCCGCGGCAGTGGGTATCTCGATGAGTGCGTATACCTACACGGCAACGCAATGGAGAAAAGATGCCGAACAAAAACGCAGTCAGCTCTCCACCTATTCAACCTATGGCCAATACCTCAAGAAATACCAGGATACGATTCAACCTTCCTTGGGAAGGATCATGGCCGACGGTAGATATAAAGCCTTGCTTGACGGCCCCACGCGTGACATGAAATGTGGGCAGATCATCAGTGAAGAAACGGAAACACAAACAGGGTTTGAGCTTTGGGGATCTAAATCCATGGAAGATTTTCGTGCCGTGCACAACTTTTATGAATCGATCGGTTTTGGCGTTGCCAATAGCCAGCTCGACTTTCAGATCATCTTTGATCTGATCACGTACCCAGAATACTGGAATATCCATACTCAAGGTTCTGCTTGGTACGGTAGGGACGATGATCTTCAAGGGCGAATAGACGTGAGTGGTACTTTTCTGGAGCCAGATTTTCGAGTTATTGCCCCAATGGCTCAGTGTTTAGGCCGATATTATTTTGGTATCAATAAGCCATTGTCTGACTTCTCGGACAACGTGCTGAAGTTGGGCTATAATTATCTCTTTGCCAGAATGAAATACACCTATAAGTCGAAGTGCAAGCAGGGCCGCGCTTTGGTTGTGGAGGGAAGGCGTGGCAAGAAAGAAGCCAATCCACAGGCGATTGTGGCCAAGCTTCTTGATGATCAATCTTGTGCAATTCTCAAACGGCGCATTGACTTCATGGCCAATGAGAGTGTCCAGGCTTTCCCCTGGGCACAGCTCTACCAGAGCAACATCAATGATGTCGATCCTTTGTTGCGAATCCAGTTGCCGGGCACGGGCACCACCAAGACGCTGCTAAGAGATTGGAGTATTCATTGACCACCCCTCCCCAACTCCACCAGCCGCCGCTGAATCTCGTGGCGACGCTCTGGCCCCCGCAGCCGCTCAGCCAACTCGCGCCAGTGCACCCAATGGGCCTCCCGCCGCGCCTCCAGCTCCCGCCGCAGCGCCGGCAGCTTCGGCGCCTTGCGCCACCACTCCCCCTCCACCAGGCTGCGATTCAGGATCTGCAGATCATGCAGTTCCCCCAGGTGGTTCTGCGCCCGCTTCAACTCCTCGATCCACTCCCGCAAGACCGGCTCACACCAGGGCTCCAGAGGTTCCAGCGCGTACCGCGCCCGCTTGATGCGCTTCCGCAAGTCGTGCAACGCCTCCGCCCCGGGATCCTCCTCCATCCAGCCCGCATGCGGAAACAACCCCGCCGTGAACGGCGCCTGCCACTCATGCAACCACTCCACCAGGGGCATCTCCCCCAGGCGCGTCAACCGCGGCTGCCGCTGCCACTTGTGCAGGCGCGCCAACAACTTCAAATACCTTGCCCCCCGCAGCGCCTCCACCAAGGTGGCGAACGCCTGCTCCCGATCCTCCCCCAACCGCTTCAGCGCCCCCTCCAAACTCCGCCGCTCCTCCTCCGGCAATCGCGGCAAACACTCCTCCCGCAGCCGCAGCCGCAACACATCCAGATCCCTGCACAGGCTCGTGCGCCGCGCCACCGACGCGATCCGCCGCCCATTCACGCCTTCGGGCAACACCAACGCCGGCGCGAACTGCCCCAACGCCGTCCGCAACCGCCGCAGCGTCACCCGCAACTGGTGCAACGGCTCCGGATCCCGATCCGCCATCACCTCCCCCTGCAGCTTCCCCAACCGCCGCACCTGCCGCTGAATCAGCTCCAGGGCGAAATCCCCACTCCTCACCAGCCCCTCAGCGCTTCCTGCCATGGCCATGGACCCTATCCCCACCACCTTGCTCGTTGCCCGGGCGGTGGAGCGCTAAGGCCCGGTTAAGACCTGCCCCATAGTGAGTCCTGTTCCCCCTCGCTCACCCCAACCCGTGTCCGTGCTCGGCAGGCAGGCCATCCTCCAGGCGATCGACGACGGCGCGATCCACATCACGCCCTTCACGCCGGAGCTCTTGGGACCCGCCTCCCTCGATCTCACCTTGGCCAGCACCTTTCGGGTGTTTCGCAAGGTGCACCAGGTGATTGAGGTGCGGGAACACACCGATTACCGCGAGTTCACCGACAAGATCGAGGTGGCCAGCGGCCAACACATCCTGATCATGCCCGGCGAAACGGTGTTGGGGATCACCCGGGAGCGGTTGCGCCTGGGGCCCGGCCTCTGCGGCTGGCTGGAGGGCCGCAGCCGTTTCGCCCGCTTGGGGCTGATGGTGCACATCAGCGCCCCCTTCATGGGACCGGGCATCGACAGCCAGCAGGTGCTGGAAATGAGCAATTTCGGCCCCGCGCCTTTGGCCGTCTTTCCCGGCCTGGCCATCTGTCAGTTTGTGTTCCAACAGTTGGTGGGCAGCGAGCACTACCAAGGGCGCTTCGCCGGGCAGACGGAGGCGTCGTTTTAGGGAGGCGATCCCAGGCCTCTGAAGCGTTTCCAACCCTGGTCGACGACCCGCCTCCCCCTGCCTACGCTTTCCCCAGAGCGCCCCCGGAACGCCCA
>JBKCPG010000255.1:0-4796 GCA_046309395.1 Cyanobacteriota bacterium | reverse complement strand
TTGCAGCGGGGGCTGCCGGGGTGAGGGCAGCTCCATAGGCTACCCAGGGCTTCCAGGTGATCTGGCGGGGAACGCCCGGAACCCTTTCCTTGGTGGGCCTCCCTTTTCCCTGCACCAGCCGCCACCCCCAGCTCTTATGCGGATCACCATCGGCAAAGCCAAGCGTGGCATCGGCAGCCTGTTGCCCGGGCAGGCCTATGTGGGGCGGCCCGGTGTGCTGGGGAATCCGTTTGTGGTGGGGCGGGATGGAAGCCGCGAGGAGGTGATTGGCAAGTACCGGCGCTGGCTCTGGGCAAGGCTGCGGGAGCCAGGCTCATCTCAGGAGCGGGAGCTGCGGCGGCTGTTGGAGCAGGCGCGGGCGGGGGAGTTGGAGCTGCTCTGCTGGTGTCATCCGTTGCCCTGTCATGCGGAGGTGGTGCGGGGGGCGGTGCTTTGGTTGGCGGGGGAAACGGAACGACCCATGGAGGCTGGCCTGGTCTGAGGCGTGCAGGTCTCGCGGGGTCCGATACATTGACCTAACCACCTGTTGTCAGTGATGCCCACCTCCACGGGCAAGCGATCGGTCTACGTGTCATCCACCTTCGTGGACCTGAAGGAGCATCGCGCAGCGTTGAAGATTGCCCTGGAGAAGGCGGGCTTTGATGTGGAGTGCATGGAGAAATATCCTACGTTCGATGAACGGCCACAAGACTATTGCCTGGCGGATGTGGCGGCGGCGGATGTATATGTGCTGCTGATCGCCCATCGCTATGGCTATCGGCCCGCTGAGGACAACCCCGACAATCGCTCCATCACCCATTTGGAATATGAGGAAGCCGGGCGCCATCCAGGCAAACCAAGGCTGGCGTTCACGGTGGATCAGGACCATCCCTGGCCACCTCGGCTGGTGGATGAGGGCGAGGCCAAACGGGATTTGACGGCCTTCCGAAAGGCGGTGGAGGAGCGTCATGGCGTGAGCCGGTTCACCACGGCGGATCAGCTCTCCACGCTGGTGCTCCAAGCCCTCCAACGGCTGAATCCGCGGCCCTCAACGGAGCCTGGGCAGCGCAGCTACACCGCCCAGGATCTCCAGGCCTGGGCAGCGCGTGATTCTGAGGCGGAGATAGCGAGAGTGTTTGACCTCTATTGCCAGAAGGCATCAACGGCCTGGGACATTATTGACTTGAGTCAGTTGCCAGAGGGAGACGTTCACATGGCGACCCAGAAGCTTTTGCTACGCAGTCTCTACATACCTCTCCGGGTCCGCTTTGGCAAGACGGATCGCGTTTCAGACAAGGATGGGCAGTTGAAAAGGTTTGAAGTGGATCGAGACCTGACACGTCGCCTTGCTGCAGGACAAATCGACCACCTGGATTCCAGTGACATTGGTGCCATGGAAGCCCAGATGTCGCTGGGTGAGCGACTAGCTACATCCAAACACCTGGTGGTTCTCGGAGATCCAGGGGGAGGCAAGACCACGATGCTGCGGTGGCTGGCGACAACCTATTTGCTACGCCACCTCGGGGATCCAGTCGCGGATCAGATTCCTGATGTGGAGACTCTGCCGGCTCAACCGTGGTTTCCTGTGCTCATCCGTTGTCGTGACATAGGCGCCGAGGATCTTTGTCGATCCTTCAGTGATGTGTTGACTATTCACCTCTCCAAGACAGGTCTTCGCCGTGATGAGGCAAGGATCATGGATGCCATCATTGATGAGCGGATTGCCAAGGGTGAAATTCTGCTGCTCATCGACGGGCTGGATGAGATTGCAGACCGTACCGTCCGCATGATGTTTTGCGAAGAGTTGGAGCGGGTGGCCGCTCGCTTCCCCGAAACACCCATCCTTGTCACCTCTCGCATTGTGGGCTATCGGGAGATGCCATATCGGATGGGGAAAGGATTTGACCATGGAGTCATCAGCGATCTGCAGGCGGAAGACAAGGAACACTTTGCCAAGCGCTGGGTCGAGGTCACCGAATCGCATCAGACGGAAGAGGAAAGGACCAAAAGCGCCCTGGAGTTGATTGAAGCGCTGCGATCAACAGATCGCATCAAACGCCTGACCGGCAATCCCATGATGCTCACAACTATGGCTCTGGTGAAACGCCAGGTGGGCAAACTACCAACCAAACGAAGCAAGCTCTATGCACAGGCTGTCAATGTTTTGCTGAATTGGAATCAAAGGGTGTATGAACAAATTGATGCTGATGAGGCCCTCCCCCAACTCGAATACCTGGCCTATGAGATGTGCCGGCGCGGGGTTCAACGGCTTTCGGGAAAGGAGGTGTTGGATTTGCTCCATCAAATCAGGAAAGACTACCCCGATATCTGGCCAATTCACGATCGTACACCCCAGATCTTTTTAAACAAAATTGAAGAACGATCAGGATTGTTGATGCGTTCAGGAGATATCTGGCAACCCAGTCAGCGACAAGAGAAGGCTGTTTGGGAGTTTCGTCACCTGACGTTTCAAGAATACCTTGCGGCTCGCGCGTTGATTAGTGGATTCTATTCTGCAACTCAGGAACAGGGTCAATCGCTTACAGATCAGGTCGCCCGTCTTGCTACTCCACTGCAAAACATTGGTCGAGAAGATGCTCCTTCGATCAATCGACAGGCCAATGTGCCAGATGTATGGCGCGAAGCGCTGCGGTTGTTGGTGGCCGATTGCCGTCACCAGGAAGTGAATGGCGTTCTGCTGAGCATCCTCCACCCCACCGCCGACGAAGACCCAGCGATTGGACTCCTCCCGAGAACAGTCTTGGCAGCGCAATGCTTGGCAGAGGAACCTTATGTCAGGCCAGAGACAGCCAAGGAAGTTCTCGGTCAGTTTGTATCGCTTGTTGGTAGCAATGAAGGTATTGCTGACATCAATACGACGATGGAACGAACTGCATTGGAGGTGTGGCAATCGACTTGGAAAGCCATCCTGCAGACGAGCTTGATTCAGGGGTTTTGCGAGGGGAATCCTATGACGCGGTCCAACTGTGGTGGGCTATTGGCCCAGTTGCTTGGTCAAGCGTTGGAGACCAGGGAGGTGTCGCCAGAGACGATCACGAGTCAGTTGCTTGTCAATCTTGGTTCGACCAACCGTGCGGAGTCGATCAGTGCGGCCCTGACGGTGGTGCAGCTCGCCTATCAAGGGGGGCTTCATTGCTCTGATGACCTCGTCAAGGGTCTGTTCAGCCTCCTGGATCGGAGTGGAGCAGAAGCGTCTGCTGCTCTCTGGGCGTTGGCCTGGCTGTGTGTGAATCCACCTTCTGATCCCGAGCAACGGGCAGAAATCTTCAACGACCGTTTGACACCACCTGTCTTGGCCTCGTGTTGGGAGGGAGCGAGTGAGTGTGGCTGGCACCCCTCGGAGTGGCAGACCAGCCAATTGTTGGAGACCTTGAAGCAAACCATTGCCGAGGAAGGAGGCGGGAAGCGCCATTTATTGAGGCTGCTCGGCAAATCTGCTCAGCCCAGGGTTGTCTTGCCTCTACTGGGGTGCGTGGCGGATCCCGATGCCAGCGTGCGGGAGGCTGCGCGCGATGCTCTGGCTTGGTTGGCGAACCATGCTCCTTTTCCCCTTCCACCTCAGAAGCTCGATGACCTGGAGGAAGGAGTTAGGGCGCGGCTTGTAAGAAACAAGTCATTGCCGGATGCGGAGCGCTGTGATGGCTTGGTGGTGTTGGCTCTGTTTGGCCGGGAGAGCGTGCTGCGAGAGATGTTGACCGATGAGGGAGAGCCTGCCGTGTTGCGCCGGCGTGCGGCGGAGGGGCTCGGGCTGGTGGCCTCGCGGTGCGGGGACACCGATCAACGGCGACGTTTGCGTGAGGAGCTGGAGGGGTGGTTGCGCAGGGATGCGTTGAACCTGCTGGTGACGGGCGAGGAGGGCTGGTCTGAGCATGATCGGCGCTTGCCGGTGTTGCAGGGGGCCTCCAGAGGGCTGCAACTGGCGGCCTCGGCGGATCTTCCTCTGCTTGGAGTGGAGCCCCACCGCGACCTGTCCATGCTGACGCTCACAGCCCTGCGGGACGGCGAGGGCCTGCGCATTGACACGGAAGTGGTGGAGCGGGTGGTTTGGCGCCTGCCTTTGCCGGAGGGGGAGCAGCTGGAGTTGGTGGTGGTGCCAGCCGGTGAGTATTGGATCGGTTCACCAGAGGAAGGAGAGGGCCGCGATGTCTATCGCCCATTTCTAGTGAACAGTACGAACGTGAACGTGGAAGTCAGGCGTCTGGTGCGGCTGGACTCATTCGCCCTGTCGCGCCACCTGATCACGCAAGCGCAATGGAAGGCGGTGGCGAGCTTGCCGCAGTTGGAGCGCGACCTGAGCCCCACCCCCGGCAGCTTTGAACGGGACGATCTGTGGGAGCGGCACGCCCAACCCGGGGACTTGCCTCTGGAGAGCGTGAGCTGGTTGGACTGCCAGGAATGGCTCAAGCGCCTCAACCAGTGGTTGACGGCGGAATGGAGCTTGCGGGGAGGCCAGGGGGAGCCGCCCCAGCTAGCCCTGCCCGGCGAAGGGCAATGGGAAGCGGCCTGCCGGGCAGGGATGGAGACGCCCTTCCACTTTGGCGACACGTTGGATCCCAGCTGGGCCAATTACGACGGCAATTACACCTATGGCCCGGGCCGCAAGGGTGCTTATCGTCAGCCGCCGGCGCTGGTGGGCGCCCATGGGCTGGTGAACCGCTGGGGCTTGGCGGAGATGCACGGCCAGCTGTTCGAGTGGTGCGGCGATCAGTGGCATCCGAACCCGACGGCTGAGGGGTGGCCCAGCGATGGCCTGCCTTGGGAGGGGGTGGATCCGGCTTTGGAGGCACTGGGCACGG
>JBKCPG010000254.1:0-10831 GCA_046309395.1 Cyanobacteriota bacterium | reverse complement strand
CCCTATAGGGGTGCCCGTTCTCACAGGGTTCAGCTTTGGGAGGCCTCTCAGGGCTTTGGAGGCCGGAACCATAAATTTGGGCTCCGGGGTCCGGGGGGCCGGGCATGAGCGTGGCGGTTGGGGGCGATGACCGCTTCGAGGGCATGACGGCGGAGGAGATGGCGCAACTCCATGAGGTGGATGCGGCGCCGGACGTGACGACATGGGTGCCGCCGGGGCCGGTGAGCCGGGCCTTCTTCAATGACGACGTGTCGCGCATCCTTCCCTTCATGGGTCCGGTAGGTGGGGGCAAGACGTCAACCTGCATCATGAAGCGCCTGCGCATGGCCTCGCTGATGCCGCCTGACAGCGAGGGCTGGCGGCGGGATTACCTGGTGGTGATCCGCGACACCTATCGCTCGGCCGCGAAATCAACACTCGTCTCCTGGCAGGACTGGCTGCCCAAGACGCTGGCGGGCTCGACCTGGACGGGAGGCGATGACCGGCCCGTGACCCATGTGGTGCGCGGTGCGCTGCCGGACGGAAGCAAGTTCGAGGCGACCACCGAGGTGGTGGGGCTCAACGGCAACCGTGTCGAGGCGGTGATGCGCGGCAAGCAATTCTCGTCGGCCTGGATCAACGAGGCATCGGACCAGCCGCGCGATGTGCTGAGCTATGTGATGCAGCGTCTGGGGCGCTTCCCGAAGAAATCCAGCCTCAACGGCAAGGAGCCTTTCGCCCAGCTGATCATGGATTTCAACGCGCCGGACAATGACCACTGGCTGAAAGAGGTTTGCCTTGAGAAGCCGCTGCCGGGCCTGACCTTCTATGCCCAGCCCGCCGCCATGCTGCGCCACGGCCAGGGGGATGACCGGCGCTATGTGATCAACCCCATAGCCGAAAACATCAAGGCGCTGCCGTCCAATTATTACCAGAACATGTGCGCCACCGAGGAAGACTGGTACATCCGCCGCTTCGTCATGAACGAGTGGGGCTACAGCCGCGATGGGCTTCCCGTTTATGCCGACTACTTCGATGAGAAGCTGCATGTGGCGCGCGCGCCGTTGCGGCCTGACCTTTCCCGCCCGGTGATGATCGGCATGGACGGCTCGACGGCGGGCTTGCGGCCGGCGGCGGTTCTGGCGCAGCAGACGGGCGAGGGCGGGCTGCGGGTGCTGCGGGAGATCGTGCCGGGGCAGGGCTATGGCGCGGCACGCTTCGCCGAGCTGGTGGCGGCGGAAATCGGCTCAAGCTTCGCCGGGGTTCCGGGTGTCGCGGCGTGGTCTGACCCGGCGGCGCAATATGGCGGCGACCGCGAAGGCGGGCAACTCAGCTTCTGCGACATTGTGGGCATGATCCTGGGCGTGCCGGTGCAAATCCCCTTCAACGGCTCGAACGAGATCGGCCTGCGCTTGCAGGCGGTGAAGAACGAGTTGCGGCCCGGTGGCTTGCGGCCCGCGCTGATGATCGACCCTTCCTGCCGGATGCTGATCCGGGGCTTTGCCTCCAACTATCGCTTCAAGAAGCGGCCCCCCAATTCGGCCACGCCCTGGGACGTGGTGCCCGACAAATCGACGCCATCGGCTGACGTGCATGACGCGCTGCAATATCTGGTGGGCGGGCTGCGGGGCATGCGGGGCGTGATGAACCAGGCGGCAGGCGGCTGGAGCGGCGGCGCGGGCTGGGCCAGCCAGCAGAAAGACCGGCCCAAGGGCCCCTGGGGACGGGCCGGAACGGCGCGCGATTTCGACGTGACGAAGATCTGATGCGCCTCGCGATCCACCAGCCCGCCACGCAAGTGGACCTGGCGGCCTGCCTGCCCGGCACCACCTTGCAGCTATGGGCGCTGGCCAAGGTGCAGCTGCGGCTGGGCCCCAGCTGGGCGGCGCGGACGGTGGAGGGCGAGGCGCTGATGTGCGGGGGCTACATCTATCGCGATGATGAGACCTGTGATGCCTGGTTCCTGGCTGCACCGGCGGCGGCCCGGCACATGCTGAAAATCATCCGGGCAATCCGCTTGACGGGCATTCCGGCCCAATACAGTCGCGCCATCACATTCGTCTCGACCCCGGAGGGCCGGAGGATCGCGGCGGCGTGTGGCTACCGGCGCATCGCGGTGCGCCCAGATGGAATGGAGGTTTTTGTCTATGAGCGGACTTTTGGGCGGCAATAGCGACAAGATGGCCAAGCTGCAGAAGCAGCAGGCGGAAGCGGCGCAGCGCCGCGCCATGGCTGAAATGGCCCGGCAGCAGGCCGAGGCTGACCAGGCCAAGGCGGCGGGCGGACGCAAGCGCGGGCGGTCCATGCTGACATTCCTCGGCGCGGACGGCCAGGCCACGCTGGGCTGAGCATGAATTATCAGGCGATCAAGGCCCGCCGCGCGGCGGCGCTGGGCGCGAAACTGGCCTTCAAGCCGCTGCTCGACGAGGCCTTCGAGTTCGGCATTCCTTACCGGAAAGGCACCAGCGAGACCGGCGAAGGCGAGAAGCGGGTCAACCGCGTCTATGACGCCACGGCCATGGAAGCCTCGCTGCGCTTCGCCGGGAAATTCGCGCGAGACATCTTCCCGCCTGGCTTCTTCGCCATCGAACCAGGCAAGTGGCTGCCAGACGACACGGTGATTGAAGAAATCCGCAAGCAGGTGGCGCCCGTCACCAAGGTGGTGGACACGTTCTTTCTCTCGGGCGAATGGGAGCAGGCCAAAGCCGAAATGGGCATTGACCTGTGCGCGGGGAACACCGCGCTTCTGGTGCTGAAAGGCACTCAGGCCAAGCCCTGCCGTTTCGTGGTGGCCCCCATGGACGAGATCATGTTTGAAAATGGTCCGTTCAATGACATCACCGGCGTGTTCTGGGAGCGCAAATGGCCGCTGCGCGCCATTGCCGAGGAATTCCCGAACGGTAACTTTTCCGATGAATTGCGGCAGCGCATAGACAAGACGCCCGAAGGCACCATCACGCTCTATCAGGACACGGTGTGGGACAAGAAAACCGAACGCTGGGTGCGCCATGCCTGGTGTGACGGCAATCAGGACATGATCATCGAAACCACCACGAGCCGCACCTGCCCATGGGTGACGCCGCGCTATTTCCGCGTGCCGGGCGAGGTCTATGGCCGTGGTGTGCTGATGCTGGCCATGCCGGCGATCCGCACGCTCAATGTGGCGCAGAAGATCATGCTTCAGGCGGCGGCCATCGCCATGCTGGGCATTTACACGGCGATCGATGATGGTGTGTTCAACCCCGATAATAGCCCCTTGCAGCCGGGCGTGTTCTGGAAGGTGGCGCGCAATGGCGGGGTGCTGGGGCCAAGCGTGATGCGCTTTCCGGACCCGCGCATCGACCTTGCCGGCATCCCCATCGACAAGCTTCAGATGCAAGTGAAAAGCGCCATGAACGACAAGGCGCTGCCGCCCGACACCGGCGCGGTGCGGAGCCCCACAGAGATCATCGAGCGGGTGAAGCAGATCGCCTTTGATGACGTGGGCGCTTTCGGGCGGCTGGTGCATGAGGGCGTGGTGCCGCTGGTGAAGCGCTGTGTGGAAATCGCCTATGACCTTGGGCTGCTGGGCCGCGAGATCAACATCGATGATTTCATATTGCGGGTGGAAGTGCGCTCGCCCATGGCCATGGCGCGCCAGCAGATGCGCAGCGAGAGCATCATGCAGTATTTCCAGATCGTGAACGCGGTCTATTCCGACAATCCGCAGATGGTGGACCAGATGGTGCATCGCGACAAGGCGCTGGCGCATGTGGCCGAGGCGCTGATGGTGCCGGAGGATGTGCGGCCCACGACCGAGGAACGCCAGCAGATTGCCGAGAAGCAGGCCCAGGCGCAAACCGCCCAGATGATGGCCAGCGCGTTAGGCATGGCATCATGAGCACTGACGCTTCAAATGGCGGCACCAGCATTGACGTTTCAATCAGCGACCTGATGGCGGGGCTTGGCGGTGACGCCACGCTCAGAGACCTGTTCTCGCTCACCGATGACCGGGTGAAGGCGCTGAACATGGCGCGGCAACTGAAGGATGCGCGGCGCAAGCCGGTGGCCGCCGCCGTGGCGCGGGTGCTGGCGAGTGATGACGGCAAGGTGCTGTTTCAGGCGCTGCTGGACATGACGTTCCGCAGCCATGCGGATGTGGCGGGCATGGGCCTGCCATCCGATATCGCGCTGCAACAGCTGGTGGCGGAGAACGCGCGCAAGGAACTCGTGGTGCAGCTGGTGAAGCTGGCCCGGGAAGGGGTGGCGGAATAGGCCGCCGCCCGCAAATCAAGAGGCAATGAACCATGGCAGATAAACAAGCCCCGCCGCCAGGTGGCGGACAGCAAACACCGCCGCCAGGCGGCGCGGGTGGCGCGGGTGGCACGGGAGAAGGTGCGGGTGGCGCGGGCGGCACGGGTAACACGGGTGGCGACTTGCCCGTGTGGAAGACGCTGGGCATTCCTGAGCACATGCTGAAAGACAGCGCCGAAGCCACGCTGGCGGAAGTCTATAAGGGCTTTCGCGGTTTTCAGGAAAAGCAATCGGCTCAAGGGCCGGTTGGCAAATCGGCGGATGACTACAAATTCGAATTCGCGGATGAGATCAAGCCGTGGTTCGGCAATGCCGATGACCCGGCCCTGGCCAATTTCCGCGCGGTGGCGCACAAGTTCGGGCTGCCGGTGAAGACGGCAAACGCCATTCTGAACGAGGTGTTCGGCCCGCTCGCCAAGGACGGCAAGCTGCCAAAGCCCTATTCGCCGCAGGCCGAGCTGGACGCCATGGCCAAGATGCTGGGAAAGACCGGGGCCGAGGCCGCCCCGGCCATCGAACAGGCGCAGACCGAACTGCAAGCCTGGGCCGCCAACACCGGCCAGCAATTGAAGCTGACGGAAGACGAGCAGATCGAGCTCGAAAGCCTGCTTCTCAATGCCTCGGGCTTCGGGCTGCTGCGCAAGCTGCAAGGGGCGGGCGGCGGTGACGGCTTCCGGCTGGGTGGCAAAACTCCTGGCGCGCTGACACGCGCCGAGCTCGAGGCGATGCAGAATGACCCGCGCTTTGATCCGGCCTCCTCGAAATTCGATAAGGCCTTCCGCCAGCGCTATGAGGATGGCTGGCGCGCGCTGCCGCTGGAGCAGCTGAACCGCCGCTGATTGCCCCCAGCGTGCCGGAACAGCCGGGCCGGATGCCTTGACGGGCATCCGGCCCGATTAGTTTCCACGCCCAGGCACGGGGGCGGACCTCCGCCGCCGCCGGTTTACCTTACCAGGCCCGGCTTCGCGGCAAGTCTATCCAACCCGGTGATGAACGTGAACCCTCATCAACGGAGCAATCCAAATGACTATTCAGGCCGA
Organism: Cyanobacteriota bacterium; assembly: GCA_046309395.1. GTDB lineage: Bacteria > Cyanobacteriota > Cyanobacteriia > PCC-6307 > Cyanobiaceae > Cyanobium. The sequence goes on along the minus strand of JBKCPG010000254.1, from coordinate 5,519 downwards.
TGCACATTATGTGCAGCAGTACAACAGCCGCGTCACCCACATCTACCAGAACAAGGGCTTTCTTCTGAAGGGCATGTTCATGCCCGAGAACAAGATTGAAGGCTCGACGGCCTATTGGCCGATCCATGGCTCCACCGTGGCCCGCAAGAAGCAGCGCCACATTCGCGCCAGCGAAGGCAACATCGCCAAGTCAATGCGGAGCGCCACGCTTCAGACCTGGGAAACCTTCGATTACGTCGGCCAGTTCGACATGGTGCGCCAGACGGTGAACGAGAAGGAAAGCCTGCAACAGGCGGGCGCCATGGCGCTGGGCCGCGCGGTGGACCAGGAACTGATGGATCTGCTGAACGCCAATGCGCCGACAGCGGGAAACAGCTTCCTCGACACCGGCGCGGCCGCGCTTGGCATCGATCAGGTGATGCTGCTGATCGCCCGCTTCATGGGCAACGCGAAGATCCCGGCTGACGGGCAAATCTACGGCGCGCTGAATGCCCTGGCCTGGCAGCTGCTGAGCGGCTTCAAGCAGTTTTCGAGCTCCGATTATGTGGGGCCCGACCTGCCATTCCGCCAGCGGACGCAGGCCAAAACCTGGAACTTCGTGAATTGGGTGCTGCTGCCGGATGATTACTTCCCGGTGCCGGCGGCCAACCGCGCGGACCTGTTCCTGTGGCACAAGCCCGCCGCGGGCTGGTGCGACAATGTGGGCGAAAACCTGCGCAGCACCTTCGACTGGGACAACGCCTATGGCGAATGGTCACTCCGGCAGGAAGCCGAAGGCGCCGCGGTGTGCCTGCTGCCCGAAGGCCTGGCGCGGCTGCGCATCAAGACCGACGTGTCTGCCATCGCGCTCAACTAACGCCTCGTGACCGGGCCGCCATGACGGCGGCCCGGCGCCTGCCCTCAATTCAAACCGGAGAACACTTCCATGCCGTTCGAAGTCAAAGGACTGAACCGCCTCTATCAGCTGGGCACCAGCGGAACGCTGCAGCCCACGAATTTCTGGGGCTACGTGACCACCGATGCGCACGCCACCATCATTGCGGCCAACTATTTCAATGCCCAGGCGCAGCACATGCGGGTGGGCGACATCATTCTGGCCACCACGGCCATCGGCGGCACGCCGCTGGCGCGCATGTATGTGGTGACAGCGGTGACCGCGACCACCGTGACCATCGCCGCCGTGACAGGCGCCGGCTGGACGTAACGAGATCGCGCCGCCCGTACTCATACCCGGGCGGCGCGGACGGCCGGAGCGGCCCGGCCTCGGCCGCTCCGGTTTCTCATAGGCCGGAGGACACATGCCCATTACCGCCGACATCGACATTGTGAACGCCGCCTGCGCGCTGCTTTCCATCGACCCGTTGCAGAGCATGGGCGATGAAATGCCGGGCGGCCAGGCCGCGCAAATGCTTTATGACCCGATTGTGGAACTGTGCCTGGGCCTGGCGCCATGGTCTTTCTCGCGGCGCACCGGGCAATGCGCGCTGTTGGCCAGCGTCACCTCGCTTCTGGGCTATGGCTATGTGCATCAGCTGCCCGCCGACAGGATCGGCCTGCCGGACCGGCTGCTGGCCGATGCCACGGTTCCCGGCTCAGCGATCCAGGCTTTCGAGTATGACGAGGAAGACCGTGTTCATTCGGACTGGAACCCGCTTTATGCGCAATACACGTGGCGCTCGCTGCCGGGGCGCTGGCACCCGGTGTTTCGCACGGCCGTGATCCATGCCGTGGCGGCTGGCTTCTGCGAGCTGCTGACCGGCAACAGCGGCATGGCGCAGGACCTGCACCAGAAGGCATTCGGCACGCCCTCCGAGGCCTATCGCGGCGGGCTTATGCGCGCGGCGCTGGCAGCCGATGGCCGCAACACCCCGGCACGGCGGCTGCCGGAAGGCTCCAACCCGCTGCTCGTGGCCTGGAACGCATCATGAGCGGGCAGGCGGCGCGCCAGCAAGCGGTGTTCAACAGCCTCGAACTGGGGCCGCGCCTCCATGAACGATCTGAACTGAAATACTTCAACACCGGGCTGGCCTATGCCCAGAATGTGGAAGCCCTGCCGCAAGGCGGCTTCGCCATACGCGCGGGCTTGCGCCACATCGGCACCACGCTTTCCACCGCCGCAAGGCTGGTGGATTTTCAGGCGAATAACGGCACGGCGTTCGACATCATCTATGGCGCATCGACGGCGCAGGCCTGGGGCCAGAGCGCCATGATCACCAGCTATTCGCACCCCTATAGCGAGACGCAGGCCCGCCAGATGGACCATGCGCAGGCGCTGGACACGCTGCTGACATTCCATGAGGACGTTGCCCCGCAACGCGCGCTGTTCAACCCGTCAGGCAACAGCTTCAGCGCCGGGGCGGCGCCGCTGACGAATATTCCGACCTATGATTATGGCGCGACCTATACCAATGGCGTGGCGGCGGTGTGGGAAATTGAGTATTCCGGTCTGGAGTGGGGCGCAGGCGGTAACAGCGACGTGACCGTGGGCGTCTATACGCTGACGCTGAATGGCGTCGAAACACTGCAGATCAGATATGACGACAGCAATACTGTAAACGCCGCGCGTGTAAGCACGGCGCTCAACCAGTTGGGATTGCTAAAGAGCGGTTACAGTGTGGTAGCTGGCACCGGCTCAATAGACGTGCGGGTGACCTTTTCAGGAACCGGCAATCTGGGCGATGACTGGGCGCTTACCGGACGATGTGTAAACAAGGCCGATGCCGCCGTGTTGACTTACAAAGCCACGGCCGGCGTGGCGCCCGGAGAAGATATCATCTCAGCATCGCGCGGCTGGCCGCGCTGCGGGACGTTCTATCAGCAACGGCTGCTGATGGGCGGCCTGAAAAGCCTGCCCGGCAGCTGGATGGCCTCGCTTTCGGGTGAGTATTTCAATTACACGTCCAAGATCAAGGATGCCAATGGCAGTTTCGTGGCCATCTTGGACATTCCCGGCGGCGAGGCGGTGCGCCGGATTGTGAACAACACCTTCCTGCTGATCATGACCTCCAACACGAATTACTGGATCGCCGGATCGCAGGATGGGCTGAAGAAAACCGAACCGCCCAAGCACATTCCGGCTTCCGACCATGGCATCGCGGCGGGCGTGCCGGTGATCCAGAATGAAGGCGCGGCGGTCTATGGCCATTCCTCCGGCGATTTCATCGGCGAGATGCGCTACACCGACACGGATGGCAATTATGTGTCGCTCGACATGTCCTTGCTGGCCTATCACCTTGTCGATGGGGTGATTGACCTGGCGGCGCGGAAAAAGGCCGATCAGCAGGCCTGCAACCAGATTGCGGTGCTGAATGGCTCTGGCGCGCTGAACATCGCCTATGTACTGCGCGAGCAGGAGATCACCGGTTTCGCCCGCGTCAACAGCGGTTGCGCCTTCAAGGCGGTGAACGCCAATGGCCGGAACGAGCTGGCCGTGGTGACGGAACGTGGCGGCTCGCGGCGGCTGGAACGCTTCGAGGCCGGACTTCTGCTGGACGCGGCGGTGACGGTGACCAATGCGCCGGCCTCGGCCACGGTGAGCGGGCTTTCGCATCTGAACGGCTTCACGGTGTGGGCGCTGGCCGATGGCCATGTGTTCGGCCCCTTCACGGTGAGCGGCGGGCAGATCACCCTGCCGATTGCCGCCAGCAGCATCACGGTGGGCACCTGGACGCCGCCCGTGGCAACCACGCTGCCGCTGCCCAGAACCCGTGGCGAGGGCATTGTGGTGAAGCGGAAAGGGCGCATTCACACGCTGCATGTGGAGATCGAGGACACCACCTCCCTGGCGATAGCGGCCAATGGCGGCCCGGCGCGTGATGTGGACCTGACCCGCTACGGCACAGTGCTGGCTGACCAGCCGGAACTGACCCAGGGCGTGAGCGGCACGGTGAAGATCAGCGGCCTTCAGGGCTGGAGCGACCTGCCGCAGATCACCATCACGCAAACCCGGCCAGGACGGCTGACCGTCAAATCAGTTTCAATAGAGGCGAAGCTATGACTTTCATTCTTCCCATGCTTGGAGGGCTGGCCGGGGCCGGTGGCGCGGCGGGTGGCGCGGCAGCAGCCGCCACCGGCGCGGTGGCCTCAGCGGGCAGCAGCCTGTTTTCGGCCTCTGGCCTTCTCTCAGGCCTGGCCACGGTGGGCGGCGTGCTGGCCTCCATGGGCGCGGCCAATGCCCAGGCGGCGGCCTACAAGAACCAGGCGTGGCAAAGCAAGATGGAGGCCGAGAACGAACGCATCCAGGGCCTACAGCGCACCACCCGCATGAAGCGGGAGCTGGGGCGCATCGTGGGTGAAAGCGATGTGAACTATGCCGCGGCTGGCATCGACCTTTCGGGCGGCGTGGCCAAGGAAGCCCGCGACACGGCGGAAAGCCGCGCCACATCGGAAATCTCCATCGACCGCGCCATGACGGAAAGCCGCCGCCAGACATTGCTGGCGCAGCGCGCCATGTACCGCCAGATGGCCAAGGACGCCAAGAAGACAGGCTTCCTGAACGCCTTCGCGGCGGCCGCACAGGGACTTGGGGGGCTTGCTGGCTGATGGCTTCTGAAATTGACCTGATGAACCCCATCGGCATTGCCCGGCGCGGCGCGCGCCGCTCACAGCCTATCGAAACCTTCGACCTGCGCGCGAATGTGGCGGGCGATTTTGCCGACCTGCCATCACCCAATGGCGAGATGGCCATCGCGGCAGGTCGCGCCATTGCCGCCGTGGGCCAATCGCTGGCGCGGCTTGCCAAGGCCGGAGAAGACGCCGCACTGGCGAAGGCGGTTGACAGCGCGGGCGCCCAGGGCGCGGCGGATGCCGCCGCCGGTGTGAGCATGCCCAAGGTGACCGCCGCGCCGGAGATGCCCAAAGGCACGCGCGGGCAGGCCTCGGCGGCCAAGGCCTTTTTCGAAGGCCAGGGCTGGACGCCGGTGCAGGCGGCGGCCATCGTGGGCAACCTCATTCAGGAAAGCGGGCTGAACACCACGGCTAAGAACCCGAATGACCCCGGCACCTCCGTGGGCCTGGCGCAGTGGCACTCCGAGCGCAAGGCGAGGCTGGTGGATTTCGCGGCCAAGCGCGGCACTGACTGGCATGACTGGACGACGCAGCTCGCCTTCGTGCAGCATGAGCTGACCACCACCGAAGCCGGCGCCGCCAATGCGTTGCGGCAAGCATCGACCCTCGAGGATGCGGTGGCGGCCTTCATCGGCTATGAGCGGCCACAGGGCTGGAGCGCCGATAACCCGCGTGGCGGCCATGGATTTTCCAACCGGCTTTCATTCGCGAAGGAACTGGCGGGCGGCGGCAAGAGCGCGGCGATTGCCGTGGAAATCCCCGATGTGAAACCCCTGCAATTGCGCCAGGACGGCACGCCGCAGGGCGCGGCCTATGACCAGGCGCTTCTGAAAACCGGCGCTTACCGCGCCAACACCGCCATGCAATCCGGCCTGGATGCGCTGGCCGAGCAATTCGCGGGAGACCCGGACGGCTTCGAGAAGGAAGCCGCGAAACTCAAGAAATCCTATGTC
>JBKCPG010000253.1:0-6280 GCA_046309395.1 Cyanobacteriota bacterium | reverse complement strand
CTCCCTAGGCTCCCCGGTCATGGAGCCTTGCCAGGTCGTTCTCTTCAAGCGAGATCTGCGGGTGACCGACCACCGGCCCCTGGTCGAGGCCGCGCGGCGGGGGCCGGTGGTGCCCTTGGTGGTGGTGGAACCGGGACTCTGGGCCCAAGCCGACGCCTCGGCCCGCCAGTGGGCCTTCGCCCAGGAGTCGCTTCTGGAGCTCCGGGAGGATCTGGCCGCCCTGGGCGCGCCCCGGGTGGCGCGGGTGGGGGAGGTGATCGGCGTGCTGACCGAGCTGGGGGGCCACATCCCCATCGCCGGCCTCTGGAGCCATGAGGAAACCGGGAATGGCTGGACCTACGCCCGCGACCGGAAGCTGGCGGTCTGGTGCCGAAGCCAGGGGATTCCCTGGCGCCAGTTTCCCCAGTCCGGGGTGGTGAGGGGCCTGAAGGAACGAGATGGCTGGGCCCGGCGCTGGGAGGAGCGGATGGGCCAGGAGCCCCTGGCGGCCCCGGCCCGGCTGGAGTTCCCCCGCGACCTCGCCTTGGAGCCGCTTCCGGCCAAGGGCCTGCCCACGGCGGAGGATCTGGGGCTGCCACTGGATCCCTGCCCCAACCGCCAACGGGGGGGCCGTCAGGCCGGCCTGAGGTTGCTGGAGAGCTTTTTGAACGACCGGGGCCGCGGGTACGTGAAAGGGTTGTCGAGTCCCCTGACGGCGCCCACCGCCTGCTCCCGGTTGTCTCCCCATCTGGCGTTCGGCACCCTCTCCTTGCGGGAGGTGGTGCGGGCGAGTCGGCGCCTGGGTGGGCCCAAGGCCTTTGAGGAGCGACTGCACTGGCGTTGCCACTTCATCCAGAAGCTGGAGAGCGAGCCGGAGCTGGAGTTTCGCGAGGCGCACCCCGCCTATCGGGGCCTGCGGCAAACCGATCCCGAGCTGCTGGCGGCCTGGAGCGAGGGCCGCACGGGTCTGCCTTTTGTGGATGCCTGTCAGCGGGCCCTCCAGGCGGAGGGGTGGATCAATTTCCGCATGCGGGCCCTGCTGATGGCGGTGGCCAGCTATCACCTCTGGATCGACTGGCGCGACAGCGGCCTCGTGCTGGCCAGGCGGTTTGTGGATTACGAACCCGGCATCCACTGGAACCAATGCCAGATGCAAGCCGGCACCACGGGAATCAACACTGTGCGTGTCTACAACCCGGTGAAGCAGGGATTGGATCACGATCCCGCCGGAGAGTTCGTGCGGCGCTGGGTTCCGGAACTGAGGGGCGTGCCCCTCACCCATCTCCACACCCCCTGGACCATGGACGCCGCGGAGCGGACGGCCGCCGGCTGTGAGTTGGGGGTGCACTATCCCGCCCCCCTAGTCGACCATCTGAAGGCGGCCCGGGCGGCCCGGGAGCGGGTGTGGGGGGTGCGAAAGGAAGCGGGTTTTCGGGAACGGGCTGAGGCCATCCAGGAACGCCACGGCTCACGCCGCTCCGGCCTGACCACGCCCCGGGCGGGAGTCGCCCGCCGGTCGCGGCGCCGGGAGAGCCCGGGGCAGCTCAGCCTGTTTGAGTTGGCTGGCGGCTAAGGATCCACACCACGGAGCCCTCAGGTGGTTCTTGTAGTTTGAACGCCAACCACGCCGGTCGATGCCTGTGATTCCGCCCATCTCGACGGCGGTCAGCCCGCACCAGCTCGAGGTCACCGAAACCCTGCTGCAGGTGGGTTGTTTTGTGGTGATTTTCATCGCGGCCCGCGCCATCTCCGAGCTCACGGTGCGTCTGAAGCTGCCCACCATCCTTGGAGAGCTGGTGGCTGGGGTGCTGGTGGGCGCCTCTGGGCTTCATCTGATCGTGCCCCCGGATGTGCAGGCCCAGGTCAGCGACGGAGCGGTGGGCCTGGTGGGCTCCCTGGCGGGGATCGCCCCGGAGGCGGTACGGGAGGTGTACACCCGCACCTTCCCCAACCTGGAGGCCATTTCCGAGATCGGGCTCTTCGCCCTGCTGTTTCTCACGGGCCTGGAAAGCGAGCTCGATGAATTGGTGGCGGTGGGTGGGCAGGCCACGACGGTGGCCTTCACTGGCGTGGTGTTGCCCTTCGCCATGGGCACCGCGGGCCTGTTCTATTTGTTTCATGTGCCCCTGATCCCGGCGGTGTTCGCCGGGGCGGCCATGACCGCCACCTCCATCGGCATCACCGCCAGCGTGTTCGGGGAATTGCGCTGGCTGAAGCGCCGAGAGGGCCAGATCGTGATTGGCGCGGCCGTGCTGGATGACATCCTCGGCATCGTGATCCTGGCGGTGGTGGTGGCCATGGTGGGGGGCGGTTCCATCAACGTGGGGCCCCTGTTGAGGCTTTGCGGCGCGGCGGTGGCCTTCGTGGCGGTGGCCCTGGTGTTGAGCCGCACCGCGGCTCCTCTTTTTGACTGGGTGGTGGATCGGCTGAGGGCCCCGGGGGATGTGGCGGTGGCCAGCTTCCTGGTGCTCACCCTGTGCTGCTTCACCGCCCAGGCCATTGGCCTGGAGGCGGCCCTGGGGGCCTTCGCCGCCGGACTGATCCTGAGCGCCTCCAGGCACACCGCGGACATCGAAAAGGCGGTGAAACCCCTGGTGGCCCTTTTTGCCACGGTGTTTTTCGTGCTGATCGGCACCGGCATGGATCTGTCCGTGCTCAACCCCTTCAACCCGGCCAACCAGGAGGGATTGATCGTCGCGGGGTTTCTGCTCGCGGTGGCGATCGCCGGCAAGGTGGCCGCCGGTTGGAGCTATCTCAGCCAGGAACCCACCAGCCGTTTGGTGGTGGGGCTGGGGATGATGCCGCGAGGGGAGGTGGGCCTGATCTTTCTCGGCTTGGGGAGCCAGGCCGGCATCCTTACCCCCGCCCTGGAGGCGGCGATCCTGCTCATGGTGATTGGCACCACGTTTCTGGCACCGATCCTGTTGCGGCTGGTGATCGGCAATGAGCTGACCTCGGTGAAAGCCTCCGCCTAGGGCCACCAACGCCGTCGAGCGGGGCGCTCATGACGACCATCACAGAGGGGGTAGCGCCGAGACCGACCGCAGCGGCAGAGCCAAACGGTGGAGGGGGTGTCGAGGCGCAACTCATAGGCCACCCGTCCCGTTCCCAAGTGGGCTCCGTCGCAAAACCAGCCATGGCGCGAGCGAGCACAGGCACAGAGAGAGTGCACCCCCGCTGGCAGATCGAGGGGCTCTGGCGAGGCTTCGGAACTGGTGTTCTCCATCGTGGCGCACGCACCGCTTACTCCATCTTGGGCCGGAACGGGGCGGCGTAAGCGTAGCTTTCGCCAATGCCGGCAATCAGGGAGTTGAATCGATCGCGTATTGACCATTTCATCCGCGCGGCATACGCTCTTTTCAACATAATTTTTCCCTGGATCACCATGACCGTGCCGCCCCCAAAAATCGACCCCTTCTTGGGCGCCGATCCACCGGATTTGCTCCCTCTCCCCGGCAAAGTGATTCCCTGGTATCAGCTGTTTCGCCGTCCGCAAATCGTTCAATCGCTGGAGGCGGTGCAGGATCTCATCGCCGTGTCCCTGTGCATGGGCCTGTTCTGTGTGATGGCCCTCCAGCTGAAGGCGATTTTTTCCACCTTGTTTTCCACTCCCCAGTTTCACGCCATCACGGCGGACATCCTGTTTATTTTGATTTTGGTTGAGCTGTTTCGGCTGCTCATCATTTATCTCCAGGAACAGCGGGTTTCGATTGGCGTTTCCGTGGAAATCGCCATTGTCTCAGTCCTGCGTGAGGTGATTGTCAAAGGGGTGCTGGAAACCGACTGGCAACAGATTTTCGCGGTGTGCTTGTTTCTGGCCACGGCGGCCTTGCTGATGGTGGTGCGGGTGTGGCTGCCGCCCACGTTTGAGGGGGTCGACCCGGAGGGACAGGTTTCCGCTCGCATCCGCCTCCGCGCGCCCTTCACGCCCCCATCCTCATCCCCCCATTGATTCCCGGGCCTCGCGGTACGCTCAAGCCATCCCGCGCGGCTGATTGAGCGTGTGAAGCGCTCCTGTCACGGTGGACACTCGGGCCGCGGCCGAACGGCAACAGGCCAGGTGATCGTGGCCCTCTTGGGAATGCCCAACACCGGCAAGTCCACTCTCTACAACGCGCTCACCGGCGGCAATGCCCAGATTGCCAACTAGCCCGGGCTCACCATGGATCTGGAGAGGGGGGCCTTGCCCGCCGATCGCCAGGGCACGCCCTATGAATTGGTGGATTTGCCGGGGATCCAGGACCTGTCCGGCAGCAGTGAAGATGAGGCGCAGGTGCAGCGGTTTCTGCGCCAGAGGCCCCCTGATGTGGTGCTGGTTGTTCTCAACGCCAGCCAGATCGCCAGCCAGCTGAGGCTGTTGCCGCGGATTCAAGCCCTCGGGCTGCCGGTGGTGGTGGCGCTGAACATGAGTGATGAGGCACGGCGTTTCGGCATCCAGATCGACCATGGAGGCCTTGATTCAAGCGCTCCATCGCCTGGGGGAATCGCTGGATGAGGAAGGCGGGCCAGGCGAGAGTTCACCTCCAGAGGAAGGGCAAGCCCTGGAAGCCCGCCAGCGGGATCTGGTGGCGCGGTTTGTGCGGTTGCCAGAGGGCGCCATCCGCCGCCGCTCCCGGTCGGTCGACCGGGTGCTGCTCCACCCCCTGGTGGGGGTGTTTTTCCAGCGGCCCTGGTGGGCGCCGGGGCTGGTGTTGTTTGGCTTTTATGTGCTGAGTTTCGCGGCGGCGATCATCACGGGGCTGGTGTTCAAGCGGGTCTATCCCAGCCAGGAGGCCTTTGTGCTGGAGTTACCGCCCTATCGATCCCCCAGCCTGAAGACCGTGGTGCGGAGAGGCTGGACCTCCATGCTGAATTTTTTTGTCACCACCCGGGTGTTCATCATCTTTGGCGCCACGGCGATCTGGCTTCTCACCCATCTGCCCCCCGGAGCGGCGGAGGCCGGTCGGCAAACCCTGGCGGGGGGAATCGGCACCATGTTGCATCCCCTGCTGGGGCCCGTGGGGTTGAATCCCGATCTGAGCGTGTCGTTGTTTTTCGGGTTCATCGCCAAGGAGATCCTGCTGGGGGCCTTGGCGGTGATCTATCGCACGTCCGAAACCCACTTGGCTGGGAGCGTGCGAGCGGCGATCACCCCCCTGCAAGCCCTCAGTTACATGACTTTCGTGCTGCTGTACATCCCATGCCTGGGCACGATCGCGGCCCAGCTGAAGGAATCGAAAAGCCGGAGGTTTGCCCTCACGTCCCTGGGGTGGTCGCTAGGACTGGCCTGGCTGATGGCGTTTTTGGTGTACCAGGGGGGCCTGCTCATCCAATCCCTGGTCTGAGGCGCCAGGGCTCCTGGGAGCGGGGCCGCCGGTTCAACGGCCTGGTCCCCCCAGCGGTTGTCGCCTCTGGGTTGGGCTTCCCCTAGGGCATGGGATGAATGATGGCCACGGTCATGTCGTGGGCCTGGTCTTGGCGAAGCATGAACTCGAGCATGCCGCGGGCCAGATGGAGAATGCCCCCCGGGAATCCGCGGCGAATCACCTCCAGCTCGCTGCCGGGCTTGATGCCCATGGACTGGAGGCGCCGCTCCAGGGCGGGGTTGCTAGGGAGGGAGAGGATCCGCACCTGTTGACCGTTGGGGGCCGCGCTTAGGGGCATGCCACTCGGGAAAGATCAACTGATCCTAAGTTGCTTTCTAGGGTTAGAGCCGCCCGGACCTCCCGGCGCGACCGGCCCTGTGGTTTTCGTCACCTCACCATGTTTCCCTTGCGTGCCCTGCTTGGTGCCTTCCTCCTGGGGGCTGGCACCCTGGCGAGCGCCGCCGCGAAGGCGCAGTATTCCCCCAACTGCGAACGCAACGGCAGGCGCGACTACTGCGCCGTCACCTTTGCCTCTGCAACACCCTCACCAGGGAAGGAGTGGTTTGATGATGTGACCTTTGCCGACCACAGCGTCTATGGGGTGATGCGCAACGAAAGCTCCTGCAAAAAAGCTTCGGAGAAGGTGAGAACCTGCAACGCGAAAATCAAAGATCGTTCGAGCGCGAAGCCCATTCCCGCCTACTACCGTGGCACCTATTACGAAGGCGGTTACAAACATGAATACGTGGGCAAAGGGATTCACATCACGTATTATTTTTTGGATTAGGATTTTCTTCTGATTCTATGGCTGGGCCGCCACGGTGGTGAGGCGGCCGGCACGCTCATCCCAAAGAATGTAGGCAAAGCAGGAGGGAATGTCACGCAGGCGGAGGCGCTTGACGCCCTTGAGGAGTTCGGCGTTGCGCCGCTGGCAGGCCTGAAGCCGGTAGTTGGGG
>JBKCPG010000252.1:0-9588 GCA_046309395.1 Cyanobacteriota bacterium | reverse complement strand
GGTCCGGGACCATCGTCTTGTTTGGAGTGGTGTCTTGGCAAGGGTCGCCCCTGAGTTCTCCCCCCGCCGACTATGGTCGCTATCTCAGGTCTAGCCTTCAAGCGGTTGACCCCCGCTGGCTGGGCAACGGTCATGGGATGGCGGCCAGGACAACCACTTGAAGGCTAGACCTGAGATAGCGACCATAGTCGGCGGGGGGAGAACTCAGGGGCGACCCTTGCCAAGACACCACTCCAAACAAGACGATGGTCCCGGACCATTCCCTTGCATATCCCCCCCATGCCCGCTGAGCGCACCTTCATCGCCATCAAACCGGACGGCGTCCAGCGTGGGCTGGTCGGGGACATCATTGGGCGCTTCGAGCGGAAGGGCTTCAAGCTGGTCGGGCTCAAGCAGCTCACTCCTAGCCGGGAGCTGGCGGAGAGCCACTACGGGGTCCACAGGGAGCGTCCCTTTTTCTCCGGACTCGTCGAGTTCATCACGAGTGGACCGGTGGTGGCCATGGTGTGGGAGGGCGATGGCGTCATCGCGGCGGCGAGGTTGATGATTGGCGCCACCAAGCCCCTGGAGGCCGCACCGGGCACCATTCGCGGGGATCTCGCTGTGAACATTGGTCGCAATGTGATTCATGGATCCGACGGTCCCGATACGGCCACTCAGGAAATTGGCCTTTGGTTTGCGGCCGCCGAACTGAGTGAGTGGTGCCCAGCCGATCAAACCTGGCGGGTGGAGAGCGCCTGACAAGATTTAGGGGAGGGTTGGCCGCCTCTTGAACCAGCCCTAATCCCACTGGTATTTGGGAATGCCGCAACCGGCAACTCCAGGGGAATACGTTTCCAGAAAGGTGCTATAAATACAATAGGAAGCACAGGATTAGGAATTTCTTGTCCGCCTCAACTCTCAGCCCGACAATTTTGCATCGGATGATCACGAAAGTTTTGCGATCCTCTCGTGATCAAACTCCATCCTCTCAATTGATTCGGCAGACGGCCAAGAAGGAATGGAAATTAATTTCCATCACTTTCTTTTGCTCCTTGCTTCAGGCAGCGGCCGAAGGCCTCACCTTAGGCGTGATGTTTCTTGCAGTCCAGGTGCTCTCCACACCCACTGCCGGCACCCTATCCATCAGCAAATTACCCTACTTAAATGCCATTCCAAAGCTGGCTGATATCTTTCATGGCATCACAACTTTTCAGGCATTCACCTGGTTACTGAGCATTGCTGTCATCCTGAAACTGATCCAGGGTTTTGCCATGTACCTGGGATCGATCGCAACTGGTTATTTCGCGAATCGTGTTTCTCGGCAACTGAAGTCCCAACTCCACAGGCAAATCCTGAACTATAGTTTCTCCTGCGCAAGTCGATACAGAATAGGAGAACTTCAATACGTCAACGGTTCGGGACCCCAAGCCGTGATTTCTGAAATCAATACCTACAGCTCACTGACGACCACCATTTTGCTCATGGTCACTTACCTGACCGTGCTGCTTCGGCTGTCTCCGTGGTTGCTGGTGGCGGCATTTCTATTGGGAGGAACCTCCACCCTGATCCAGAGAGTTCTTCTGCCAAAAGTTGGTGAAAACGCAAAAGAGACCACGGAGATCAGCAAATCCCTCTCCAGCCGGATGACAGAAAACATCCAAGGCCTGCGGCTTCTGCATACCAGTGGCTTTCTTGAAGAAGCCGCCCAAGAAGTGGAACGGCAAACCTACAAATTAGAGCAAACAGCACGCCGGCAAGTCCGTTTACTTTCCGTCAACGGACCGATCACGATGGTTCTGCCAATCATCATGATCACCATCATCGCCTGGCTGAGCATCCTGATCTTCGGTCAGAAAAGTACAGGAATTTTGCCCAGTTTGGTGACATTTGTGATTGCTCTCCAAAGGTTAAATAGCACGATAGGAACCTTTTCAGATATTCTCCTTCGCAAAAAATCAAACGCGGTACTCTTGGCCTTGCTGAATAAATTTCTCAATCCTCAAGATAAGGAGTTCCGCCCGAGAGATGGACTCCCATTTCAACACTTGTGCCACGAGATTCGACTCCAAGATGTTGATCTGTATTACGTCCCAGGCCAAAGCCCTTCCCTCGAAGCGATCAACATCGTCATTCCCCATGGCCATACGATCGCTCTGGTGGGAAGCAGTGGCGCGGGGAAGAGCTCCATCGCGGATCTCCTAGCCGGTCTGTACCAACCAACCCATGGTGAAATCACCATCGATGGGACTGATTTAAGAGGCATCGACCTCACGAGCTGGCAGAAGCGAATCGGAGTCGTGAGTCAAGATACCTTTTTATTCAACGCCAGCATTGCGGACAATATTTCCTTCGGAACTCCCGGGGCATCGATGAAGGCGATTCAATCCGCCGCTCAACAGGCCCAGGCCGCTGGCTTCATCGATAAGCTACCCGAGGGTTACGACACCTTAGTGGGAGAAAGGGGTTACAGGCTCAGCGGCGGCCAACGTCAACGCATATCCCTGGCTCGAGCGATCTTGCGCGACCCGGATCTATTGATTCTTGATGAAGCCACAAGTGCTCTCGACACGGAAAGTGAACGGCTGGTTCAGGAGGCGATTGATCGCTTTGAACGCAAACACACCATTCTTGTCATCGCCCACCGGTTAAGCACGATTGTGGGAGCGGATCGGATTTATGTTCTCGATCAAGGTCGTGTCATCGAGCAAGGCAACCACAATCAACTTCTTCAGCTCGGCGGACGCTATGCGCGTCTTTGGCGGCAACAGGTGAAGGCCGGCAAACACGACACAGTCAGCATCGAAAGTTAATCCCTCTTCCTGTTCCCTCCATGCCTTGGCCCAGGGTGGTGGGAACAGGCAATCATATGGGGGGAGGAGAAGCCAACCGCTCAGCTCCAAACTGGCTTAGCCATTGGGCATCTTCGGCGTTCACCTCTTGCTCAGCCAACACCGCCGTCATCAATCGCGCGGTAATGGCCGCCAATAAGACGCCATTGCGGTGATGCCCCGTCGCCAACCACAACCCTGCAATGGAGCTCTTCCCCAGCAGGGGTCCCCCATCGGGCGTGCAAGGTCGAAAGCCCCACCAGCGCTCCATCGGAGGCCAGGCGCTGGCCCTCGGGAGCAGCGAAGCCACACCCTCCTCGAGCCGCACCTGACCAGCTGGAGTTAGGCCTCCCTGGAAGCCCGCCTCAGGTTCACTGGTGGCGCCCACCACCACCAGCCCGTCATCCCGAGGCACCATGTACGTTCCTGGACCGAACAGCACACGGCGGAGGGCATGGCGAGGCCCCTGCAGGGAAAGCATCTGGCCCTTGACGGGAAACACGGGTAACTGGGGAAGAAGCCTCCCTGTCCAGGCCCCGCAGGTCAACACGGCACGCCGACAGCGCACGAGCCGCGCCTCACCATCGGCCCCCCTCACGCGCAGCCCCTCCAATTCATTCTCAGGGGAGGATCCCGTGAGCAGCTCGTCCACCTCGGTTCCCTCCTCGAATGCCACTCCTCGACGCACACACGCGGTTTCCAGAGCCCGCATCAGGCAACGCCGATTATCGATTTGGCCGTCTCTGGCAAACAGCAGGCCACTGTCCCACCGCGGGGCAATGCCGGGCACCTCCCGTTCCAAGCCGGCTCGATCCAGCCTTTCGCCAAACATGGCCGTGGGATAGGCATCCCGTTCCGCTGGGCTGAGAAAGGGCACCACGATCCCCGTGGCCCGCAGGCCGCAGGGAAGGCCACTATCTGTCTGGATGCCCCGCACCCAGCTGGGGATTAGCGCCTGGCTGGCCTGCCCTAGAGCCAACAGGTGTCCGCTCAAACCCTCCGCGTGGGGAGCCAACATCCCAGCGGCCACAAATCCCGCGGCCTCGCCCCGGCGCCGGCTGAGCACCACCACGGTTTCACCCCGCACAGCCAACGCGTGGGCCACCGTCAGACCCATCAGGCCGCCGCCCAGGACCAACACCGGATCTGGAACGACAGGCGCCATGGCGTACGGGATGCGACAGGTCTCAGTGTGGCCAGAGGCAACGCGAGGGGGAATCTCCAGCTCTCCCTATGATCCCTGAAGCCCTCTGGCGGTTCGGCCGCCTCGTCAGCGCCCCTCCATGGCCAGCGTCGCCACATCTCCCCAGTCGTCCATTTCCCCGTCCGCCACCAGCCCTTCGGCCTGGGAGGCCGTGATTGGTTTGGAAATTCACGTCCAGCTGGCCACCGCCAGCAAGATCTTCAGCCCAGCGGCGGCCAGCTTCGGGACCGAACCGAACACCCAAATTGATCCGTTGGTGTGCGGCTTGCCCGGCACTCTGCCCGTGCTCAACGCCAAGGTGTTGGAGTATGCCGTGAAGGCGGCCCTGGCCCTCAACATGCGCATCGCGAGTCACAGCAAGTTTGACCGCAAACAATATTTTTATCCTGATCTCCCCAAAAACTATCAGATATCTCAGTACGACGAACCCATTGGCGAAGATGGGGCCATTGAAGTGGAAGTCGCTGAAAAAGGCAAAGACACATACGTCAAAACAATCGGCATCGAACGGCTGCACATGGAAGAAGATGCTGGAAAATTAGTGCATGCTGGTAGCGACAGGCTCTCAGGAAGCAGTCACTCCCTGGTGGATTACAACCGTGCCGGCGTGGCCCTCGCGGAAATTGTGAGCAAGCCCGATCTGCGCACTGGTCGAGAAGCGGCTGAATATGCGGCCGAAGTTCGACGGATCATGCGCTACCTCGGGGTCAGTGACGGCAACATGCAGGAGGGATCTTTACGCTGTGACGTCAACATCTCAGTGCGCCAAGGGCCCGACGCGCCATTCGGCGTGAAAGTGGAAATCAAAAACATGAATTCTTTTTCCGCTATTCAAAAAGCCTGTGAATATGAGATCAAGCGACAAATCCAAGCCATTCAATCGGGCGAGGCGATCCAGCAGGAAACGCGCCTTTGGGACGAGGGGAAGCAGCTCACCAAAACCATGCGCAGCAAGGAAGGCAGCAGCGATTATCGCTATTTCCCAGAACCCGACCTTGGCCCAATTGAAGTCAGCCCTGAGCAAAGGGAGGCCTGGAAGGCTGAGTTGCCCGAACTCCCCGCCGCCAAACGTCATCGCTACGCGGAAACCCTTGGTCTCTCGATTTATGACGCCCGCGTCCTCACCGATGAACGGCCGATGGCCGAATTTTTTGAGGCCACCGTCGCCTCAGGCGCCGAGCCGAAGGCAGCGGCGAATTGGATCAGCGGTGACATCGCCGCCCATGTGAATGCCCAACGGTTGTCCTATAGCGATCTGCCCCTCCAGCCCGCCCAGCTGGCTGAGTTGCTGAGTCTCATCGGCGCGGGCGTCATCAGTGGAAAAATCGCCAAGGAGATCCTGCCTGAGCTCTTGGCCCAGGGAGGATCCCCCCGGGCCTTGATTGAAGCCAGGGGGCTGGGGATGATCACCGATCCGGAGGCGATCACGGCGATTGTGGATGAACTTCTCTCGACCCATCCAGCGGAAGTGGAGGCCTTCCGCTCCGGCAAGTCCAAGTTGCAGGGTTTCTTTGTTGGACAGCTCATGAAGCGCACGGGCGGCCGAGCGGATCCTCAGCTCGCGAACCGCCTGCTCCTGGAGAGGCTGAAGGGATGAGTGGCAACCCCGGGATGAACGAACGTCTGGAGGCCCTAGAAACCGAGCTGCGCAGGGGGAACGTCAGTCTGGAATCCCTCCGGTCCTACTTGGATCTCGACCTTCCAGCCCATGTGCGCATCGAGCTGGAATGGATGCTCTACTCCATCAAACAGTTGGAAGAGCACAGGGAACGTCTGGTGACCCGGCTCAGCGACCTCCATCATTGACTCTCCGGCCCGGCCCTCTCCAGGCCAAGGCACGATCCACCTCGGTGCGTAGATCGGCCAAAGTTCCGCGATTGTGAATTACCACGTCGGCCCGCTCCAGTTTGGTCCCCATGGGCCACTGGGCGCCGAGCCGCTGGCGGGCCTCCTCCTCCGTCAACCCATCGCGAGCCCTCAACCGGCTGACTTGCTCCTCCTCATCACCGCAATCCACCACCCAGATCTCGGTGCACATGGGCTCCAGACCGGCCTCAAAGAGAAGGGGAACCATGAGAACAACCATGGGCACGGGTCCCAGCGACTCCAACTCCTGAGCGAAGCGCCCCCGCACGATGGGGTGCACCAGCCGCTCCAGCCACCTCCGTTCGGCCGGATCCGCGAACACCCGACGCGCCAACGCGGCGCGATCGAGGCCAGTCCCCTCGTTGGCGGGCTGGTGGGTGGTGAGCACCGCCGGGCCATACCGGCTGAGGACGGCTTGGGTGGCCTCCGTGCCAGGAGCGAGGGCCTCCCGCGCAAAACGATCGGCGTCCAACACCGGGATGTGATGGTCTTCAACGAGAAAACGAGCCACGGAGGTTTTGCCGGTGGCAATTCCTCCTGTGAGCCCGATTCGGCGGGGCAAACCCATCTCCACAAACCAGCGTTCCCCGCGATGAAGAGGTGAAGGATCACTCCAGGGTAAAGCGAACAAAGACAGTGCGAAAATGCCTAGTGATCTCCTCGCCTCAATGTCGAAGATGGATGCCAGCTCGCTGCTTCAAGCCCTGCACTGGCGTTATGCCGTGAAGATGTTTGACGGGGAGCGCGCCATCTCCTCCGACCACTGGTCGGCTCTGGAGGAGGTGATGGTGCTCTCCGCCTCCTCCTACGGTTTGCAGCCCTGGAAATTCTTGGTGATCACCACTCCATCCCTGAAAGCCGAACTGAGGCCCTTCTCCTGGAATCAGTCCCAGATCACGGATTGTTCCCATCTGGTGGTGTTTCTCCGGCAGCGCACGGTGACGGAAGACGATTTGAGTCGGCTTTTGGCCCGCACGGCGGAGGTGCGGGGCGTGCCGCCGGAAACCCTGGCCAGTTATGGAGAGCTGATGCGCAAAGATTTGATCGATGGGCCCAGAAGCCAGATGATCGGCACATGGAGCGCCAATCAGGTGTACATCGCCCTTGGCAATTTGCTCACCAGTGCCGCCGTGCTCGGCATTGACACCTGTCCAATCGAAGGGTTCAGCCCTCACGACTACGACCGCATTCTCGCTCTTGAGCACACGCCCTATCAATCAGCCGTGGTCTGTGCGTGCGGATACCGACATTCGGACGATCGTTACGCCTCCCTCGCCAAGGTGCGCTACCCCCTTGGCGAGGTGATCGAACATCGTTAGTTGTTCACGACGCCAACACCATGCCGCCGCCGCTGAGCAGCACGGCCAGGGCCACGGCTCTTCCCCATTGACGGGGCAAGCGGCGAAGCGACAAGGTGGTGCCCCCGCAGAGGGCCACGGAGCTGATCAGGGTTCCACTCCACCACAACAGGTCGGCGCCCTGGCTAGGCGCCTCAAGCCCATGCAGGAGGCCGTGGATCGCCACCCCTGTGCCAACCACAACGCCGCTGAGGAGTTGGAAGGAACGATCCGCCCCTAACTTGCCGCGCCCCAGGATGGCCATCGAGGCGACAGCCACGATGGCCATCGCGGCAAGGACCTCCGCCAGGGGGACGCTCCACTGCTGGATGCCGCAGATCGCGCCGATCAATCCGCCGCCGAGGGCCCAGAAAAGGAGTTGAGACGACAGCAGGGAGGCGGCGGTGCCCACCGCGAGAAGCATCAGGAGGTGATCCACACCCAGCAGCGGGTGGGCCAAGCCGCCCAAGGCCCCCCCCGCCGCGAGCCCATGGGCCTGGGAGGGAAAGGCTCCTAAGCCCACCAAGGATGGGGCGGCCATGGCGGCGAGCAAAGTGGGAAGAAAAAACCGTTTCATGGAGGGTCTCGGTCCGCGCCGAGAGGTAGGGGTGAACGACGGGGGAGTGTTCTGGCTCAGGGGGCGACCAACGGCGCACCGATCACAGTTGCGGGACAGCGGTGGACTTGGGACAACCCTCACCACACTTTCCTCTCTCGCCTCCGCGGAACGGAGGCCCCGCCTCTCCACTATGGGCTGTCGCTTGAACCTGGCGGGCCGCCGTTTTACGACCATGGCCCTCTGGCCTAGGTGGTGTAATCGGCGTTGATGCGCACATATTGATCCGAGAGATCGCACCCCCAGGCCCTGCCTACTCCGGGGCCGCCGCCCACCACCAAGCGGATCAGCACGGTGTCATCTCGCAAGTACGCCCCGGTCGCCCGCTCCCGCATGTAGGCCGAGGCCGCCGGCCGATCAAAGGGAAGGGGCTGGCCGGCGCCCATCAGTTGATGCTCGCCAATCCAGAGGGCCACGGCCTCTGGATTGAAATCCACTCCGGCCCGGCCAGCGGCGGCCACGATACGCCCCCAGTTGGGATCGCGGCCGTGAATGGCGCACTTCACAAGAGAGGATCCGCAGACGGTGCGAGCGATGGCCCGGGCGGCCGCCCCATCGACGGCTCCTTCCACCCGCGCCTCGATCAAACACGTGGCCCCCTCCCCATCTCGAGCGATGGCCCGGGCCAGATGTTGGGCCACCTCCGTCAAGCCATCCTCCAGGGCCCCGTAGTGCTCGGAAGCCAGGGGCTCCCCGGCCGCAAAGGCCAAAAAGGTGTCATTGGTGCTGGTGTCGCCATCTACCGTGATCGCGTTGAACGAGCGCGCCACCGCCCGCCTCACCATCTCTCGCCACACCTGGGGGGGCATGCCCGCGTCACAGCTCAGGGCCCCCAACATCGTGGCCATGTTGGGATGAATCATCCCCGAACCCTTGGCCATCCCACCAATTCGCACCCTTCGTCCACCCAAGGGAGCCTCCAGGGCGATCTGCTTTTCCACCAGATCCGTCGTGAGGATCGCCCGAGCCGCGGAGCCCCCCCCCTCCGGACTGAGGGCCTCTACCAGAGGCTCCAAACCAGCCAGCAGGATGTCCATGGGAATGGGGACACCGATCACACCGGTGGAACACATCAACACCTCCTCCGGCGGGAGCCCGAGCCGTCGCGCCAGGGCCGCGGTCGCGGTCAAGCTGTCAGCCAGCCCCCGCTCCCCGGTGCAAGCGTTGGCCTGACCCGAATTGGTGAGCACGGCCCGGGCCCGGCCACCGGAGGCCTCGAGCCGCTCCACACAGAGATCCACACAGGCCGCGCGCACCACCGTGGTGGTGAAGGTGCCGGCACACACCGCTCCCTCAGGAGCCAGCAGAAGCGCCAAATCCGGTCGACCCGAGGCCTTGAGGCCAGCGGTGAGGCCAGCGGCTTGAAAACCGATCGGCGCCGTGACGCCACCGGGGACGGGAGACCAAAGGCGCGACACCACAACAAACGAATCTGATTCCATCTTCTCTCCACACCAGCGCCGAGCGGGCGCTGCCGCGAAAGCCAAGGCAAGATGGGCCCACCCAAGGTTTCTCCCCATGGAGACCGCTCCTCCCCCCAGCACACGCCCACGGAAGGCCCGCCGGGCCACCCCAGCCCCTCGCTGGCCCCGATGGCTGCTCCTGGGACTGCTCTTCGGCTTGGGCTACGGACTCACCCAGCGGTTTCTCGAGGTGCCCTGGGGGGAAAGCTCCACCCGGCCCCCAGCCTTCAACCCCAAGTCGACTCCAGGACAGTCGGCGACGGAGGCGACGGGCGAGCGCAAGGGAGACGAC
>JBKCPG010000251.1:0-2581 GCA_046309395.1 Cyanobacteriota bacterium | reverse complement strand
CCTCTCCCTCGGCACGCTGGAGCTCACCCTGAACCGTCCCACCCGGGTGCGGCTCGTGGGCGCCACGGGAGGGCCCACCGTGCTGGAGAACCTGGAAGGGCGGCTCAGCCTGCCGGTTCTGCCGCCCTTCCGGCTGTCGCTGGAGCCGGCCCCGGCGCCGGGCAGCACCGCTAGCCGCTGGCGGGGCGCACCGCTCGCCGTCAGCCGCGACGGCAACTGGCGCTACCCCCCGGACGCTCCGGTGGCCCCACGGCCGAAGCGGGAGGCCATCGCCCCGTAGCCAAGGAGGGGTCCGGAGAGGGACTCCACAGGGCGATCGAGCCGCCAGCGCCAGTTGCCTTCGATGGTGCCGGGCGTGTTGAAGCGGGCCTCATCCCCCAGTTCCAGCAGGTCCTGGAGCGGCACCACCGCCAGTTCTGCCGAGGAGGCCAGGGCCAGTTCCAGCAGCTGCCAGGCCGGCGCATGCACCTCCGCGCCCACCGCCTGCGCCACCCGATGGCGGGCCCCATCGTCGAGGGAGTGCCACCAGCCCTGGCTGGTGGCGTTGTCGTGGGTGCCGGTGTAGACCACCCAGCGGCTGCCGCTGTAGTTCGCAGGCAGGTAGGGGTTGTCGTTGTTGCCGTCGAAGGCGAACTGCAGGATCTTCATGCCCGGCAGGGCGAAGCGATCGCGCAGGGCCTCCACCGGCGGCGTGATCACGCCGAGGTCCTCGGCGATCAGGGGGAGGCGCCCATCGGCAAGCAGCAGGCCATGGCGGCGGCAGCGGCGACGCAGCAGGGCCAGAAGGGGGCCACCCGGTGAAGGCTTCCAGCCGCCGTTCTCGGCGGTGGCATCGCCACCGGGTACGGCCCAGTAGGCCTCCAAGGCGCGGAAGTGGTCGAGGCGCAGTAAGTCGAAGAGCTCCAGCTGGCGCTCCAGCCGGTCGAGCCACCAGCGGAAGGCCCCCAGCCAGTGGCGCGACCAGCGGTACACCGGCGTGCCCCAGAGCTGGCCGGTGGCGGAGAAGTAATCGGGGGGGACACCGCTCTGCAGCTCCAGGCTGCCGTCAAGGCGCAGGGAGAAAAGGCCGCGATGGCTCCAGACATCGGCGCTGTCGTGGGCGACGTAGAAGGGCAGATCCCCCACCAGACGCACGCCGCAGCGATGGGCCAGGCCCCGGAGCCGGTCCCACTGCACCTGGAGCTGCCACTGCAGCAGGGCCTCCTCCAGCAGCGCCGGGGCCTGGCTGTCCGCCAGGGCCCGCAGAGCCCGGGGCTGGCGCTGGGCCAGCGCGCCCGGCCACTCCCACCAGGGCCTGCCGTCCTGGAGGCGCCGCAGCACCATGAAGCGGCAGTGATCCACGAGCCAGCCGCGCTGGCGCTGACTCCAGCTCTCGAAGGCCTGGCGCCGCTCCGCCGGCTGGGCGGCCCAGCGCTGGCGCAGAGCCACTCCCACGGCGGCGGCCCGGCGGCTGGCGGCCGCCGGATCCAGCCGGCCGGGGTCGCCCTCTGGCAGCAGGGCCTGGCGGTCGCCTGGCAGCAGCAGGCCGTCGGCGATCAGATCGTCGACGTCGATCAACCAGGCATTGAGGGCGGAGCCGCTCGGGGAGCTGTAGGGGGAGCCGGTGCCATCGGTGGGGGCCAGGGGCAGCAGCTGCCACACGCCCACGCCCTCGCGGGCGAGCAGCGCGATCCAGTCGCGGGCGGCCGCCCCCAAGGTGCCGCAGGGGGCAGGCCCGGGCAGGGCGGTGGGGTGCAGCAGCACGCCGCAGGCGCGGGTCACGAAGGGATCCTCACGTGGAGGGGAGCCGGTAGCGGCTCACGATGCGACGGGCGAAGGCGGGGATGTGGCGCTCGGCGATCCGGGGGTGGTGGCGGCGCAGCCAGAGCGCGTTGCGGGTGAAGTGGGAATCGATCGAGAAACGGCCGTACTCCAGGCCGGCTGGGCCGAAGCGCTGGACCACCCAGCCCACCGCCTCCGCCAGCCACATCGGCAGCTTCAGGGCCTTGTCGTAGGCGTCGATCCCCTGCTGCACGGCCTGGCGTCGGTCGCCGCGGCTGGTCACCGGCGCCTGATCGAGTTCCTCCTCCACCACATCGAGCAACCGCTGGCCGCGCGGGTTGCGCACCGTGATCCACTGCCGGCCGAAGGTGGCGCCCATGTAGCCCACTACCAGATCGGCGCCGGCGTTGGTGTAGTCAAAGCAGCTCAGGCAGCTCGGGGCGAAGACGTCCTTCAGCTTGGGCGTGTCGAGCCCGAAGAAGGGAACGGTCTCCTCGCTGCCGTCCTCGTGGCGGAAGTGGATGCGGAAGTCCTGCATGAACTCGTAGTGCACCACCGTGGCCGGGGAGCGGCTGGCGCTCTCCAGGAAGGTCTGCAGGCCCTGGCGGCTCACGTTGTCGACGCAGGGCAGACCGAGCACGTAGAGCTCATCGAGGGGCAGGGTGTCCTGCACGGCCCGCAGGGCCTGGATCTGGCAGCCCACCCCGATCGCCAGCAGGCGCCGGATGCCGCTGCCCGGCAGCTGCTCCAGCACCGCCAGGTTGGGGGAGAGGGTGGGCTTGTTCACCCGCGCCGCCAGCACCTGCTCGGGAGTTCGGGC
>JBKCPG010000250.1:0-9560 GCA_046309395.1 Cyanobacteriota bacterium | reverse complement strand
CCCCCCTCACCGCCCCCCTGAGCCAGGCCTCGGACACCTCCCCCATCGGCCCCGTGGCGGAGGCCCTCCAAGGCAGTCGGAAGCCGGGGATTGTGATCCTCGATTTCGGCTCCCAATACTCGGAACTCATCGCTCGAAGGGTGCGAGAAACCGAGGTGTATTCCCTCGTGCTCCCGTACACCACCACGGCCGCCGAGCTCCGCCAGCTGGCCCCCCGGGGCCTGATCCTCAGCGGCGGTCCCGGCTCGGTGTACGAGGAGGGCGCTCCCCGCTGTGATCCCGCCATCTGGGAGTTGGGGCTGCCTTTGCTGGGGGTGTGCTACGGCATGCAGCTGATGGTCCATCAGCTGGGCGGCAGGGTGGTGGCCGCGGGCCGGGCCGAATACGGCAAGGCGCCGTTCCATGTGGATGATCCGAGAGACCTGCTCACCAACGTGGAGAACGGTTCCACGATGTGGATGAGCCATGGGGATTCGGTGGAGTCGCTGCCAGAAGGCTTTGTGCGGCTGGGCCACACCGAAAACACCCCCGACGCCGCCGTCGCCCACCATGCCCGCAGGCTCTACGGGGTGCAATTCCATCCGGAGGTGGTGCACTCCACCGATGGCATGGCGTTGATCCGCAATTTCGTCTACCACATTTGTGGTTGCTCCCCCGACTGGACCACGGACGCGTTCATCGATGAAGCCATCGCCGATGTGCGGGCCCAGGTGGGCAACAAGCGGGTGCTGCTGGCCCTCTCAGGGGGCGTGGATTCTTCCACCCTGGCGTTTTTGTTGCATCGAGCGATCGGTGATCAGCTCACGTGCATGTTCATCGACCAGGGATTCATGCGCAAGGGTGAGCCGGAATTTCTGGTGGATTTCTTTGATCACCGTTTTCACATTCAGGTGGAATATATCAATGCCCGCCAGCGCTTTATTTCCCGTTTGGCCGGGGTGGTTGATCCCGAGGAGAAACGCAAAATCATTGGCGCTGAATTCATTCGTGTTTTTGAGGAAGAGAGCAAGCGACTCGGCCCTTTTGATTATTTAGCCCAAGGCACCCTTTATCCCGATGTGATCGAATCAGCGGGCACCAATGTGGATCCCAAAACGGGAGAGCGGGTCGCGGTGAAAATCAAGAGCCACCACAACGTGGGTGGCTTGCCTAAGGATTTGCAATTCAAGCTGGTGGAACCCTTGCGCCGCCTCTTCAAGGACGAGGTGCGCAAAGTGGGGCGCAGCCTGGGCTTGCCCCAGGAGATTGTGGGCCGCCATCCTTTTCCCGGCCCTGGTCTGGCCATTCGCATCCTGGGGGAAGTGACGGCGGAGAAGCTCAACATCCTGCGGGATGCCGACCTGATCGTGCGCGAGGAGGTGCGTCGGGCCGGTTTCTATGACGCCATCTGGCAGGCCTTCGCCGTGCTGCTGCCCGTCCGCAGCGTGGGCGTGATGGGCGACAAACGCACCTATGCCTTTCCCGTGGTGCTTCGCTTTGTGTCCTCAGAAGATGGCATGACGGCCGACTGGTCGCGCTTGCCTTACGACCTCCTGGAGCTCATGGCCAACCGGATCGTCAATGAGGTGAAAGGGGTCAACCGCGTCGTGCTCGACATCACCAGCAAGCCCCCGGGCACCATTGAGTGGGAGTGAGGCGGCTCGGCGGGGCTGGTCAGCCTCCCCTCCCACCGATACCATCAGCTCCCTGATCTGGT
Source organism: Cyanobacteriota bacterium (assembly GCA_046309395.1). GTDB lineage: Bacteria > Cyanobacteriota > Cyanobacteriia > PCC-6307 > Cyanobiaceae > Cyanobium. Next base: position 7,864 of record JBKCPG010000250.1, on the reverse strand, counting down.
CTGACGCCCCGTGACACAAATTGTTGCCGGCGAACAGGATCCCCAGCTGCAGCGTCGTCTCCAGCACGACACCATTCAGTTTGGGAGCAAGACGGTTTATCTCAACCCGTTTTTGTACTGGCGACGTTTTGACGCCAACACCGATCGCTGGCTCCGCGAGCCTGGCCAGCTGCCGGAAGAGCAGATCCACGCCAACCGTCGGCGCTTCTACCCCGAACTCGACTGGGACAGCCTCGATCTGGAGGACCTTCAGGTGCGGGAGGGCGCGGTGGAGATGTTCATCAAGAGCTTGGAGCTGATCACCACCTTCAATCCGGAGCTCACCCCGGGTCAGCTGCTGGAGGTGGAGCGCAAGATGGCGGTCACCAAGAAAAAGCCGTTTGAGCGCTGGGTGGAGCGGGCGCTCCGCCGCCGGGAGAAGCTGGTGTCGCGGGATCGGCGCCGTTTTGATCGGGAGCGCTGGCTCAGGGGGTGGATGGAATGGCTCGCGCTGCCCTCCACCCGGGCTGCCCTGCTCCCCATGAGCGGGTTGCTTGTGCTGGCGATGGCCGCTGGTTGGTGGCTGGGGAGCCACCACTTCCGCCGGGCCGCGGGGCCCCAGCCACCTCTTGAGCTGCCCGCCCCCTGAGCCCTTCCCCCTCCCGAGCGAAGCACGCCAGACTGAGGTCTCTCCATTCTGAGCCCTGATGGCCGCGGATCCCTTTGACGCCCTGCGTCTCACCCTGATGCAGGATGTGCTGCCCGTGGGTTTGGCGATGGCGGAGCGGGTCCGCAAAGGCGGGCCGAAAGAAGTGTTGGCCGCCTTTGATGGGAGCAGCGCCGATCCCCTGGGTCGATTGCGGGAAGAGGGCGAACCGGCCGCCAAAAGCGTGCGCGACAATTTGGATCGGGTTCAGCCCGGGTTGGGAAATCCGGTGATGAAGGTGGAGGTGCGCGACGTTCCCCCGTCGTCCCCGGCCCCCCCCATGGCCCTGGAGGTGGTGGATGGGGGCGAGGTCGAGGGCTCGCCGGAGGATCCCCAGGAGCTGGAGGCGGCCCTGAGGCGCATCGCCGCGCGGCTGAGTCAGCTCGAACGTCACATCGGGGCGTCCTAAGTCGTCCTCCATGTCGTTTCTCGCTTTCCGGGGCTCGGCTCGCCGCACGGGCATGGCCCACCAGGCGGCCTGGCTCATGCTTTTGATGGTGCTGTTTGGGGCGGCCATCGTGGCCCGCTTGGCCTGGCTGCAGCTGCTGCACGGGGCTGAATTCAAGGTGATGGCCGATGAAAACCGCATTCGGCTGATTCCTCGCCATCCCATCCGCGGGCGACTGCTGGATCGTCACGGCCGCGTGATGGCCACCAACAGGCTCACTTACACCCTGATGGTCCAGCCTCGCCTCGTGCCCGAGGCGCAATGGCCCGCCCTGCGGGACCGTTTGACCAAACTCCTTGGGCTGTCCGCGGATGATCTCGACGCCCGCTATCGAGGGGGCCTCAAGGGCGAAGAGTTTCAAATCCAGCTTGCCGGACCCCTCACCGCCGCCCAGGTGCTCCGTTTCCGGGAACAGGCCGGCCTCCTCTTTGGCGCGGAGGTGGTGGTGAACGTGCTGCGGCACTACCCCCACGGCTCCTTGGGGGCCCACGTGATGGGCACTACCAGCAGCATCACCGAGGAGGAGTATCAAAAGCTTCAACCCCAGGGCTACCGAATCAACGACCGGATTGGCCGCAGCGGAATGGAGCGGGCCTACGAAACCACCCTCCGCGGGGAATGGGGGGGACAGCAGTTGGAGGTCAACGCCGCTGGTCAGGTGCAGCGAGTGTTGGGCGACAAACCCGCCCGCCCGGGCAAGGATCTGAAACTCACCCTCGATCTCGACCTGCAACAAGCGGCCGAACGGGCGCTCAACACGGTGCGCAAGGGCGCCATCGTGGCCATGGATCCCCGCACGGGAGCGATCCGCGCCCTGGCCAGCCGACCCACGTTTGACCCCAACGTGTTCGCGGACGGCCCCACCACGAGCCAGTGGAACGACCTCAACCGCCCGGAGGCGCCCATGTTGAACCGGGCGTTTCAGGGGTTCCCTCCCGCCAGCACGTTCAAGATCGTCACCACGGTCGCCGCCCTGGAATCCGGCAGGTTCAAGGAACAATCCACCGTGCCCACCATGGGCACGTTTTGCTACTACGGCCAGTGTTACGCCGACCACGGGTCCTTCGGCTCCATCGGCTTTCCCATGGCCTTGGCGGTGAGCAGCAACAGCTTTTATTACCAGGTGGGACTCAAGGTGGGGCCTGACGAGCTCTTCAAGGCGGCCCGGCGCATGGGGTACGGCAGCCTCACGGGCATTGAGATCCGCGATGAGGAGACCTCGGGCCTGCTGGGGGATCCCGCCTGGAAACGGCGGGTGCTGGATGAACCCTGGACGCCGGTCGACACGATCACCTCCGCCATTGGCCAGGGAGCCGTCACCGTCACCCCCCTGCAGATGGCCCGTCTGTATTCAGCGGTGGCCAACGGGGGCTGGTTGGTGACCCCCCATCTGGTGGATCAGCCCATGCCCCGCCAATGGATCGGTCTGCGGCCAGAAACCCTGCGCATCCTGAGGGAGGGGCTGCGGCGGGTGGTGACGGAGGGAACGGCCAAGATCCTGAACGACCCGACCCTGCCGCCGGTCGCCGGGAAAACCGGCACCGCGGAGGACCCGCCCCGGATGGATCACGCTTGGTTCGGCGGCTATGCCCCCGCCGACAAACCCGATCTGGTGATCATCGCCTTTGGCGAAAACAGTGGGGGCTATGGCGGCACCGTGGCGGCCCCCATGGTGAAGGAGCTGCTCACCACCTGGTTCAAGGGGCGACTCCAGCCTCCAGAGGCGGCACCAGGCCTCCCTCCTTAACGAGGCCTCCCGGACCGCCTGTGGGCTCTCAGCGCGCCAGGGCCAGCCGGCTGGGATGGACCACGGCTGCGTAGTAGCGACGCAGTTGATCCGTGGCGCTGGCCCAGCTCCATCGTTCCGCTTCCTCCCGGGCGGCGTGCCGAAGGGTGCGACGGGTGTCCTGGTCGCCGAGCAAGGCTTCCACCGCGGCGATCAGAGACTCGGGTTGGTCTGGGTCGTAGAGACAGCCGTTCTCCCCATGGCTGACGATGTCGGGAATGCCTCCCCGATTGGCCCCCACCACGGGGCAGCCGGCCGCCATCGCCTCCAGGAGCACCAGCCCCAGGGTTTCGGTGGAGGAGGGGAACAGGAAGGCATCCCCGCTGGCGTAGGCGGAGGCCAGATCCTCGCCGGCGAGATAGCCCACAAAGGTGGTGGCGGTGCCCTCGAAGAGTCGCTCCAGCTGCGGGCGATGAGGACCGTCGCCCACCAGGGCCAGCCGGGTGTGGGGCAGGGCGGTGAGCACGGGCCGAATCCGCTCGATTTGCTTCTCCGCCGAGAGGCGCCCGATGTACAGGAGCAGGTTGCCGGTGTCGCCATGGCCTCCATGGAGCTTGTGGCGCATGGCCTCTGAGCGAAGGGATGGACTGAACAGCTCCGTGTCCACCCCCCTTTGCCAGAGGGCCGTGTGTTGGATGCCCTTCGCCGCGAGTTCAGCCACCATGGCGGTGGAGGTGCACAGGTTGAGCTGGGCCTGGTTGTGGGCGGTCTTGAGCAGCTCCCACAGCAGGGGTTCCAGCATCCCCATGCCGTAGTGCTCCAGATATTTGGGCAGATGGGTGTGGTAGCTCGCCACGAGGGGGAGGCCCCGAGACCGGGCCAGCCAGATGCCCCCCAACCCCAGCACCGCCGGATTCACCACATGCACCAAGTCGGGGGCGAACCGATCCAGCGCCTCGGAGACGGCGGGCCTGGGAAGGGCGAGCTTCAGCTCGGGATAAAGGGGGAGGGGCATGGCGGGCACCCCCACCACCGTGGCTCCCATGAAGTGGTCCGGGGCTCCTTCCGGACAAAAAATCAGCACCTCATCGCCCGCCGCCACCAGGTGCTGCACCGTCTGGGTCAGCCGGGTGACAATGCCGTCCACCTTGGGCAGGAAGGTTTCCGTGAAAAAGACGATCTTCACGAAAGGTGGCGTTCAGGCTGGAGATCCAATGGCGGCGGCCTGACGGCGCGTCCACGCCGACAGACAGGGGATGCGGGATCGATCACAGCGATCGGCCCAGCGTCGGGCCACATCCACCACTTCCGTCAGGAGGCCGTCATCGAGGGTGGTGGGGGTGAGGCCCAGCTCAATGAAGCAGCGGTTGTCGACGATCAAATCGTTTTCAATGGCTTCGTTGCGGGGATTGGAGAGGTAATTGATGTCGGCGCCGGTGAGAGCGGCCACTTTCTCGGCCAAATCGGCCACGCGATGGCTCTCCGTCATCTGGTTAAAAATTTTCACCCGTTCCCCATGGGTTGGGGGATGCTCAAGGGCCAGCTGGACGCAGCGCACGGAATCTCGGATGTGGATGAACGCGCGGGTCTGGCCGCCGGTGCCGTGAACGGTGAGGGGATAGCCGATGGCGGCCTGCATCAAGAAACGATTCAACACTGTCCCGTAGTCGCCATCGTAATCGAAGCGATTGGTGAGGCGTGGGTCTTTCTCGGTGAGGCTGGTGTTGGTGCCCCAAACGATGCCTTGATGCAAATCAGTGATGCGAATATGATCATTTTTGTTGTAATAGAAAAACAGCAATTGATCCAGGGTTTTCGTCATGTGGTAGACGCTGCCCGGATTGGCTGGATGCAAAATCTTTTCCGTGAAACGGCTGCCGTCCGCCTGGGGGACCTCAACGGTGAGGTAGCCCTCCGGGATGGTGGCGCCACGGTGGGACCCATAGCCGTAAACCCCCATCGTGCCCAGGTGCACGATGTGGATGTCCTGCCCACTCTCCACAATGGCGGCCAGCAAGTTGTGGGTGCCGTTGACATTGTTGTCCACGGTGTAGCGCTTGGTGGCGCTCGTTTTCATCGAGTAGGGAGCCGCCCGTTGCTCGGCAAAGTGCACCACCGCGTCGGGTCGTTCCTGGCGCAACAGGGCCAGCAAGCCCTCATAGTTTTTGGCGATATCCAGCCCCTCGAAGCGAATGGGACGGCCGCCCACCTGCTCCCAGGCCGTGAGCCGCTCGCGAACGGTGGCAATCGGCGTCAGGGATTCCACGCCGAGATCAATGTCGATCTTCCGGCGACTGAGGTTGTCCACGATGAGCACATCGTGGCCCACATCGGCCAGGTTCACCGCACAGGGCCAGCCGCAGAATCCGTCGCCGCCGAGAACAAGAACCTTCACCCCGAGACTCCTGAATGCACGGTTGCTTAACGAAGCAAGCTACTACAGGCCTCCGGCGGTTCCAAGTGTTCAGCCCAGTCGGGAGGCCACGGCCATCAGCGCCAGCACCAGCACCAGGCCCCCGATCAGCAAGGCCCTGTTGGCTTGGGGCCTGTCTCCGGGTTCCATCACCACCATCCGGGGTTCCTTGGCAAAGGCGTTGAGCTTGCCACCATCCTCTTGCGTTACTTGCATGGCTCGTTTGTCAAGATGGGACAACCCTATGAGGCTTGCCCTGAGCCGTCCGCGCTCCTGCACGGAACGTCACAGTGCCGGAGGGGCCGTCAGGCTTTCTGGCGTGCCCACGCGCCCGGGGAGCGGTGAACTTGCGCTGGCCTCAGGGCGCACGGGTAGACGGCCCGCCAGATGGGCCAAGCGGCCTGCCTGGGTCGCCAAGGCCATGGCCCTGGCCATGGCGGGTGGATCGCCTGCCATGGCGATGGCGCTGTTGATCAAGAGCGCGTCAGCTCCCATCTCCATCGCCTGGGCCGCCTCGCTGGGCACCCCGATCCCCGCGTCCACCACCACGGGAACGCGAGCGTTTTCGATGATCAAGGCAATGTTGGCCGCATTGCGAATGCCTTGGGCCGAGCCGATCGGAGAGCCCAAGGGCATGACCGTGGCGCACCCCACCTCCTCCAGCCGCTTGGCCAACAAGGGATCGGCGTTGATGTAGGGCAGCACGGTGAACCCCTCGCGAACCAACTGTTCGGCCGCCGCTAGCGTGCCAAAGGGATCCGGTAACAAGTGCCGGGTGTCGGGAATCACTTCCAGCTTCACAAACGTGTTGTCTTCTTGACCGGCCAACTTCGCCAATTCCCGGCCCAGGCGGGCCACCCGGATGGCCTCCTCGGCGGTGGCACAGCCGGCGGTGTTGGGCAACATCCAGAAGCGTTGCCAGTCAATCGCCTCCATCAATCCCTGATGCCCTTGGGCAAGACTCTGGATCCGGCGCACAGCGACGGTAACGATCGCGCTGCCACTGGCCTCCAGGCTGCTTTGCATCAGGCGCATCGAGGCATACTTGCCGGTTCCTGTCATCAACCGGCTGGGGAATCGTCTGCCGGCGATGATCAGCGCATCTGCGGAGCCGGCGGGGGACATCGCGGGCCAGACCTCCGCCGGTGCGGATGGGGAAGGCAAGGGGCACATGGATGGCAGAGAGTCACAGCTGATCCCTCTAGTGTGCGCTGGCACCCGCTTGCCTGCGATGCCTTTGCCGATGGCCCTGGCCCCCCTGCTGGTGGCCGTCAGCCCGCCACCAATGCCGGGAGTCACCCGCTCCTCGATTCCGCCAGGCATGCAGGTGGAGGCCTCACCCGCGGGAGTTGAGGTCTACGACCCGGTGGGACGGGCTCAGATCATGGCTGAGCGCATCCCCCGCACCTGGACAGGCACCTACCGCCCTTTCGGGGGGGGGGCCGTCCGGCCCGTGCTCTTGCGGCTGCAGCAGGTGACGCCCCTTGGCCAAATGGTGGATCTCCGCGGGCAGCTGCGCTTGGGGGACCTCACCGCACCTGTGCAAGGCAACATCAACGCCAAATCCAACCAGCTCGACTTGCTCGTGTTGGGATCCGCTTTGGCGGGCTTGCTTGAGCCTGGCGGGGAGTTTCAGGGCCAGCAGGGTCTCTCGCTCAGTGGCTGGATCCCCGACCGATTGACCTCGCTGGGTGGCCGCCTGCAATTGACTCCAGGCCCCGCAGCCGCTTCATCGGGGGGGGTTGTGCGAGGCCTTTGGTGAGGGAGATCGCCCCCCGCCGCGAAGCTTCAACGGGCTTGATCCGAGATGAGGCCCGCGCGGCGTTCGAGGGATTTCAGCCGTTTGAGAGCCGTTTTGTTCTTGGGTTCCAAGGCCAACACTTGGCTGTAGGTGAGGCGAGCATCCTCACGTTTGTCTTGCTTCTCCAGGGCAAATGCCAGGTTGTTCAAGGCCACCGGATAGTTGGGTTTCGCTTTGACCGCGGAACGGTAATGCCGCACAGCGGCGGCATATTTGTTTTGGGCCGCCAGGGCAAAGCCCATGGCGTTTTCCATCAGTGCCACGGCTTCCGCAGGAACCTCTTCCGCTTCGGATCGCTTGAGGGCCGTCTTCAGCGTGTCGGCCGCCTGGCCATAAAGGCGCTTGCGCAGTTGAACGGAAGCCAACTCGTAAAGGCTGGCCGCATCCAAGGGGTCCGCCCCCTGGGTGTCCTGGCCGCCCAGTCGGGAGAGGATCAACTCCTCCCCGCGCACGCGCAGAATTTGCCGGGCCACAGCCACGGCAGCAATGCTCAAGAGCCCGATCAATCCAAGGAGGTAAGCATCGGGCAGAAGGTCGGCCATAGGAGACGCTGCCCTCAGCGAAGGGCGGTGGTCACCACAGTGGCAAAGGCTGAGGGGTCGGCAACGGCCAGCTGAGCCAGCATCTTGCGATTCAGGCGGATGTCCGCCTTTTTCATGCCGCCGATCAACCGGCTGTAGGTGGTTTGGTTCTGGCGGGCCGCAGCGTTGATGCGGGCGATCCAGAGGCGGCGGAAATCACGCTTGCGGCGACGCCGGTCACGGTAGGCATTGCAGAGGGCCTTCATCACC
>JBKCPG010000249.1:0-8398 GCA_046309395.1 Cyanobacteriota bacterium | reverse complement strand
GCCCCAGCCCCCGCCCCCTCTGGAGTGGTGTCGTGGCTGGGGCCGGACGACCTGGCTGATTGCCTGGCTCTGGATCGGCTCGCCCTGGGGGGCCTGTGGTCGGAGCGGCAATGGCATCGGGAGCTGATTGAGCCGGGCCGCCCCGTGGTGGGCGTGCGCGACAGGGGGCACTTGGTGGCCCTGGCCAGCGGCTGGCTGGTGGTGGATGAATTGCACATCACGGCCATCGCCGTGCATCCCCAACGGCGACGCCAGGGATTGGGGCGCCAGGTGTTGCGAGCCCTGCTCCACCACGCCATGGGGGCGGGAGCGGATCGGGCCACTCTGGAAGTGGCCAGGGACAACGCGGCCGCGATCGGGCTCTACACCGCCCTGGAGTTCAGGGAACTAGGGGTTCGTCGCGGTTACTACCGCAATGGTGACGACGCTCTGATTCTATGGAGGAAGTTACTGACGTAGGCCGAAAAAGCTTGATCTTCTGATTATTTTTTTGACTGCGGAGTTTTGAAAATGGATATTTAAAATCATTGGCCATCTATCGCGAGACAGTCCCATGTTCGCTTCCATGATTAGCCCATTCCCGCGCATGCGATCCCCTGGTTCCCCTCCCAAGATCCTTCGGGCCACTTCCGCCACCTTGGCTCTTTGAACACCTCACCCCCAGGGGCCAGGTTCGGTTATCCGGAACGCTTCCCGGTGCCGCCGCCGCGGAACGCGGCGCCCCCTTCCCCCAAACCCGCTCTGGTATCTGAAAGCGCGGGTCCCCCGGGAAAAGGGCACAAGACACCCTCAAACCCTGATAAATTAAAGAGACTTGCTGAGGGCACCGCCCCATGTTCGAGCGGTTTACCGAGAAAGCCATCAAGGTGATCATGCTGGCTCAAGAGGAAGCCAGACGCCTTGGACACAATTTTGTTGGAACCGAGCAGATCCTGTTGGGTCTGATCGGGGAGGGCACGGGCGTGGCCGCCAAGGTGCTCAAGTCCATGGGGGTCAACCTCAAAGACGCCCGGGTGGAAGTGGAAAAGATCATCGGTCGCGGCTCTGGCTTCGTGGCGGTGGAAATTCCCTTCACCCCTCGGGCCAAGCGGGTTCTGGAGCTTTCCCTGGAAGAAGCCCGTCAGCTCGGCCACAACTACATCGGAACCGAACACCTGCTTCTTGGCCTGATTCGTGAGGGCGAGGGGGTGGCGGCCCGCGTGCTGGAAAACCTCGGTGTCGACCTGGCGAAAGTGCGCACCCAGGTGATCCGCATGCTTGGAGAAACGGCTGAGGTGGCCGCTGGCGGGGGATCCAAGGGGTCCACGAAAACCCCCACGCTCGACGAATTTGGCAGCAACCTCACCCAGCTGGCGGCCGAATCCAAGCTTGATCCCGTGGTTGGTCGCCAAAACGAGATTGATCGGGTGATTCAAATCCTGGGGCGGCGCACCAAAAACAATCCGGTCTTGATCGGTGAACCCGGCGTGGGCAAAACCGCCATCGCTGAGGGCCTCGCCCAGAGGATCACCTCTGGCGAGGTACCCGACATCCTGGAGGACAAGCGGGTGCTCACCCTCGATATCGGCTTGCTGGTGGCGGGCACCAAGTACCGCGGCGAGTTCGAGGAACGGTTGAAAAAGATCATGGAGGAGATTCGATCCGCCGGGAACGTGATTTTGGTGATCGATGAGGTGCACACCCTCATTGGCGCCGGCGCCGCCGAAGGTGCCATCGACGCGGCCAATATCCTCAAGCCGGCCCTCGCTCGCGGAGAGCTTCAATGCATTGGCGCCACCACCCTGGACGAATACCGCAAGCACATCGAGAGAGACGCCGCCCTCGAGCGACGCTTCCAGCCCGTGATGGTGGGCGAGCCCTCCGTGGATGACACCATCGAAATTCTTCGGGGTCTCCGGGAGCGCTACGAGCAACACCATCGTCTGAAAATCGCCGATGAGGCCCTGGTGGCCGCCGCCACCCTCGGGGATCGCTACATCTCCGATCGGTTCCTTCCCGACAAAGCGATCGACCTGATTGATGAGGCTGGTAGTCGGGTGCGGCTGATGAATTCCAAGTTGCCACCGGCCGCCAAAGAGGTCGACAAGCAATTGCGGGATGTGCAGAAACAGAAGGAAGACGCCGTTCGCGCCCAAGATTTCGCCAAGGCCGGTGAATTACGCGACAAAGAAGTGGAGTTGCGCCAGCAAATACGTTCCATCCTTCAATCCCGCAAGGATGAGGATGAGGTTGGTGAATCTCTCGCTCCCGCAGAGCGCGCCAGCACCGCCGTCGCGGAAACCGACGCCAGCCAGTCCTCTCAGGCGGATGGCCGCACCCCTGTGGTCACCGAGGAGGACATCGCCCACATCGTGGCCTCCTGGACCGGTGTGCCTGTGCAAAAACTCACCGAGAGTGAGTCGGTGAAGCTGCTCAACATGGAGGACACCCTCCACCAGCGGTTGATTGGCCAAGACGAAGCTGTCAAGGCCGTGTCACGGGCGATTCGCCGGGCTCGCGTGGGCCTGAAAAATCCCAACCGGCCCATCGCCAGCTTCATTTTCTCCGGCCCCACTGGGGTCGGAAAAACCGAGCTCACCAAAGCCCTGGCCGCCTATTTCTTCGGCAGCGAGGAGGCCATGATCCGTCTGGACATGTCGGAATTCATGGAACGGCACACGGTCAGCAAGCTGATCGGCTCCCCTCCGGGTTACGTGGGTTTCAATGAGGGCGGCCAACTCACGGAAGCCGTCAGGCGTCGTCCCTACACCGTGGTGCTGTTTGATGAGATCGAGAAAGCTCACCCCGATGTGTTCAACCTTCTTCTCCAACTTCTGGAAGACGGACGGTTGACGGATTCCAAGGGGCGCACCGTCGACTTCAAAAACACCTTGATCATCATGACGTCCAACATTGGATCCAAGGTGATTGAAAAAGGTGGCGGTGGTTTGGGATTCGAATTCGGGGGAGGCGATGTGGAAGAAACGCAGTACAACCGCATTCGCTCCCTGGTGAACGAAGAACTCAAGCAGTATTTCCGTCCTGAGTTTCTCAACCGTTTGGACGAGATCATTGTCTTCCGTCAGCTCACGCGGGAAGAAGTGAAGCAAATCGCTGAGATCATGCTTCGCGAAGTGTTCTCACGCATGCGTGACAAGGGCATCGCCCTCTCCGTCACGGAGGCCTTCAAAGAACGCTTGGTGGAGGAGGGTTACAATCCCAGTTACGGTGCTCGTCCCCTCCGTCGGGCGGTGATGCGCTTGCTGGAGGACTCCTTGGCTGAAGAGTTCCTCTCCGGTCGCATCGGGGAAGGCGATAGCGCCTTGGTGGATGTCAACGACGACAAGCAAGTCGTCATTCGCAAGCAGGAAACCCATCCCACCCTTCCTGAACTTGCTGGAGTCTCCGCCTGAGATCTGGCGTGTTCAGCCACTGCGTCGCGCCAACCCTTGTGCTTCGCGGCCAAGGGGTTTGGCCCAAAGCGATCGAGGTGATCCGTCGCCTAGGTCATCACCCTCTTGTGTTGGGTCGGGGGGCTCCCACCCGGCCCATCAGGAGCCAGCTGCTGGCCACGTTCCAACGGGCTGGCCTCTCCCCAAGGCCCGTCGAATTGCGGCACGACTGCTGCGAGGAAGACCTTGAACGGATCCGTCTGGAGGCTGTCGGGGGCACTGCGGCGGCTTCCCCCGACAGCGTCATCGCCATCGGAGGCGGCAAGGTGCTCGACGCTGGAAAACTTCTGGCCCACCGCCTGGAGGTCCCCTGCGTCACCGTTCCCACCAGCGCGGCCACCTGCGCCGGCTGGACCGCCCTGAGCAACCTCTACACGCCAGAGGGAGCTTTTCTTGGGGATGTGGCCCTGGAGCGCTGTCCGGATCTCTTGGTCTTTGACCACCATCTGGTGCGCCAAGCCCCGCCCCGAACCCTGGTGAGCGGCATGGCGGATGCCATGGCCAAGTGGTACGAAGCCTCGATCAGCAGTGGCCAGAGCACGGATGGTTTGGTGCGCCAGGCGGTGCAGCAGGCCCGCCTGCTCAGGGATCTCATGCTCCTTGAGGGGCCCGCCGCCCTTGAGCGTCCCGGATCCGAGGCTTGGGTGAGGGTCGCCGAAGGCGCCGCCCTCACCGCTGGAGTCATCGGCGGATTGGGGGGAGCCCGCTGCAGAACCGTGGCGGCCCACGCGGTGCACAACGGATTGACCCAACTGAGTGCCACCCACTCCCTCCTGCATGGAGAAAAGGTGGGTTTTGGCCTCCTCGTGCAGCTGCGGTTGGAGGAGGTGGTGGGAGGCAACCGCCTGGCGAGCCAGGCGCGGCAGCAGTTGCTGGCCTTTTTTGGCGCCCTGGGGGTGCCCCGCACCCTGGAGGAGCTGGGCCTGGCGGGCGCCACCCTGCCCGACCTGCAACGGGTTTGCCACCATGCCTGCGCCGACTCCTCCGATCTCCATCACCTTCCTTTTCCCGTCACCGTTCACGACCTGCTGGCCGCGCTGGTGAGCACCGCCACCCAAACCCAGCCCGTGGCCTGAACCCCGTGGCTGATTCCCCATCCCTTCTCGCCTGGGCCGCCGACTCCCTTCAAGACCCCCAGGCCCGTGCCCTGGCGGGCCAGGTGAAGTGGTGGACCCTTTCCGTGCCCGGCAGCCCGCCAGAGGCGCTTTGGCCCGTGGCCATCAGCGGGCAGGGTCCCTCGGTGCTCCTGCTCCATGGCTTTGACAGCTCCTTCCTGGAGTTCCGGCGCCTCGCGCCGCTTCTCGCCGAACACGCCACCGTGGTGATTCCCGATCTCTATGGCTTTGGCTTCACGCCCAGGCCGCAAGACGGCGCCTACGGGCCCGAGGGAGTGATGAGGCATCTGGAGGCGCTTCTTGATCGACTGCCCCTTCCAGTGGGGGTCATCGGAGCGTCGATGGGAGGAGCCGTGGCCATGGAACTTGCCCGACGCCGGCCGGAGGCCATCGATCGGCTGCTCCTCCTGGCACCCGCCGGACTCGGGGGGCAACCCCGCCCACTCCCCGCGCCTCTGGCCAGGTGGGGGGTGCGCTTCCTCGCGTTTCCCTGGGTGAGGAAAGGCCTCTGCCGGGGCGCGTTTGCCGATCCCGCGGCAAGCGTGGGCTCCCCCGAGTTGGAAATCGCCTCCCTCCACCTCCGCTCCCCGGGATGGGCCGAGTCACTGGCGCGCTTCGCACAATCCGGGGGCTTCGCTGGCTGTGGCTCCCCTCTGCCGCCCCAACCCATCCGCGCGCTCTGGGGCGACCAGGATCGGGTGCTGGGTCCAGCCCAACGGCGGGAGGCCCAGGATCTGCTGGGGGATCGGGTGGTGCCGGTGGCCCGCTGCGGTCACCTGCCCCATCTGGACCAACCGAACCTGGTGCGCGATCACTGGCTGGGCGCTCCCCTAGCCAATCCCGTCCCCGTGCCCTGACCCCTTGGATTGCCGCCTCACTCCACTGTGCTGAACCTTCTTTTTTCCCTGCTGCTCATCGTGAGTGGCCTGTTGGCCCTGCCTGTCCTCCCCGCGGAGGCCTCCCTGTTTCACCTGGAGGGTCCCGTTCCCGCTGACCTGGGAGTGGGACCGAACGGACTGGCCCCATGTCCCACCCCATCCCATTGCGCCCAAGCCCGCTGGTCGGTGGACGACGCCGACGGCGCTCTCCAGAGCCTGCTTCCCGCCGTGTTGGCCCTCGATGGGGTGCAATTGGTGGAGACCAAAGAGGGGTATCTCCACGCCACGGTCAGTAGCCGGCTGTTTGGCTTTGTGGATGATCTTGAGCTGCTGGCCGATCCCTCCCGGGGGGAGATTCAGGCCCGTTCCCAAAGCCGGCTCGGGGATTCCGACTTGGGCGTCAACGCTCGCCGCCTGGAACGCCTCCAGCGGGCCCTCCCGCTCAGCGACGGGCCCACCTGAAGACCGTATCTCCCATGTCCACTCCCCTCCAGCCCACCGCCCTTCCAGAGCCCGAGCCAGATCCCGACGAGCGCCGATCGGCCGACCCGCTGCTCTCCCTCTTGGCCAGGGGCCTGGAGTTTTGGCTCCGCAAGCGCTGCGAGGCCGTGCACGACCTGGAGCTCCACTTGGAGGGATCGATGGCGCAGGCGTTGCGGGGACAGCTTCAGGCGGTGCGGCTTCGCGCCCGAAAGGTGGTGTTTCAGGACTGGAGCCTGGAGCGGGTGGATCTGTGCTCCGAGCCCATTCAGGTGAGGGTCGGCGGCCTGCTGCGAGGGCAAAGCGTTCGGCTCGAACAGCCCTTCCGGGTGCGTGGAAAGGTCGTGTTGACCGGAGAGGGCTTGAGCCAGTCGCTGGCCAGCCCAGCGGGGCGCCCCCTGGCCAACCACCTCGGCGAGCGACTGCTTGGAGTGACTCCGTTGGAGAGTGTGCGGCTGCTGGAGGAGCGTCTGGTGCTGCGGGCTGTCACCGGCCCCGGGGGCGGGCTGGTGCAGGTGGAGACCCGGGTGGAGATCGGTCCGGAGGGTCCCCAAGTGTGCCCGCTGGATGGACGTGCTCCCCTCTTGTTGCCCATGGACGAGGCCATTCGCCTCGATCGGGCCGAGGTGCGCTCTGGCTTGCTGGAATTGGGCGGTGAAGCCCTTGTGCGGCCCTAGAACCGTTCTGAGAGGGGCAACACCAGGGTGACCAGGGTGTACACCACAGCGGGCACAAACAGATAGCTGTCGATGCGATCGAGGATTCCCCCATGGCCGGGGATCGCGTCGCCGGAATCCTTCAGACCCGCATCCCGCTTCATCATCGACTCCGTCAGGTCTCCCACCACCGCGAACACCGCCACCACCACCCCAAGGAGCGCCCCCAACAGCCACCCCAGCCGCCAGCCCAGCGCCAGGCCCCCCAACCCTCCCACCAGAGCGGCACAGGCCAGGCCCCCCAGAGCCCCCTCGATGGTTTTCCCCGGGGAAATCGGAGACAGGGGGCGCCGTCCCCAGCGACGACCGATTCCGTAGGAGCCGATGTCGGTGGCCACGATCAGCGCCACGGCCAGCAAGGTGAGGGCCAACCCCGAAGTCCAGGGCCAGGGCAAGCCGGCGATGGTGCCCGTGAGCCGCGGGGCCAGGGAGGGATCGGTGAGGGCGCGGAGCTTGATCCAGTGGCTGGGCAAAAAACCGAGGTAAAACAGGCCAAAAATCGAGGCCGCGATGTCGGCGATGGTGCCCGTTTGCGGCTGCAGCAGCAACCAGCCACAGATCACCGCCCCGGAGGCGGGCAACACCGCGGCGGCCACATCGCCAACCCCATCCCCCGCGTGCCAGCTGCTGGACGCCGCCCCCATGGTGGAGGCCAGAAGCAGCTGAACCGCCACCAGGGTGGTGCGCACCGCCGGGCGAATTCCCTTGAAGCGGGCCATGCGGAAAAACTCCAGCAGGCCCATGTGCACGATCACGCCCACCGCCCCCGTGAACCACCAACCGCCGAGGAGGATGAACACGGCGCCCAGGCCCCCGGCCGCCCAGCCACTGGCCAGCCGGGCGAGAGAGGTGGCGGTGCGGGGTTTCGGAATCAAAACCGGGCCCTCCTGGCCCTGACCAACCCCCTCATCGCTCCGCGGCGATGAGAAACAGCGGTTCGGCCGCCGCCAAGCGGGCCTGGGCCCCGCGCCGTTGCATCCGATGCACCGTGGCCTGAATCACTTGCACGTCTCTGGCCTCCAACCGGTCCAGTCTGTTGGTCGCGTCCACCAATCCTTCCAGACTCACGGTGCTGATCACCAGCCGACCGCTGGGGCGAAGGGCTTCCCACACGGCCATCAGCGTGTCGCCAAGGGGTCGGGCCACCTCCAACAGCACCCGATCGGGATGGGGGGGCAACCGACTCAAATCGTCAGGAGCGCTTCCGAGGTGGATGTGCAGATTGCGGATGCCAAAACGGCGCCGGTTGTGCTCCAGCAGATCGATCGCGTCCGGGTCGCGCTCCAAGGTGTGCACCACCCCAGCGGGCATGAGGCGGGCGATCTCCAAGGCGAGGGCGCCGGTGCCTCCCCCCACATCCCACACCAGGGAATCGGGACTCGGCCGGAGATGGGCCAGCAGCATGACCCGAAGCTCCATGGGCGTGGGACTGAACCCTGGCGCATCCTCAAAGGCGCCGTCAGGGAGGCCAGGGGTGACGAAATCCCAGCGAAATGCTCCTGGCTCATTCACGGGCAACGGTGCGCATCGGGCCCTGGGTGCTCGGCCACGACCTTCACCGTATCAGTGATCTGCCCCCCCCAAAGGCGCTGTTGCTCCTCCAGCCAGCGGGCCCTCTCGGCGTCGATCCGCTCCCCGGGCACCAACAGGGGGATGCCCGGCGGGTAGGGCACCAGGGGCTCGGCGGCGATCCTTCCCACCGCGTCGCGGATGTCCATCGCCAACGCCTGGGAGCGCCAGGCCTGGCCGATCGGCAGCGCCAGGCCGCTCACCAGGGG
>JBKCPG010000248.1:0-4206 GCA_046309395.1 Cyanobacteriota bacterium | reverse complement strand
CCTTACCGAGCGAGAAGCCAAGCCTGGATCGGGCTTTTGCTGAGCGCGGTGGGCCGCCGGCAGGAAGCACTGGCCCCCACGGAAGAGGCCCTCAAAATTTATCGCGGCCTGGCACAGAGCAACCCGGCCTTCCAGGGCGATCTGGCCAATGCCCTGATCAACTTGGCTGTCCGGTACAGCGAACTGGGTCGCCGGCAGGAAGCGCTGGCCCCCGCGGAAGAAGCCCTCAAAATTTATCGCGGCCTGGCACAGAGCAACCCGGCCTTCCAGGGCGATTTGGCCAATGCCCTTTACAACTTGGCCATCCGCTACAGCGAACTGGGTCGCCGGCAGGAAGCGCTGGCCCCCGCGGAAGAGGCCCTCAAAATTTATCGCGGTCTGGCACAGAGCAACCCGGCCTTCCAGGGCGATCTGGCCAATGCCCTGATCAACCTGGCCATCAGCTACAGCGAACTGGGTCGCCGGCAGGAAGCACGAGTAGCTGCTGAAGAAGCTGCGAAGCTCTACCGAGAGATTGTCAAGAGAAATCCAGTCGAGCTAGCGAGATTCGCCAATTCGCTCGACAATCTTGCTGACAAATCGTTCGCGGTGGGCCGTACGCAAGAGACACTATATCTCAGTCAAGAAGCAATAAGCCTTAGCCGCGGATTGGCACAGGTTAACCCCGTCGAACTCAGCACACTGGCAATTATATTGAATAATCATGCCTATCGCCTCAGCAGGCAGGGCCGTTACAAAGAGGCACTTGGACAAAGTGAGGAAGCGGTAAAGATCTTCGAGATCTTGGCAAAGAGCAAGGACAAGGATCATGAACTTCTTCCTTATTCTCTAGACACATTAGGCACTATTTATTGGGGTCTTAACAGGAAAAAAGAGGCCCTAGCCGTTGCCAATAGATCAGTGTCACTGTTTCGTCAATTATCTGCGGAGAACCCTGGTTTCTACCAGCACCTTCTCGCTTATTCCCTGACCAGTTTGGGGGTGATTCAGCAGGCCGTTGCTCAACCGGAACAAGCGCGGGCCTCTTACGAGGAAGCTGCGGCGATCTACCGCCCTTTGGCGGCAGCCAACCCCGCATTCAAGGAAGATCTTCAGCGAACCCTCAACAATCTAGAGAATCTCATACGTGAGGAAAGCAAGCGCACCGGTGCGGTCAAGGAGGTGAACAAAGCCGACTTGAGCTATCTGCCCCGCGCGGATTCCATCAATCCTGTGAAGCGAGCGGTAGTGCGGCTCTATCCCACCTACGGGGGTAAAAACAGCGGCGTTGGCCCATATGTCGGCACCGGTTTTGTTGTCAAACGCCAGGGGGATCGGGCCTGGATTGTCACCGCACGCCATGTGGTGTTTGAGCCCAAAGAGAACAGCATTCCCATCAAGCTAGAAGCTGAGCTCTACGCAGGCTCCCTACCCAACGGCCTGGGCCCACCAAGGCTTGAGGTGGAGCTTCCGTCTCAGATCGCCGCGTGGCAGGGGAGTGAGGACCTGATTGTGCTTGTGATTCGCGGCCTGCCCGCGGATGTCCAGCCTCTCCCTCTCTCAACCGCACCACCACAAGGGGTGCTCAAGGTGGTGGGGCACTACCCCAAGGATGTTCCCTGGAATGTGCTCGCTGTGGAATTTCTGGATGCGCTCACAGAGCCTTCCTCCAGGGAGCTGAAACTGGCGGGGCTGATGGATATGGGGGCATCTGGTTCCCCCGTGCTCAACAGCGCTGGGCAGGTGGTGGGCATGGTCTTGACAGTGACGGACGTGGCCAATCCCAACAAAATGGTGATCTCCGCTTACCGTGCCTTGGTGTTGACTGAGAAAATTCGGTAAATGAATCCTTTCACCATGCTTCCGTCTTCTCCCTGGCCACCTCTCCAACGATCATGGGCCATGGGGCTAGCCCTCATCCTGGGATCGGTTCCGCCTCCGGCGCATTCCGCCACTCCCACCTGCTCCAAGGGGGATCCCAGAAATCCCAGCTACCAACTGCGGACAGAGATGGACCGCTGTGAAGGCACCAGCCGCCCAAAACAGATCGCCGCCAGCGGCCTTCACCTGATCAGCTTCACCATCGGCCAACCCAGCCCCCAGAAGAGTGCCAGAGGGGGAGAGAGCTTCAGCTTCCAGATCCCCCCCGTTCCCGCCGGTCTGCCCGAGCCAGATGTGAGTGTGCATGCCTGGAAAGGCAATTACGTGATGGAGCCCTTGCGGCTCACCGCCACCGAGCGGGGCTGGAGAGGCTTTTCCTGGGGCGCGGGCGTCATCCGCAGACAAGACATTCCCAGCCAAGAGCTGAGGGCAACGGCGAAGATTCGTCCGCCCGGTGAGGCCATCCAGTGGGTGCCAGTGAGGTTTTCACCCTCCCCCAGCTACCGGCTGGTCATCAGCAGCAATGCTTCTCTCGAAGTCGCCTCCCTGCGCATCGTCGACGAGAGCAATCAGATTGTGGCTCAATGCTCCGGCCCCACCCGCATCAATCAAGACCTGCCCTGCACGTGGAAGGCGGCCAACCTTCCCGCCGGCACCTACCGGCTGATCGCACGTTCCACTGATCCCAACGCTCCGCTGCTGTTGAACGCCACGCTTCGCCACGACCCCCGCTGGTTGAGCCGCTGATGGCTCCCCCCGGGTTGCCAGCCCCTTGGCGTGAGACATCCCAATCCCCTCGGCGGCCCCGCTTCCCTGGGGCTCCTTTGAAGCCTTGGGTGCTTTTCACCCTGCTCCTGGCGGGGGGCGCCATCTGGGTGTTGGGTTCCATGCCCCTGAAGCAATCCTTGGAAGGCACGCTGGAAACCAAAGCCATCTCCTTTCAGCTCAGCGCCCAACCCAAGGCTTACGCCCCGACCTCCACCACCGGGTTTCTCGCGGTGCCTCTGAGAGGGCTGGCCATCAGCGGTCTGCGCGAAGGCAAGCCGTTGTCGTTCACCTTGAAGGGCACAGTCCTTCGATTGGCGGCTGGGGATGTTGTTGAGTGGCGCCCGTCGTCACTCCAGACGTTTTTCGTCGCCCTTCGCCTGCCGCCTGGCACCACAGTCCACAACCTCCATGGAGAGGCCGAGAGGGAGCTTGTGTTGGATCTCCGCACACCCAACATCCAGGGCTCCCCCGACCAGCGAATTGACGTGAGCATCACCCCCCCCGCGCCAGCGGAGACCATGCCTCGGCCACATTCCCCTGGCCGTTCCGCCAGCGGCTCGGGCCCCTTGGAGACAGTGTGGAAGCAGTCGGGGCAGCCCGATCGGATCCTCAACTCGCCGGTGGGCGAATTCTCTCTCCTTCTCCAGGGCGATGCCAACTTGCGCCTGCGGCTGGCTGACCCCATGGCGATGTTTGAACCCAATCTGCCCGTCAGGGATGTGAAGTTTTCCACCACCAAGCCCAGTTTTTTTGATTTCGAAAAACACACCATTATTCTCTCTAATCTGCTCAGTGGCACCCTGCATTTCGGCCGGCAACAACCGCTCCATCTCCGTGCCAATCAATTCCTCTTCCTCGATCCCTCCGCCATCACGCAACTCACTGATCTGCGCTACCAAAACAATCACCTGGTTGTTTCGCTTGTAGGCCATGCCAATCACATTGGCACAGGCCTCAGCCACCTTCGCCCCACCACAGAGTTGACTGGCACCCTGCTCAGCCGCCACCTTTCCCCAGAACAAATCAGCGGGTTTTACGGCTTCATGGCTGGTGTGATCACCAGCCTGTTGTCAGTGTTTTTCCAAGCGGATTGAACTGACTAGGCGCCACTCTCCCGTGCACTGAGGCACGAATCCGGCTCACTGGCCAAAATGGGTGCATCTCCCCTCACGCATGACCACCCCTCGCCAGAGACAATGTTTGTACGGCCTGTTGAGCGCTCCGATGGCTTTGCTCATGGCCATGCCGGCGGGCGCTCTGAATAGGCCACCTCCACCGAAACCAGAACTGGCCCTGAGTCTGCTGGCTCAAGGGGGGGCCAACACGGCTGCTTCGGTGATTCCACCGGAGATCACAGCCCTTGAGGAGAAGGCCCGGTCGCTCTACCAGCGAGGCGAATCGCACAAGGCGCTGGAGGAGATCCAACGCGTGATGGCTTGGGTCAACGCCAACCTGCCCAAGACCCATCCTTACCGAGCGAGAAGCCAAGCCTGGATCGGGCTTTTGCTGAGCGCGGTGGGCCGCCGGCAGGAAGCACTGGCCCCCACGGAAGAGGCCCTCAAAATTTATCGCGGCCTG
>JBKCPG010000247.1:0-3873 GCA_046309395.1 Cyanobacteriota bacterium | reverse complement strand
TTGCCAACGAAACGGCAACCGGCTTTGTGCCCTGCGACGTAGCGGAGCACCTCAGAACTCCCGAGGAGAAGGGGCGACCGCTCAGAGAGCCTGTTCCAGCTCGTCCAACACCCGCCAGGCGTCATCACCGGGATGGCCGTTCAGGCGGAAGGCCTCCAACCGCGCAGCCACAAGCCCCTGCTCGTCCGGAGTGGCGGCAGGCCCTTGCTGCTCAGCGGCAATCGAATCCCACAGGGTTTGCACCAGTTCCAGACGCTGGCGTAAGGGCAGATTCAGCAGTTCGGAGCCCATTGCTTGCAGCGGCAAGCCACCGGAACAAGCAGGTTGATTCACCATAGCCAGAAACCTTGATCCGCCCTCTTCCACCCCCCCACCTCCATGCCCGTCAACACCGCATCCCTGAAGGCCTTCGCCCCGGCGATGCGACGGCAGCTGTATCCGTTCACCTGATCACCGGCTCTGACCAGGAAACGCTCGAAAAACAGGTTGAAAACCTCGGCCAAGTGCAGGACTCGTTCGCCGCCACCAGCACGCCATTCACCTGGGAGATTGATGCCAGCCCCAATTTCCATGCCCGCAGCATCACCACCGACCATGGCTGGAAGATCACCCTCGACCGGGGCTTGGACTTGTTCCAGTGGTTCGAGTTTTCCCCTTTCAATGCTGCTGCCGTGATGCAGGAAGCTCGGATGGTTAAGGGGTGTGAGGTGACCTACATCCGGCAACCAGAGGGGTAGCAACATTCATGCCTGACATCGCAAAGCACCCCCGCGGCAGGTGGCCAGCGGCATCAAGGAGATGCACTCGAAAAGGGCTTTCTACCGATGAGCGATCAGCAGGAGATCAAGCCGCTTAGCTAAGCCCCTGCTGCGCGGCTGGGCCTGTGCTTCTGTCGGCACCTCTAGTGTTTGAGTCAGAACGCTCTGGTGAGAGGTTCGAACAGCCAGTGGCACCTCACCGGGCTCCCGCTTCGCCATGATCTTCGCCGCGGGCGGTGCCCACCCACGGCCGCGAGCTGGAGGCCCTGCCGCGCGATGAACCGGCGCGTCTGGATCACCGCATCCGCTCGGCCCGCAAACGCGAGAGGGCTTCCAGCCGCACGGGTAATCGCGCTTGATGGAGCTGGAGCGGCTGCCGCGTCTGCTGCGCCTGCTCACCACCTACCCCAAACTCGCCACGGCGGAACTGGCGGCGATTGTTTCACCCCCGCCCGAGACCGACCTCGAATTCCAGATTGCGGCGGCCAGGGGCTTCGCAGTTTGCATAGCGACCTGAATGAGCGTGTCGGCGCCGCGGTGCGGAAGGAACAAGTCGACAACGTAATGGCTTGATCAGCAAATATGGACTGGCAGCCAGGTGTGGAATAAGACCGGAACCAACCTGGCCGACATCCGTTACATGCCTAATCAGGGGACTGCTAATGAGCCCAGGTCAATAAAACCAGTTCTGCTGAAGTCCGACATGGTCATAGCTACACCACCCATAAAATGAAGGACGCTTACGGTAGCTGCCGCAGGAGGAGTTAATGGAAGAAAACCAGCAGCTACTCCAGCAGCGCCGTATGCAAGGTCCCGTAGATTGATCCCGTACGAGGGGACGGGTTCATTGAGATTAGTGTAATGACTGATATGGCCTATGTCCCACCATCCTCCCGAATAATCTTGTGGGTAGCGTTGGTGGGGAGGGGGAAGAAGGTCGCTGGGAAGAGGAAAAGGGTCGGGCCAAGAATCAGGAAATCGTCGTCCAGTAATCTCAATTTGCACTGGATAGTGGCTATAGGCGGTGAAATCCCTAGGCACCCCAGTGATTTGGTCATAGGAAGTGCGACAATCAGCTCCCTCCGCTTCAATCTTCTCTTCGAAAAGATTTTTGAAGCTCATCATCTTTCGGCAATTGGCTAGAAGTTAGGGAGGTTCTGCCTTGGCCGTGTTGTTTGTGTTTGTTTCCGTATATTGTTATTGTCTAGGGCAGTCGCCATGGGTGATCTGAGCACGGGCCCTCAGGTGTAGGGGCTCCAACAGCGGCGACATCTACTTCGGCCACCCCCGCGGCCGCGGGCCGTCCTGCCGGTGTACGCGCCGGGCTGACCCGGTGCCCGGGGCTGGGGACCGGGAGCGAGCCTGCGGCCTTGGGCGGACTGCTTCCACTTTGTTCGGACGATTCCAGCGAGATGATGAAGATTGCCGCGGATCTGCAGCTCCTTCCGCATCCCTCTCGCCTCAGTCGTCACGCGGGGTGATGCCAGAATTCTTCACCACACGCATCAATCCGCCCCTTTTCAGCTGGCGGTGGCCCGCTGGAGTACCTGTTCCCGTACCTGGAAAAACCCAGTCAGTGCAATGATTTTGAGGCGAACCTCCCCCTCCTCTGGTGGCTGCCGCAGCGGTGGTTTGATGTACTGTTCATGACTCAGTCCATCAGGTCGCTAGGGGATTCGTCCGTGCGCAAGCACAACCCCGTGGTGTCCACTGACCCAAGGCCAGCCCCTATCGACGGCGGGCTGATAGGGGCGCTGGGTTAAACCGCCTCGGCGGCCGCCTCCGCCTCGGCGGGGATCACCAGGCGCAGCAGGATCGGCGCCAGGAAGGTGGTGCCGATCACCATCAGCAGGATCGCGGCTTCCAGGGCCGGGGTGAGGATGCCGGCCTGACGGCCCAGGCCCAGGAAGATCAGGCCCACCTCGCCACGGGGCATCATCCCCAGGCCCACCACCAGCCGGTTGGTGGGTTCCTTGCTGAAGTAGCTCCAGCCGGCGGCGATCTTGCCGACGATCGAGACGACCAGCAGGAAGGCCGCCACGATCAGTCCCTCGCGGTTGGCGGGATCGAACGGATTGAGCACCGACAGGTCCATGCCGGTGCCGATGAGCACAAAGAACACGGTGGCGAACAGAGCCACCAGCGGCTTGACGGCAGCGTCGATGTCGTGGGTGTGCTTGGAGGCGCTGAGGATGAGGCCTGCAGCGAAGGCACCCAGGGCGGCCTCCAGGCCGATGGCCTGGGCGGCGAAGCAGCAGAGGGTGAGCACCACGAAGCTGGCCACCGCCACATCACCGGGGGCCTTGAGCCGATCCACCACCCAGTCGAACAGGGGAGCGGCGGTGCGGCTGAGGAACAGGGCCACGGCCACGAAGGCGACGGCCGCCAGGCAGAGCCTCAGCACCGGGCCGAGGCTGAAGGCGCCGCCTCCGACCACCGCCACCACCACGGCCAGGATCACGATGCCGAGGATGTCGTCGAGCACGGCGGCGCCGATCACGATTTGGCCTTCGCTGCGTTTGAGCCACTTGAGCTCACCGAAGACGCTGGCGGTGATGCCGATCGAGGTGGCGGTCATCGCCGCACCGGCGAACACCGCCGGGATCAGGGGCACATGAAACAGGTAATAGAGCCCGGCGGTGCCTAGGGCGAAAGGCAGCACCACGCCGGTCACCGCAACGGTGCCGGCCTGCACGCCCACGGCCACCAGCTCATCAAGCTCGCTCTCGAGCCCCGTGAGGAACAGCAAGGCGAACAGCCCCAGCTGAGAGACGGTCTGGAGGCTGGGGAAGTTCTCGTCATACACTTGACGCACCGCCTCGGGGCTGATCTCCGTCAGCGAGCTCACCAATCCCGAGAGGGCACCGGAGAGCTCCGCCTGGGCACCGGGCTGCACGATCAGATGCAGACCCGAGACGCCGATCAGCACACCGGCGACCAGTTCACCGAGGATCGTAGGCAGCTGCAACCGCACCATCAGCTCAGCGATCGCCCGGGCGGCGATGAAGATCACCAGGAAGCGACCCACCTGCAGCAGGGTTTCGGCGGATTCCAACTGGTGGGAGCTGAACTCCAGGAGCAAAGGGGGGATGGGAGGCATTGGGCGCCTGGAAAG
>JBKCPG010000246.1:0-5127 GCA_046309395.1 Cyanobacteriota bacterium | reverse complement strand
GCTGATGCCGCTGATCGTGACGGTCTGCAGGGGTGCCACCGTGTCGAGAATGAAGGAGCGGCTGGTGCTGAGGGGTCCCTGGTTGCCAGCCTGATCCACCACCCGCGCGGTGATGGTGTAGGTGCCATCGGCGAACAGACTCGGGCTTGCACTCCAGGTGAGTGCGGTGTTGTCAACAACGGCATCGGCAAGGAAGGTGGTGCCGTTGTAGAGCTTGACGATCTCTCCTTCTCCAAGGGCCGCCGAGAGGGTGCCACTGATGGTTGGTGTGGTGTCATTGGTGCGGCCACCAGCAGTTACCCCACCCTGAACAGGATCGCTGTTATCCGTCACAGCGGCGATTGCCACAGTCTGGGTGGGGGCGGTGAGGTCCAGCACCAGAGCCATCTCCGTTGATCTGCATCTCTTCACACCGTAGATGGGTGGCGCCTGCGGTGACCCCATGCAATCGGACACGCCCATGAAAGGGTTCTGCTCAGCCCCTTCCTGTCGCGTGATCATGCCGCGTGGGTCAATCCAGCACCGGCTCAGCCGTCTCACCTGAAGCCTCCGGCCTGGGTCTCAAGCAGGTCCCACAGTGGTCTGCAACGTGGAGATCGGCCCGCTGGTGCCGCCAAACGGACTAACATGACGTAAGTCCTGCCGTGAGGCGTCGCTTGCCATGGCTGTCAGTCCTTACCGCGTCACGCCGGCCCGGATCGGCAACTCCTCAGGGCTGCGGCTGCCGGCAGCCTTCTACCGGGACCATCCCCAGTTCGCTGGAGCCGCCGGCCAAGTGGAGGTGCTGGACGACAGCACGCTGTTGCTCCGACTGGAGCCAGAAGAGCAGCAGCAGGGCGAGGCAGAAGAAGACACTCTGATGCTCGGGCTGTTCCTCGATTTCCTCAGCCGACAGGCACTCACAAGCGATCAGGCCCCTGTGCTCTACACGGAAGCCATGGCGGCAGACGACGACGAGTTGCTGGCCGGCGTGACGGTTGACGCCGCAGGCGAGCCACTTGGAGCATAAGTGCGCCGCTGCTGCCCCATGGCAGGACGATCGCCTTCCAGCCCCAGCTTTACGCGCGCCAATACACCGAGCTCAAGGCCGAGGTGAGACGGCTCAAGCAGGAGCTCGATCCCCAGACCTTCGTTCAGCACCCCCAGGTGAAGCTGCTGGCGGCAGTGATGGAGGGGATCAAGGAGCGGATCGCTGCCGATCCCTACGCCAGTCGCTTTGCTCTCACGGGCCCGCTGCGCCGCTATGGCCGGCTCAAGGGCCTGGGCCTGCCGGCCACCGCAGCTGCGGGAGAACGGCCGTCGTCGCACCGAGAGGTGCGCTCAGCGAATCTGACCGGAGCCCTGGGGCGTTTTCTCAGCCCCTCGCCCCGCCCTTGAACACGGCCAGGACCCATCCAAGGATCGCCCCATTTCCTTGAGCAAGACCCGCGCCGATCTGGATGCCTAAGATGTACTCGTACATCCTGGTCGATCATGACGACGACACGGCTCTTCCGCAACGGCAACTCCCAGGCCGTGCGTATCCCGGCCGAGCTCGCCTACGAGCGCAGCGATCTGGAGCTGGAGATCGAGCGCTGCGGCGATGAGCTGCGCATCCGACCGGCCAGCCGCCCGATCAGTAGGGCGCTGGAGGCGCTTGCCGCCTTCTCGCCCTCGTTTCTGGCGGAAGGTCGCGAGCAGGACGAGCAGCAGGACCGGGAGTCGATGTGAGCCTCAGGCCCCGCTACCTGCTCGACACCAACATCTGCATCTACCTGATGAAGCACCAGCCTCCGCAGGTGGCGGAACGCTTCTCGGCCTGCAGGGTGGGAGAGGTGCTGATCTCGGCGATCACCGCGGCGGAGCTGGAATACGGAGTGGTGGCCTCAGGTGTTGACGCCGAACGCAACGGCGCTGCGCTGGCTCGCTTTCTGTTGGAGGTGCCCGTGGCGCCCTTTGATGGCGCGGCGGCAAGGGTCTATGGCGCCGTGCGCTGGGCCAGCCGTGAGCGGCGCCGCGATGCACTCGACAAACTGATCGCTGCCCATGCCCTGGCGCTTGACGTCGCCCTGGTGACCAACAACCCCCGCAACTTCGCTTCCTACTCTGACCTGAGAATCGAGAACTGGGTGGAATGATCCCGGTGCAGCGCCGGGCCCGCCCTGGCAGCGCGTTCCATCTCGGGACGTTCCCTGCGCAGCTGCTCTGTGGTGGCCAGCACCCGCACCCAGCCGTCGGTGCTGGTTGCCGCTCCGTCAATGGCCTCACCATCAAGCACCGGCGGGTTGCCCGGGTCTTCACGTTTGTTAGAGAGCAACTATCGGTCGCCCATGAAAGGGTTCTCCTCAGCCCCTCCCTGTCGGGTGATCACGCCGCATGGTTGAAGCCAGCGATGGTGCTCCTCTGTCTGGCTGCGGATCAGCTCTGAGCCCCAACCAGCACCGGCTCAGCCGTCTCCCCTGACAGAACCCTCCGGCCCGGGTCTCAAGCAGGTCCCACTGCAATCTGGAGCCCTCCAATTCCGTCCATCCATCACAGACCGTGAATGACGGTAGAAAAGAAGGTACAGACGGGGGCAGCCATCGTCCCAAGCCGTCCCATAGCAACCGATCCCGTCCATCGCACACGGACACCCTCTCCGTTTCAGAGCTCAAAACTGGGATTCCCAAGGGTTCCTGTGATGTCCCGCTGATTCCCGAGACCCACTGCCCTGCAGTGGGTTTTCTGTTGTTTGGGCGTCCCATGGCATCCCGGCAAAAGCCAGGCAAGCTAAAATTTGTGGTGGTGTATGAGGTGGTGAAAAACTGGGGTGGTGGTGTAAGTGGGGGGTTGGCTCTAATCGACAAGGAAGTTCGCGCTCTGCCACAGGGATCTCGGCGGTACTGGGTCTCGGACGGCGGCGGCCTGCTTCTTGAGGTCGACCCCGCCGGCGGCAAGGACTGGCTTTGGCGGCACCGCTTCCCGCCCACCAAGGATGGCCGGCACCTGGACGGAGCGGCATAGCGATGACGTCATCAAGAAGCTCAACAACGACATCTTTGCCGCCATCGCTGGCATGGCCATTGATGCCATCACCGCCCAGGACTGCCTGGCCGTGCCCCCTTGGATCGGAAAGTGCGGTTCCAATGAAACCGCCAAACGCTCCCTGGGCGTGATCAGCCAGGTGCTCGATTACGCCGTCGCCATCGGCCACTGCACGATCAATCCGGCCCATTCCCTCAAGCCCAGTGGTGGGCCAGAGCCGCCGGCATGAACCGGGGCTTTTTGACCGGCCTGCCACGGCGGCCATAGAAGACCGTGATGCGCTCAGCAGCGCCCGCCTTGCTGCCACCGGGATAGATGTGCACCAGCAGCTGGCGGATTTCGCAGCAGGGGAAAGAAGAAGCCATCACGAGAGAGGCGAGGGACACCCGCGTCAGGCCTCGGCTGTAGCGACCCACCGGGGCGAGACAGCTGGGGCAGCGGTGCTTCCCTTCTTCCCCTCGCCGACCGTGATGGCTTCAGCTCCCGTCAGTGCTGAATCCCTCCGCCAACTGGGTCGTCGTCCGCCGCCGGCAGCGAAGCATGCCCTACTAACCCGCACTGCACCTACGGCCCAGCGACCAAAAAAAGAGGCCCCCTTGGGGCCCCTCGTGGCGGCTGAGATCAGAAGGGGATCAGGGCCTCCAACGCCGGATCAACCGGCGCCAGCGGCTGGGCCGCCTGCTGCTCGAACAGCACCTGGGCCGCCAGCTCAGCCAGGCGGGGATAGCGCTCGCTGCAGAACGCCAGATCATCAAGCAGCTCCCAGCAGCACTGCTGCAGGCGGGCTTTGCGGGACAGAGAAGCCATGGGAGGGCTCCGCATATGACCCTTCAGCCGGCGGGGGGCGGGTCAAGGGCCCGACCACAACTGGAATGCGGAGCACCGCGGAGCCAACGTCAGCACCGGCGGGCATGTTTCAACCCTTGAGGCGCCCCCCGACCATGAAGAGGGCCGGAGCGGAGCCCGTTCAGGAGCTGGTGGCTGCATCGCCGCCGCGCTGCACGCGCCCATGGCAATAGGCGGTGACGTCGCTGGGGCCGATCCCCGGGAGTGCAGCACCGATGGGCCTCACCTTGATCGAGGCAGCTAAGTACGAGAGCCGCCTGGAGCACCTGGCGGTGATCAAGACCTTCGCTGAGGGCGAACTGCTCAGCTGGCTGCCATTCATGAACATCGCCGGCGGCGGTCTCTTCTATTCCGTCGAGAAGGAGCTCCCCACGGTGGGCTTCCGGGCGGTGAACGAGGGCTACAAGCAGAGCTACGGCGTCGTCGATCCCCAGTCAGAAGCCGTCCACCTGTTCGGTGGCGATGTGGATGTGGACCGCTCGATCGTCGACCTACAGGGGCCTGAGGCTCGGGCTGCGCAGACCGAGATGAAGGTCCGCTCGATGCGCCTCACCCTCGAGGCCGCCCTGATCAATGGCGACGCCACCGCCAGCCAGGGCCGGGGCTTTGACGGTCTCGCCAAGCGCCTCACCCCCGGCGCCGAGATGGCGATCAACAACGGCGCCACCGCTCTGGACTTCGACAAGCTCGATGAGCTGATCGACTCGGTCAACTCCTACGGCGGTAAGAAGTATCTGGTGATGAGCAAGGCGATGCGCCGCCAGCTCAATGCCCTCGCCCGCGCCCTCGGCCAAGGCGTCTACAACGTCTCCACCAACAACCTGGGCGTGATGGTGCATCACTACCAGGAGTGCCAGATCCTCACGGTTGACCGTGACGCCCAGGGCCTGGAAGTGCTCGGCTATGGCGAGGCCGGCGGCACCAGCTCGATCTACTGCTGCACCTTTGGCGACCATTCGGTGACCGGCCTGCAGGGCCCCTTCCAGGGCCGCTACGGCATCTCTGTCCGCGACCTCGGTGAAGTCCCCGATGCTCCCGTCTTCCGTACCCGGATCGATTGGTACGTGGGCTTTGGCGTCATGCACCCCCGCTCCGCCGGCCGGCTTCACTCCATCGCCCCCATTTCCTGACCGCCGCGACACACACCTGATCTGGAGATCGACCGATGACTCGCCTCAAAGCCAACGCCCTGTTGGATGCCGCCACCGTGCTGGTGGGCTGGACCAACCGCTCCGCCACCCGCGACACCGAGAAGGTGTTCACCAGCGGTGAGGTGGT
>JBKCPG010000245.1:0-6720 GCA_046309395.1 Cyanobacteriota bacterium | reverse complement strand
GACCATGGGGGAGCGGGGGGCTGGCGGGCAGGACATCTTGACGGGTCAGTCTTGCTGATCAGTGCCCTCCCGCCCTTGGAGCGTTGACGCAAAATGACGGCCCAACGCGACGCTCGTGATGGCGAAGCTGGCCCGTTCCCTCCCCCAGCCCGCGGGCCTCGCGCTGGCTGGGGCCTGCTCGCTGCTGTTGGGCCTGGTGGCCCCTGTCGCGCGGGCGTCCAGCCCCGACGCCTGGCGGGCCTACGACCGGGAGGTGCGCTCCGCCTGCCTGAAAGCCAGTGGCCTGCTCCAGCCCCGGGTGTTGGGGGAGCGCATCGACGTGCCAGTCGCCCTCGCCTCGCCGGACGGCAACACCCCGTTGATCTCCGCCCTGTTGATCGAGGGCCGCTCCCCCCAAGCCCACATGGGCGGCCAGAGGGGCCGGGAACTCTGCCTGTTCGAGCAACGCACCCGCCGGGCGACGGTGGCGGCGGCGGAGCATCTCGATCGCCCCCGCCCCAGTCCCTGAGCGCCTCCCGCGCCTAGAGAAACTCCGGCCTCACCGCTTGGCACCCCTGGAGGCGCTCCCGCAGGGCGAGCCAGTCCTCATCGCGGATCAACCCGGCCAGATCCCCCAGCGCCCGCTCGTAGCGCGTCAGGGCCGAGAGCACCGCGTCCCGGTTCCAGCGGCACATCAGGGCGCCCAGCTCTGGATTGCCCCCGCCCACCCGGGTGGTGTCGGCAAAGCCGCTGGAGGCCAGGGCCCGCGCCAGCGCCTGATCCTCCCCCGTCGCCCCCCCATCCGCCGCCTCCAGCAGGGCCGCGCTCACCAGCACGGGCAGGTGGGAGATCAGGGCCACGGCCCGGTCGTGGGCCTCGGCTTGGCAGCGCACCGGCTGGCCGCCCACCGCCTCGGCCAGCTCGCGCACGGCCTCCAGGGCCATGGGGTCGGTGGCGGCCTCGGGCGTGAGCACCCAGGGGCGTCCCTGGAACAGCCCCCGCTGCCCGGCTTCCACCCCCGCCAGGGCGGTGCCGGCCATGGGATGGCCCCCCACAAACCTCGGTGTCAGCGGGGTCCAGACGGCGAGCACGGGGGCCTTCACCGATCCCACATCGGTGATCACCGCCCCGGCGGGCAGGGCGGCCACCAGCTCCGCCCCTGGCTCCAGCAGCTGATCGAGCGGCAGGGCCAGCACCACCAGCCCGCAGCCCTCCAGCACCTCCGGAGTGGTGCTCACCTGTTGGGCCAGGCCCCGCTCCCGGGCCCGCTCCGCCGTCCGCGGGCGGTGCGCCCAAGCCCTCACCTCCGCCCCGGCGGCCTGGAGGTCGAGTCCGAGGGACCCGCCGATCAGCCCCAAACCCACCAGACCGACGGGGCGGTTCTGCCAGAGGGGAGCCATGGGGGCGGGTCTTGTTGCCCTCCAGCGTTCCACACCCCTCGGGGGCGCGTCGGCTTTTCGCTGTCGCCGCCGCTGCCGTTCCCCCGAATGCGGCTGCCTACGATCCCTTGATGCTGGAAGCCTCAGCCCACCTCCACTTGAAGGCGCTGCTGCGCGGCGAGGGAGAGCCCCGTTGGCCCCATCACCTCACCCTCAGCCGGCTCGTGGCCCGCGGCCTGCGCCGGGCGGACCACACCCTGGTGGCCCTCACCCCGGGGATGGAACCCTCTTGGTGGCCCAGCGTGCTGGTGCCCCTGGCCCTGAGTGAGGCCCCCCTGGCCCTGGTGGTGAGCGACACCCTCCGTCGCCGGCTGATGGCCGTGGAATGGCCCCGCCTGCGGGCCGTGGGGCTGCGGCTGCCCTGTTGGGAAGGCCCGAGCCCCCCGCCCGGCCCCCAGCTGTGGCTGCTCAGCCCAAGGGAGTTGGTGGAGGTCTGGCACCGGGGCGAGTTGGGCGATCGCCAGCTGGTGATTCCCGAGGCGGAACACCTGGAACAGGAGCTTCGCTCCGCCCTTGCCGTGGTGGTGGCCCCCCACCACTGGGATGGGCTGCGCCGCGCCTTCCCCGGGGCCGAAGAGGCCCTGCTCAATTTCCATGAGCGCCTCAGCCGACGAATCTTCAGCCAGCCCCGCCATCCCCAGCAATTGGTGGCCCTGGAGCCCCAAGAGGAGGTGCCCTTGCGGGATCTTCTGGGGGCCCTCTGTCCCTTGCCAGACCCCTGGCCCCGTTGGCGGGACGCCGCCGGGCCGGGTTGGGCCAGCTGGGCCGTGGTGGATCCGGCCCTGCTCCAATGGCACTGGCATCGCCAGCCGTTGGATCCCCTCCAGGAGTTGGCGGGGTTGTTCGCGGGGCGGGGCGTCGTGCTCTTGGGCGAGGTGGCGACGGGGTGCCAGGAGCAGGCCACGGCGGCGACCCTCCACTGGAGCCCCCAGGTGGTGGTGGAGCTCAACGATCCCCATCTGGACGATCCCCTGCCGCTCTATGCCCCTCTGCGCCAGCCCCTGCCCAACAGCTCCCCCTTCGCCGAGCATCTTCTCGACCACTGCCGCCGTCTGGTGCTCGGCCAGAGCGGGCTCACGGTGATCCTGGTCGACGACCGGAGCCTTCGCGGTGGCCTGGCCAGCGCCCTGGCGGCTGAATTTGGCTCCCGGGTCACGGAGCACTCCACGGCGCCGGAGAGCAACGGGGTGATCTGCGCCTCCTGGAGCTGGTGGCTGGAGCACCAACCCCGCCTCCCCATCCCTTGCCAGGTGATCGTGGGGCTGCTGCCCATCGCCAGCTTGGACGACCCCCTCACGGCGGCCCGGGTGGCGCGCCTGCGGCAGCAGGGGCGCGACTGGTTTCGCGAGTTGCTGTTGCCCGACGCGCTCCACCGCCTGCAGCGGGGGTTGGCCTGCCTGCGCCGCGGCGGGGGCAGGGCCGCCGTGCTGGATGGCCGGCTGCGCGGGCGCTCCTGGGGGCGCCAGATCTTTCGTGCCCTGGAGCCCACCGTGCCCCTCACGCGCCTGCTGCCCGGCTGAGGCGGCGCGCTGGGGCGGCGGCCCTTACGCTTGGCCCAGAGTGTGCCGTTTTGATGGGAGAAGCCAAGCGCCGCGCCGCCCAGGGATTGCCGCCCCGGGAGAAGAAGCCCAGTGAAAAGGCCGCCCCAGCCAAAACGTCCACGGGCCGGGGCAAAGTCCCCCCATCACCTCGCCTGGTGGAGTGGCTCCCCCTCACCCGGGATCAGGCCGATCGCTTTGTCTCCCTCACCACCCGGGGCGCCTGGATTGGCATCGCCGCCCTGGTGCTGTTTTGGGTGACGGTGCGCTTCTTGGGCCCAACCTTCGGCTGGTGGACCCTCGCGGACGGTTGAGCTGGGGCGGCCCGGCGAGGCCTTGGGTGGGGGTTTGCCCACACCCGCGCCAGGGGTCGCGAAAAACGGAAGAAAACCTTAGGATTCGCCCATCCTTTCCTGGTTGGACATGTTTGCCCGCCTGGCTGAGCAGTATCGCTCCGTGGTCCATGATCTGGTGCTCAGTCTCCAGGCCCTGGCCCGGTGCCTCCAGGAGCGAGGCCAGGTGGCCAGCTGTTACGTCTGCGGTGAGGGGCAATCCCATAGCGGTGTTTCGTTTGTGGCCGATCTGGGCGACTCCCATGTGGTGAGGTTTTTGGTGTCGGATTACGGCATCACTTGGGTGGAATCCCGCAACGGTCTGGAACTCCTCAAGCTCGAGGGGGCGGACGCGATCCATGAGCTCCACCGCGTGGCCCAAGAGCTTCAGGCGAAGGTGGTTCCCCCCCAGACCACACCCGCTTGTCTCTGATCATTTCGCCCACACCAACCGCCCGCACCAACCGCCCTCCCCATTCCACTCACTCGCCTACTCCTGGTACTCAATCGACCAACGCACATCTACCCCGTAGTGCAAATAAGATCCGACGGTTGAGGGCTGACAATCCAACCGGAACATTTGCTTGTTGACATTCTCGTAGGATCTCCCTGACGGAAGCGGCAGCCATTCCCCAATGACAAATCCTGCTCTATCCTCGCCCCAGGGTTCATCTTCCTCTACCGCCCACGAGGAGACACCGATCTGTGCGGTTTCGGGCTGGACGACTTCCAGGGATCCCAAGTGGACAAAGCCAACGCTATAGGGACGGCTTGTCTCGTTCCAGTCATCAATATCTTGCTCCGGCAGATGAAATTCCTGGATATCTTTTGTGCGGAAATCGCTTCCAGTGTACACACGAAACCAGAATTCGACTTGACCCTCTGTGGCATAATCACCATCATTGTAAACATGAATGGTGGGAAACTCGATTGTTAGTTTTCTGCGATGCGTCCTGAACTGATCTTCCAGTATCTCCCAGTTGCCAAACGCATCTGCCACCACAGCGGCAAAATAATAGCCATTGCCAGGCAGCAATGGCACGATTTCGACACTGTGATTGGTCGTATTCATGAGAGGTCTGGTTGGTGACCCCTCAGCTCTCTTGAAAATGGGAAAGCCATTGTCATCTGCTTCTGGCGCATCTCGACTGACGCCAATCATGACGATATTTGTCGGCACATTAGTGGCCATCTGCCGAAAATACCAGGTGCCACCCCACGAGGAATTTCCATCCGTGATCAGCCTTCTTGTTTCAGGTTTTTTCAACAAACCAAACACCTTCAATGCCTTGACAAGGATCGGATCGACAGAAGGGAGTGGCCCATGATCGCTGGCAAATACAGCGATCTCATACACATCCCCCGGCCGGAGAGCTTGAGCAAAAAAACCTTCGGTTTCAGCGTCCTTTTCCTCTCCCTCGGTTTTCTTGTAAGGGTTGATTGGCTCCCAGGTTCCCCCATTGACTCGCTCCCATAACTCCTGATCAGGGTCTTTGCTCCAGGAGACACGTGTTTTTCTTTCGGTTTCTCCCGCTTCAAGATCCACAAAGACTGGATTGGGCGATGCATTGAGTTGGGTCATGGCTAGATCTTTGCTGGTTTCTTTCGCTGGCTTTCATTTATCTTGTGTCTTGGCAAGAATCTTTGTCAAGAAAAAGGGGTGTTGCCACCCCCTTTCCCTGGTCAACCGATCTCGGCTCACTCCACCTCTTCCCGTTCGACGGCGGCTTCGGCCGCCGCCGGGCTCGAGCCACCCGCGGCCGCCTTGGCCCCCGCCGCCGCGAGGGGCCGCATGGAGTTGGCCGTCACCTCTGAACCCTCCGTGAGCTGGCGGCGGGTGAGCTGCTCGATGGTGGCCTGCTGGGCGGGGTTTTGCTCCAACCAGGCGATGGTGTTGTCGCGGCCCTGGCCAATGTTGTCCCCCTCGTAGCTGTACCAGGCCCCCTTGCGGGTGACCACGCCTGTTTCCTCCGCCAGGTCGAGCAAGCAGCCCACGGTGCTGATGCCCCGGCCAAAGAGGATGTCGAATTCGGCGATTCGAAACGGAGGAGCCACCTTGTTTTTGGCCACTTTCACCTTGGCGCGGATGCCGTATTCCTCGGTGCCGCGCTTGAGGGTTTGGATGCGCCGGATGTCCAGCCGCACGGAGGCGTAAAACTTCAGGGCGTTGCCCCCGGTGGTGGTTTCCGGATTGCCGTAAGTGACGCCGATCTTTTGACGCAGCTGGTTGAGGAAGATCACGGTGCAACCGGATTTGCCGATGTTGCCGGTGATTTTGCGCATGGCCTGGCTCATCAGGCGGGCCTGGCTGCCCACGGCCAGATCCCCCATCTCGCCCTCGATTTCCGCCCGGGGCGTCAGGGCCGCCACGGAGTCGACCACCACGATGTCCACCGCGCCGGAGCGCACCAGCTGGTCGACGATTTCCAGCGCCATCTCACCGGTGTCGGGCTGGGACACCAGCAGGTTTTCGATGTCCACCCCCAGGGCCGCCGCGTAGACCGGATCCAGGGCGTGCTCCGCGTCCACGAAGGCGGCCACCCCGCCCCGGCGCTGCACTTCGGCGATGGCGTGGAGGGTGAGGGTGGTTTTGCCGGAACTTTCCGGGCCATACACCTCCACCACCCGTCCCTTGGGGTAACCGCCCCCGAGGGCCAGATCCAGGGTGAGGGCCCCGGTGGAGATGGTTTCCACCCGCATGCGGGAGGCATCCCCCAGGCGCATGATCGACCCCTTGCCGAAGTTGCGCTCGATCTGGTTGAGCACCAGGCCAAGGGCCTTGTCGCGCTCGGGATGGGCCGCGGAGGCGGGGGCGTTGGAGGGGAGGGCGGCGCTGATGGTCGTGGTGTCGGACTTGGCGGCGAGGCCGTTGGTGGAAGCGGCCTTGGTGTCAGCTGGCATGGTGAGACGGAACGATGGGGAAGGCCGCGATGGCGTCAGGCGGACGTGGTGGGGGTTGGGGCGTCCCCCCGGGCCATGGTGCGGACTCATAAGAGCCAGTGCCACCTTGGACGGCCAGCGTCTCAGCCGACTGGATTTAGTACGCCCGTACTCTATCTTGAACCGGCCAGTGTGCCAAGGGGGCCTCGAAGAGCTCGGGGGTCAGCCAGCCGATGCCCAACTCCGTCAGCCCGGCCTGGTCGTTCGGGGCCAGGTAGCCCCAGGAGGCCAGCAGGCACTGGGCTGAATCCAGGCCGGGGGTGCGTCGCACCAGCTCCAGGGTGGGCCGCCGGTCTTCCACAAACCAGAGGGGCCGAGGGCCGGGTCGGGATCCAGGGGGGTCTTGAAGGAGGCGGAGCAACACCTCGGGCTTGCCGCCCGCCTCGTGGCCGTAGAGAGCGGCGGGTTGGAGCCGGGCGGAAGCCAGCAGCTCGGCGGTGAAGGCTTCCCCCTTGGTGGTGAGCACGACCCAGCTCGCCCCCTCCCCCTCCA
>JBKCPG010000244.1:0-4747 GCA_046309395.1 Cyanobacteriota bacterium | reverse complement strand
TCTCTGCACTCTGCCGGAAGGAGTTAAGGGGTTGGGTCCAGGAGGCTGGCCCTCAGGCGATCGACCCCTCCGCTGCCAGCGGCGAGGGCCAGGGTTTGGATCAGGGCCCGCCGCTCGGGGGCCCCGGAGATGGGATCCATCAGGTGTTGCACGCTGCTGCGCCGCACATTCATGCGCTCTTTGAGCAACTCCCTCAGTCGCTCTTCGAAGAGCTGCCAGTGCTGTTGGTTGAGCTCGGGGGGCTCCCGGCTGGAGAGAAGGCCCCGCACGATTGGGTAGACCCGATCAGCCATGGCACAGAGCATGCGAATCAGGGCATCCGTTTCCGCTGCCTGTGGCGCACCCCGGCGGCAGGCCTTTCGCAGGGGGTTGTGGGAGCGGAGCTTCCACAGGGCCACCCTGTCGGGGAACAGGGAAGAGAAGCCGAGATTTTGGCCCATCCAGAGCAGGGTTTCCCCGCCGTTGAGATCGAGGGCCTCCACACAGAGCAAGAGCAGATCCAGCCTTTCGAGCCCTTGGCGCGAGAGGGGCTGGAGCATGATCTCGCTGTCCTTCATAGGGGGTGTGGAAGCCGTTGCCAAGGAAAAAGGTGGGGGAGACGTCTTGACCATGGCTGCGATGATGCCAGCGCTTGAGCCCTTCCGTCATCTCCGCGCCCCGGCATGCGTGTTTCCGAACCCTCCCTCGACCTGCGCCAGTGGGTGCGGGAGATCCCCGACTTCCCCAAACCGGGGATTCTTTTTCGTGATCTCACGCCTCTGATGCGCGATCCTGTGGGTTGGCAGGAAACCGTGCGTCTGTTGGGCCTGCAATGTGAGCGGCTCCAGCCGGATTTGATCGTGGGGATTGAATCCCGCGGGTTCATCGTGGGCATGGCCCTGGCCACGGCCCTGAAGCTGCCGTTTTCCCCCGTGCGCAAGCCCGGCAAGTTGCCCGGAGAGGTGCATGGCATCGACTACACCCTGGAATATGGCGAAGACCGGCTGGAGATCCATGCCGATGGCTTCGAGGATCAGCCCAGGGTGTTGGTGGTGGATGATCTGCTCGCCACCGGCGGCACGGCGGCCGCTTGCGGCCAGCTGGTGGAGAGGGCGGGCGGCCGGCTGGCCGGATTCAGTTTCGTGGTGGAGCTGAGCGCCCTCAACGGTCGAGACAAGCTGCCAGAGGCGGTGCCCGCCGAATCGCTGATTGTCTATTGATCTCTAGAGCAGGGTGTCTTGCCAGGCGAGCACCCGCTCCAGCTGTTCGAGACTGATCAGGCCGTAGCGCCACAACACCGCCGGCAGGGGAGCTTGCTCCAGGCTGGATTGGCGCAGGCCCAGATCGAGGGCGCCCTCGCTGAGACCAATCTGATGCCGGAGGAAGGCCATCAGTTCGGCGGGGGGAGGGGGTTGGCGGCTGTTGCTGATCACCATGGGGATCAGGTTGGCGCCGCGGCGAAGGGCTGGCAAGGACCGTTGGTCATCACCCCCAGTAAGCAACGCCGGAGAAAGGGCATCCGGTCCAATTGGGAGATGGCCAGTTTGCGCATCGGCACAAGCAGGGGCTGGCGGTTGGAGAAGAGCCGCACCAGTCCATCGGTGATCAGCAGGGTGAGGCACAGATCCGCCCAGCGCCCCCTGGCGTAGCGACCGCCAAGTTGGTGGATCGGGAGGCGGCCCGCCTCAACGCGCTGGGCCAGACGGTGGAGGAGCTCCACATCCCGCCAGCAGAGATTGAGGCCCTGGCCGCCCACGGGGTGGCAGCGATGGGCCGACTCTCCCACCAGGAGGGCGCGCCCCCGGTGCAGCCGCCGTGCCAGCAGCAGCCCCACGGGAAACACCCGGGGGTCATCCTCCAGGTGGTCCACATCCACCCCGGGGGGCAACACCGGCGCGAGGGCGTCGAGGAAGGCGGCGGGGGACAGGCGCTCCAACTGATGGCAGCGCCAGGCTGGAGCGCTCCACACCACCTGAAAGCGGCCGTCTCCCATGGGCAACAGGGCGAAGGGACCCTCCGGCCGCAGCCGTTCCCAGGCCGTGTGGCTCGGGGCTCCCCGCAGGCGCACCTGGGCCGTGAGGCACCGCTGCTGGTAGAGATGGCGCCACACCCCGATCCCCAGGGCCTCGCGGGTGGGGGAGTGGGCGCCTTCGGCGGCGATGATCCAATCCGCCTCGACGGCTTCCACCTGGACGGGCGAGGCGACGGGCGGGTCGCCGAGGCGCAGGTCGATGGCAGGATGCGCCTCCAATTGGGCCAGCAGCACCCCCATGAGCGGGCCGTGCTGGCCGATCCACCCCACTGGGGAGGGGGCGGCGGCGGTACCCCAGAGATCGCCGGGATGGAAGCCGCAGTGGCGACGGGCTCCCAGATCTTCCAGCTCCAGGCGCTCGAAGGGCTCCAAGACGGCCTCCACCGGATCCCAAAGATGGAGATGGCGCAGCAGCCGGCGGGAGGAATGGGTCAAGGCGTAGGCCCTGGTGCGTTCCAAAAGTTGGGAGCGCTCGGAGGGGTCCACCAGGGTCACGTTCCATCCAGCCTTCGCCAGGGCGAGGGCGGCGAGGGCCCCTGTGGGCCCAGCGCCGCGCACCAGGGCGGTGAAGCGGCGCGGCGTCTGGGACAAGGGGAGGGAGGGTGTCACCAGAAGGGGGGCAACAACAGAAAAAAGCCGCGGCAGGGAAGGCCGCGGCGAGGTGAGCCAGAAGGTGAGGCGAGGATCAGCCGATGCCAAGAAGGCCGCGGGTGAAGGCCTCACCGCCAAGGGCGAACTCGGTGGCGAGCAGGGCGACGAAGCCGAGCATGGCCATGCGTCCATTCAGCTTTTCGGCGCGCTCATGGAAGCCCCAGCCATTCTCAGCGCTCACGACCTCCATGCGGGGTTCGGAAGCGAAGGCGTTGAGACGGCCGCCATCTTCTGTGGTGACTTGGGCGCCGCGAATGGTGGCGGGGGCGACGGCGGATTGGGCCATGGGGCTCCTTTGAGGTGTGTTACGCGTATTGTAACGCAATGTTGCAGGGTGGGGCGTTCGGTTCGGGCGGTTCACCGCCCCCGCAGCCGCATCAGGCACAGTTCCTCGAACGCTGGTCGCAGCAGATAGGGGTATTCGCCCACCCAAAGCTTCAGTTGGGGCAGCCAGCCGTCGCTGATGGCGCTGATGCGGCTGAAGTCAGCCCGCTCGCTGAGCACCAAGCAACGCACCAGCATTCCGGCGCGGATGGCTTGGTGTTTTTTGTCCATCGGAAAGCGCAGTTGGCCCAGGTAGCCCTCCTCATCTTCCAGTTCCAGGCAGAGCCATGTGCGGCGGTTTTCCACCAGCTCCAATCGGCCGTCGCGATCGGTCTGTTCCCGTTGGTTTTCCACCACCTCCCGGGTGTACAGATCTCCCACCCGCCCCTCAAAAATGGCGGCCACGGGGTAGCGGCGCAGGGTGGCGTTGCGGCGTCCCGCCTCCAGGATCGGCCCCCACAGGATGTAGAGGATCGTGATCACGCCCGCCACCAGCCAGAGGGAGGAGAAGCGGCTGTTGAACGCCAAGGTTTGGCTCACCAACAGCAACAGCACGCCGCCGATCAGGGAGATCAGGAGCCGCTGCAGCAGCTTGCGCGGTTCGCCGCCGCAGGCGTTGAACTGGGGGCCGGTGGCCACCGCCGGAATCAGGCGCGCCAGCTCGCTGGAGGAGACCGGGATCAGCATGGGGGAGGATCGGAGGTGGGTTCAGAGCAATCGCTCTAAGCCATACACCAATCCCTCCAACTGGCGCACTTTGCGGATGGAGAGAAGCACGCCAGGCATGTAGGCCGATCGATCGATCGTGTCGTGGCGCAGGGTGTAGGTCTCCCCCGGGGCGCCGAACATCACCTCCTGGTGGGCCACCAGGCCGGGGAGACGCACGGAATGCAGCCGCAGGCCGCTTTCCCTGAGTCCGCCCCGGCAGCCCGGGAGCGTCTCGTGCTCGTCCACTTGCGGGGCGTTGAAGGATTTGCCCAGCTCCTCCATGAGCTCGGCGGTTTTCAGGCAGGTGCCACTGGGGGCGTCGGCCTTGCGGTTGTGGTGCAGCTCGGTGAGCTCGGCGAAGTTGTAGAAGCGGGCGGCGGCGGCGGCGGCCTGTTGCAGGAGCACCATGCCCACCGAGAAGTTGGGGATCACGGCCCCCCCCATCGAGGCCTTGGCGGCAAAGGAGGCCAGATCCGCCAGCTGCTCGGGCGAGAGCCCCGTGGTGCCGATGACGGGATGGACGCCATAGGCGATGGCACCCCGGGTGTGTTCGTAGACCACGGTGGGGTGGGTGAAATCCACGAGCACGGCCCCACCTCCGGGGCCGCTTTGGCGCACGGCCTGGCTGGCCTGGCAGAGGGCCCCCTCAAAGTCGGCGGTGAGGGCCACCTCCAGCTCCCCCAGACCCAGCTCCAGGCCCACATCCTTCCCCTCGCGGCCGGGGGTGGTGTCGATGGCCCCCACCAGGGCGCAATCGGGCGCGTCCCGCACCGCCTTCACCACCTCGGCCCCCATGCGGCCCAGGGCACCGGCCACCACAACGGGGATCGGAGCCCCAGGGGCTGACGCCGGAGCGGAGGCGGAATCAGGGGCCATGGCGGAGCCGGAGCGCGTCTGGAGCGAGCCTATGCGGCACCCCGAGGGGCCCGCAGCCGCTCCAACAACGCCGCCAAATCCACCCCATCGCGCTGCGCGGGGGTGAGGAAGCGCTCGGCATAGGTGCGCCACACGCCAGCCTCGAGGAACAGCTGCAGCAGCTCCTGGTCGAGGTGG
>JBKCPG010000243.1:0-6753 GCA_046309395.1 Cyanobacteriota bacterium | reverse complement strand
AATCCGCTTCTGGAATCCCGGCCGGAGGGGCGACCATGACACGCAGTCTCTGATTGGGATGCAAGCGGGAATCAATCTGCCGTCAAGGGTTCAGCAGGGCTGAAGTTCGCCTTGAGCCGTCCCGGCCTCTGAACACATACGAATCTGGGAATCATTCACGTAAACAATCCCTTGCATTGCGTCCAAAATGCCTTTTGATTGGTTGTCACAGTCTTTACGCCGAGATGACCTAGGCACTAGAGCAACAATGCCGATGCAAAACGGTATATCCGCAACTGGAGATATCCAATTCCGATGTTTTAGTTCTTCATTAACTGCTATCTTGATTTCCGTGTTAGACCGACTGCTTTGAGCGGACCATGGACTAACTTGAATGGGAAAATTGATGCAACATATAGAATTCCCATTGAGATCGGATGAGATTTCACAAGTGTAGCAACGGACTTGATTCAAGAAACAAGCCTTTGAAGTAATGCTGTCTGTTACAGGCGGCTTTATCCGTCTGACATATCCATACGGGAAAGTATTAGCAATGAAAATCTTCTCTCGGTACCAAGTCTGAACCTTCATTCTTTCGACGTCGCTGGGTGGACGCGCAATGGAGCAACTATTGTCTTGTTCAAAAGCTCGCCAGATGAGCTCAAGTCTTTCGCATGGCGGGCAGTTCTCCATCGCTTCAACGAGCTGGGCTGCCAATGCACAAGGGTCAATAGTGTTCATGGGTTTCCACACGTTCTACATCCAGCCTAACGCTCCAGATCAGAAGTGGACAGTTGCCTGGAGGCACAGCAATGCATTTCGGCTTCCGTCTTCTAAATCTGGTTGTTAGGAGAAATACATAGGTCTCCATATAGTGAAAGGCAGCAATCATGCCATTCATGCAACATCGATTATCAGGTAGGGCAAATGCTAAGGCCGGAATAATCGCAACATGAAAAACGCTCAATGGCGATGGGAGGCTTGCTAAGCGAATTTGCCATTACAGTCATTAGGCTGTAGCATAGTATATGTGCGGTATATAACGCAGGTCCTCATTACCCACATAGATCCGCAGTCTTCCACCACCCCTCTGATTGAGCTCGCGATAGGCCTGTATTGTTGAACCATTTGTTGCGGATCTGAGTGCGTTCAAGAAGCTTTGTTGGAATCACGAGGCCGGTTGGTTTTGGCATCTTTGCTTAGGTCACTCGGTCTCTTACGCCGGCCTGGAAGCTTGACGATCAGAATCGCTCGTGGCTCGTGCTCTCCGCAGCGAAGGTCTGAGCGCATTTCGAACAAGCTTTTTAGATGTGGAGTCCCCTCGCGGTTGGGTGTTGCTAAGTCGAGCACCAGCAAAACTCCCAAGCGGACGCTGACGTTCTGATAATCCATTGTTTGTGCTGCATACGAACTAAAAAGAGCATCAAAAGAGCTATCTTTATCCTCTCGCTTGACCTCTACAACGAGACGCTCAGAGCCGGAGCGAAGTTTTATGTCGGCCCTACCACTCCCAATGTTTGTTGGCTCAAGGTCACTTCCAGGGGCTGACGAAGCTACCCAACGAAAAAAGTCTTGCTGTAGTTGATCCTCGTGAGGAAGTTTACCGTCGTTATTTTCGAAGAGATAAGCGCCAGTCGGATCGAGGCCTTTAGTCAATTCTAAACGATTGTAAATGAACCGGACTAACAAGTAAAGCACAGTGTCAAAGAGACGCATCCCATCTGCATTCGACGAGTAATCGCTGAAGTCTTGGGCCTTCTTACAACAGCTCTCGATGATATCGATTTCCGCCCTGGTCATATTATTATATTGCAAACACATTACGCTTTCAAGTGCGCCATATATGAAAGTTTTCTGGTCTACCGGAATGCTGGACCTTGCAATGATGGCGGAGAGCATGGGCCTTTTGCTCTCCGCCTCAATAGGGTTTCTCTGTCTACTTTCCTGTTCAATGAACGCATCAATTTGTGAAATAAGATCTCGCGTTTCTGCGAACCATTCGTGGTTCGTGTTT
The DNA here is from genome assembly GCA_046309395.1 of Cyanobacteriota bacterium. Taxonomy (GTDB): domain Bacteria; phylum Cyanobacteriota; class Cyanobacteriia; order PCC-6307; family Cyanobiaceae; genus Cyanobium. The sequence continues at coordinate 4,760 of JBKCPG010000243.1, read as the reverse complement.
TGCTGAAGCCACATTCGAACCTGATGTGCTTGTCCAGCCTGTGTTGCAACACTCGCGCAAATACGAGGTCTAAGCATTTCTTCGACGCCACCGTAATGATTTCTGCGCAAAATCGATCGCCCTGCATTATACACAGACAGAAGAGTATCTTCAATAACAGCTGCCGGTTCATACCAGCTTGGTTCTTCAAGTGACCCTGCCAGACCAGCAACAGCACTGGCCAACGCACTCCAACACGCCGCTTCAGCCTGTCTTGCACCTAACCACGGAGGACCTGTCCCACCTTGCCAAGCATGCAGCTCGAAAGCGTATTGTTGGACACGGGCGCTTAGATTGCCGATCGATATGCTTGCGGCTCCGTTGTGGAAGCTAGTGAGCAGGTTCAGGCTCTCAAGGTATAAACTGGCTTGCGGATTGTGCTCAGATACCAAACTGGCCTCACTAAACCAGTCTCTTGCTTCACAAAAAGCTGTGGCAGCCGCATTAGTGTCGGCTGTCTCCATGGCTTCTGCAAGAGTTGCCATTCCCAACACGAAAGCGGCCTCAGGTCTTACCGCATCGAGTTCTGCAAGTTTTTTCAAGACATCAAACAGTTCTCTTTCACGCCAGTGTGAAAAAGCCACACCGGCAATCTTGACCGCTCGACGTAAGAACTCAGTATCGTCGTCTATTGAAAGGCCTAAAAGAAAGTCTAATACACGAAACTGCCAGCGTCTGTTATGGCTAGCCCAGCGAAAAGCACCATCAAGGGCAAAGCCGCGTGATACCCCCGAGAGAGTGAGATCTCTGGTTGCAGCCTTCATCAGGAAGAGCATGAAGCAACACTCATCTCCGTCATCCGGCAGCGGCCGATGGTGCTCGAGAATATCGATTGACTCAAGGATGACAAAGTCAATTAATGCGGCCTCTAATAGATCATGCAGTGCATCCTTGTACGGGACTCTGTCTTCCGCCTTGGCATGCTTCCATCCCAGCACTAGAGGTTGAAGCAGTTCGGTCATTATTGGCTTATTACCGAGGGAACGTGCTGCCGTCGCGAGCTCTGTGACCCCACCAAGATCTTCCAACTGAAAGTTTTTGCCGGTCTCCACGATCTCGAAGAGTTTGGCTTCGATCGGATGCATGTCGATCACCAGAGGTAGCCGCCGCCAGAGACCTCACGGCGATTTTCAGCCTTTATACGGCCGGTTAACGCTTCGGATGAAATACTTGCAACAAACACCTGGATATGTGGATGTGTTCTGGCAACTTTTTCAAGTCCAAAGATAAGGTTATCCACGTCAATGGGAGATACCTCTTGTGCGGCGGGTGAATCAATCATGAGCAAACCAGGATGTCGGCCAACACCTTTCTCTTCCGCAACTTCAATAATAGCAAGAATGGTAGCGACCTTGAGGCGCAGTTTTTCGCCCGGAGTCACCTTGCTATAAGATGTTGATGCTCCGCCTTTGACAAGAAATAGGTTCGCGTTGCCCTTAAGGTCAGCTTCAGTTAGGTTATCAATGCCGAACGCTTTCGCAAATTTGATCAGTCGAGCAGATACATCGCGAAGCAAACTGTCTTGTACAATCTTAACACGACCCTCTGTTTCTTTCACGACCGCATCCAAAATCTTTTGTTCGATGCTTCGGTCATCAGTTTGTGAAATGGGCAGCCTCGAAGCTTCTTCTAGGCGCGCTTCCAAAGCCGCTATGGCTATAGCAGCCTCCTGTCGCCGCACTGCGGAGACCAGTTCTTTGGAGGCAGACTCAATGCGATTTTGCAAGACATTGACTTTTTCGCGAAGACTGGCCAATTCGTTTTCTAATTTGGCCTTGTTGGCAGTTGTGAGGACCACTGCAGTCTTCAAGCTGTTAACTCGTTCCTGCAGCTCAGCTTTTAATATCTCGCCGTCCTCAGTGCCTTCGATCGGCTCACCGCAAACAGAACATGAGTGGCTGGAGGCCTCAAGCTCCTTCCTTGCTTTGGAAATTGTTTTGTCACAGCGAGGGCAACACTGCGGTTCGAGTCGCCGAAAAACTGCCGCCGCTGACATAGCATCTATGTGCGTCTGAAGATCTCGCTGATCTTCCTGTAGGGCGAGATTTAGCTCTCGATGTGCGGTTTCGACTCGGTCTGTTCGTTCAACCAATGTTCGTTCTTGTCGACGGACTTCAACCAGCTCTACTGTACAATCATTAATGATGCTGCGCACGCTCTCATCACTAGGAATCTCTGCAAGTTGAGCGAGTTTTTCTGCTAGCTCAGTCCTTATGCTTTCAATTCGCGATTCAGCCGCCTCATTTAGTTGCTTACGACTGCGGCCATAAGCTTCAACAGCATGGTCAACGATGGTCTTCGCGGTCTTAGCGGCAGCGAGTGTTGAAACCCATGGGATGCCGAGGAACATTTGCATCAGCCGGGCAGTGAGGCCGGTTTTGACGGGCAAGTCGCCGAGAAGGACATCGTAGTTGGTACTGATAAACAGTACGCCAGAGAAGGCTAGCCAACCATGTGTTAATGCTTGACCTCTGACCTCTCCTTCTTGTCGCAAGTTTGAGATCGGTTCCATAGCGAATGCACGCATGAAGAAATCCGCCATGACTGCCTCAAACTCACCATCAGAAGCAAAGGAAGCAAGAGTTGTGCTTTCAGGTTCTTTTTCGGTGGATCTGCATTTGCGAATTCGCGACAGCCTTCCCTTAGCCTCGCCCTTAGTTTCGACATTGATCTCGTAAACGCCTGAATCAAGAGAGAAAACAATGCGCACCTTATAGATCCATCGCCGCACATCGTCTTGAAGTTTATTGGATGGCCGCCCTCTTAACATCCAACGAACAATCTCGATGATGGTTGTTTTACCCCGCAGATTTTTCTCAGACAGCATGGCCCACAGACCATGTTCAAGGTCTGTCCATGAAAACTCGAATGGACCTGGGCTTTCCACGCTGTCTTTCTCACCAGAAAACCAAATCTCTCGCAGGAAGAGACGGCGTGGCTGTGCAAGAACAGGTGAAGGCTGAATTCGGTGCGAACTAAGGACTCTCTCAACTTCGGAGGTCTCAACTGCAGCTCTTTTGGCTATCGCTTGTAGCCATTCTTCCTTGGGTTGCGCCATTTTTATCGAAATCACAAAACTGTGTTGAGCTGCTTTAACTGCGCTTGGACTTCTTCGGTAATCTCGGGTATAAAACCGCCTAATTTGGTCTCCGCGTAACAGGCTCGCTCATACTGTTTTTGCTTTAAAGCTGTTCCACCCTTGGTGCCAGCAACCTTGGCCACTAACGCGGCTCTATCTGAGTACCACTGAAGAATTGGCTCTTGGGTCACCGCTGTTGTGCAGGTATCAAGCCCAAGCTTAGTTAGGATGAAGTCTGTTTCCAACACTTTATTATTAGCCCCTTTGGTGCCAGTGATGCGAACGAGATCACGAGACCTCAGCAAAGACAAGGCATCATCTAAGCGCTCAAAGGCGCCAAATAGGTAACGAACCATGGGAACACGCCGAAGGTCCGGCTCCTTAGAATCCACGATAGCCTGCGCTGCCTTGTAGTAGCTATCATCCTTTGTCTCTTTAAACAAGTCAAGCAATTCAGCCGCAAGGTAGTCAGGATTCCTCATCCAGAAGTCGAAGGCTTGCAGACGTGCTTCTCCTTTGAAAATAAGAGCATCCCCTGGCGCCGGTGTTTCGATGGGGCTCCCCCCGGCTCCCAAGACAAAAAGAATTCGGAGAGCGTCTCGATGGGGTGACCGAATGGCCATGATTCATTGCCTCTTTGAGGTGGGTGCCTTTTACTGGACAGTTCCGGCCCCTGACATCGTTAACCCTGGACGGGAAGGACAGGGTTCGATTTCATTATAGACCTCATCGGGAGTTTTGCCTCCCAGAGAGCTGTGCGGCCTTACATGGCAGTACCTCCACAGGAAGCGGGGCAGGCTGATTTCTGCCTCCCAGCCATCGCTGTAGGCGCGCAGATAGACCTCCTCGTATTTAACCGTGCGCCACAGCCTCTCCACCAGGATGTTGTCGTCGCAACGATTCTTCCCTGACCAGCTGATCTTGATCCCCTTAGTTTGTAGGCGGACCAAGAAGTCGGAGGAGGTGAACTGGCAGCCTTGATCGGAGTGGAAAATCTCTGGCATGCGGCCCCCTTCAAGGGCCATGTCCAGCGCCTCCAGACAATACTCCGTGTCAAGGCTGTTGGAGAGCTTCCAACTGAGCACATTTCTGGAGAAGAGATCCACGATCGCCACCAGATAGAGGAAACCCTTCTGTAATGGAATGTAGGTGATATCGGTGGCCCAGATCTGATCCACAGCCGTGATCTGGTTGAGATCAACCAGGCATGGAAAGCGCTTGGCTGGATCACCTGGAACCGTGGTGCGGGGTTTCTGATAAATTGCTCGTAAACCCATGCGCCGCATGAGGTTTCGCACCCGGTCACGACTGATTGGGATCCCATCTCTGGCCAGGTAGTCCACCATCCGGCGGCTGCCGCTGCAGGGATCCTCCAGGTAGAGAGAATCAATCCTGGCCATGATTCGCAGCGTCGATTCCCGCAGCGGTATGGGTCGGTAGTAGAGCGTGGACCTGGGCAGAGCCAACAGCTCACATTGGCGGCTGATGCTGAGCTCAGGGTGATCGTGTTCGACCAGCTTGCGCAGTTCATGGGCATCAGAACAGTTGAGATTTTTTTTTGAGCCACTCCAGCTCCATCTGCAGCCGCCCGATCTGCTGAAACAGCTCGGCCTCCTTGCCCTGACCATCCCCCTTGTCCTTG
>JBKCPG010000242.1:0-26404 GCA_046309395.1 Cyanobacteriota bacterium | reverse complement strand
TGGACACCACGGCGCCGACGGTGACCGGCGTGTCGGCGACCACGGCAAATGGCTCGTACAAGGCGGGCGACGCGATCAGCGTGACGGTGGCCTTCAGCGAGGCCGTCACGGTGACGGGGAGATTGCGCCGCACCTCCAGGCGGAAGTTTTCGCCCTCGAGACGAAACTCTTGGATGTCGCTCTTGCCGAGTTGCTCCAGCAGATCGCGCAATTGGCCGTGGTCAAACTGCATGGCGATCAGGACTCCCGGCCCAGGTAGGAGTCGGTACGCGTATCCACTTTGATCTTGTCGCCAATGGTGATGAAGAGGGGCACCATCACCTGGGCCCCGGTTTCCAAAATGGCCGGCTTCGTGCCCCCCGTGGCCGTATCTCCCTTGACCCCGGGGTCGGTCTGGCTAATTTCCAGAATCACGGAGTTGGGCAATTCCACCTCCAGAGGCTTGTTGTTATACGTCAGAACGGTCACCTCCATCCCTTCTTTGAGGTATTTGCGCTGAGCGCCAATCTCCTCCGCCTTTAGACGTGTTTCCTCATAGCTGCCCATGTCCATGAACACATAATCCTCGCCTTCCATGTAGGTGTGCTGAAGGGTCGCTTTTTCCAGCTGGGCCTGGGGCACGGTTTCTCCAGCGCGAAACGTGCGTTCCACCACGTTGCCGGATTTCACCGCCTTCAACTTGGTGCGCACAAAAGCGGATCCCTTCCCCGGCTTGACATGAAGAAACTCAATGACCCGCCAGACCTGTCCATCGAGCTCAATCGTGGAGCCCGTACGAAAATCGTTGCTCGAAATCATGGCGGCGCCACGGATCGGCGGATTGTACGTCTGGCTACCTACCCACCTGGGGGGTTGGACCTCGCCAGCCCACCCCTCTCTCAAGGAGCTGTGCCAAAGTCCGTTCAGCGACAGGACAGGCATGGTGTCTGGACCCTCCCTTTGGCCAGCTCGACGCGGCGGGCCGCGGCGCCGTTCCAGATGGTGGGGGGGAGTGCTCGGGAGCCTTCTGGCGCTGATGCTGGGCATGCTGCTTCCCGGCACGCCGGCGGCCTGGGCCTACCTGCCCAAGGGCAACGCCGTCACGGATCCAGAAGCCCTGCTGCGCAACGCCCTGCCCATCAGCCAGCCGAATCTCCAAGATTTGCAACACCGGCTTGAGGGCACCAGCGACGACTTGCGCTCGAAGCGATGGAACGCCCTGACGGCCACCGTGCGGCGGAGTCAATCCCTCCTCGCCAACGACCGGGAGAAGATTCTCGCCGCGTTCACCGCCGATGAGCGGGCGGTGGCCGAGGCCAATCTCGCCAGCTTGGAGGAGCACCTTCAGACCTTGGCCGGAGCGGCGGAAAGCCAAAACCGCGAGTCTTTCCTGGCCGCCCGGCGCGCCGCCCTGAGCGACATCGGCGCCGCGGAGGCCCTGCTGATCGGGCCTTTCCCCTTCGCGATCCCCAGCGACTTCGACAGCCTGCCCCGGCTGCTCGGGCGGGCCACGGTGGAGCTCCGCACCAACAAAGGCACCCTTGTGGTGGTGGTGGACGGGTACAACGCCCCTCTGACCGCGGGCGCCTTCGTGGATTTGGTGAAACGGGGGTTCTACGACGGCCTGCCCTTCAATCGGGCCGAAGACTTCTATGTGTTGCAGACTGGCGATCCCGAGGGCCCCGCTGACGGCTTCATCGATCCGGTGAGCAAGAAGGAGCGGCGTGTTCCCCTGGAGATCCGGGTGCCTTCCGAGCCCGGCCCGTACTACAACCAAACGTTCGAGGATCTCGGCCTGTTCAAAGCGGAGCCGGTGTTGCCTTTCAACGCCAAAGGCACCCTGGGCTGGGCCCACTCTGATGAGGCCCTGGATGATGGGAGTTCGCAGTTTTTCCTGTTCCTCTCGGAGCCAGAGCTCACACCGGCGGGTCTGAACCTGATCGATGGACGCTATGCCGCCTTCGGCTACGTGGTGGATGGGTTGGATGTGCTCGACGAACTCACGGCCGACGACAAGATCGTGAGCGCCAAGGTGATCGAAGGAGCCGACAACCTCCGGGCCCATGGGTAATGGGCCCACCCTGGCCGATCTGGGCGAGTGGGAACTGATCCGGCGGCTGGGGGCCTTCGCCCCGCCAGGCCAGTTCGCCGATGACGCGGCCGTGTTGGGCGCGGGGGGCTCCGACACCCTGGTGATCAACACCGATGTGTTGGTGGAGGACCTCCATTTCAGCGACACCACCACCGAGGCGGGGGATGTGGGCTGGCGCGCGGCGGTGGCCAACCTTTCCGATCTGGCCGCCATGGGCTGCACGGAGGTGGTGGGACTCACGGTGGGCCTGGTGGCGCCGGCCTCCACGCCTTGGCGCTGGGTGGAGGGGGTGTATGGCGGGATCGCCGAGGCCTTGGCGACCTATGGCGGGGTGCTGCTGGGAGGCGACTGCAGTGGCGGCCTCCAGCGGCTGCTAGCGATCACGGCCATCGGGCGGATGGCGCCCACCCCGCAGGCCGCCATCCCCATGGCCAGCCCAGGGACGGAGCCGGCCCGCGACCCTCCAAACACCATCCGCCGGGGGGATGGCCGCGTCGGCGACTGGCTGGTGAGCAGCGGGCCCCATGGCCTCAGCCGGCTGGGGCTGGCCCTGCTCCAGGACCCGGAGGGCCCACTGGCCGGCCGCGTTTGTGGGCAGCTGGCCGAGCGGGCGATCCAGGCCCACCGTCGGCCCCGGGCGCGGCTGGACGCGGCGCGGGCCTTGAACGCCAGTCGACCCGCTGGCGTCCCCTGGCGGGTGGGGGGCTGCGACAGCAGTGATGGGTTGGCGGCGGCGGTGGCGGCGGCCAGCGGCTGCGGCGCCAGGCTCCACAGCGACGCCCTGCCCCTCGACCCGGCGATGGCGGCCCTCGCGGAAGGGGAAGGCTGGTGCCTGGGGGGCGGCGAGGATTTCGAGCTCGTGGTGGCTTTAGAGCCGGCCTGGGCGGAGGCGCTGGTGGCGGCTCTCCCGGGCAGTGGCGTCATCGGCGCGCTGGTGGCGGGGACCGGCGGGGAGGTGCGCTGGAGCGGGGATGACGGCGGAGAGCCGATCGCGATGGAGGGCTACCGCCACTTCGGTTGAAGCCCCCGCCAGCACATCCCAACCTTCGCCCCCTGGCCACGCTCACCTCGCGCAACGTGCCCGACGACCTGGTGGCCCGGCTCAAGGAGCGGGCCAAACGCTATCGCCGCCGCCTCAACAGCGAAACCATCGCCGCCCTCGAGCGTGAGAATCATTCGCCCGAACGCCAACCCATGACACGCGCGGAGGCTGTCCAAGCGTTGTGGACCGCGGAGCCCATTGATGGCTGCCAGCGCTTTGGATCCGCGAATTCCGGCATACCGTCGGCTCGCCCGCCAGGAGGCCACTGAGCGGCGAATGGTTGACCTTTTCACCCCCTTTCCACGTCCGCAATCGAACGGCGTCAGCATCAGCGCATCGACGCTCTAAGGGGGGGCGGCAAACACACTGGAGACACATCTTTGGCTTCACCAATGGTGTGCCTGTTCCCGTGTCACTGCCCATCCCCGGACTTGGCGTGGCCGTGAGTCAGCGCTCTCCTGTGGGATCCGTGCCCGTCAGCGGCTCACTTCCAGTTCTTGGCCACGATCTCCGCCAGATCCACCACCCGCTGGCTGTAGCCCCACTCGTTGTCGTACCAGGCGATCACCTTCAGCATGTTGCCCCCCATCACCAGGGTGAGCTCGGAATCCACAATGGTGGATTCGTCCGTGCCAGCATGGTCGGACGACACCAGGGGAAGATCGCAATATTTAATGATCCCCTTCATGCCATTTTCCGAGGCGGACTTGAGCACTTGGTTCACTTCGTCCTTGGTGGTGTCGCGGCTGATTTCCAGCACCATATCCACCACTGACACGTTGGGGGTGGGCACCCGCAGGGCGATGCCACTCAGCTTGCCTTTCACCGGGGGATACACCAGGGCCACCGCCTTGGCCGCACCCGTGCTGGTGGGCACGATGTTCACTGCCGCCGCGCGGGCACGGCGCAGATCCCGGTGGGAGGCGTCGAGAATGCGCTGGTCACCCGTGTAGCTGTGCGTGGTGGTCATCGTGCCCTTGACGATGCCGAACTCTTGATCCAACACCTTCACGATCGGCGCCATGCAGTTGGTGGTGCAACTGGCATTGCTGAGAATGTTCCAATCTTCGTGGCGGTATTGATCCGCGTTGACACCCACCACAAACGTGCCCACCTTCTCCCCTTTGCCAGGAGCGGTGAGAATCACTTTTTTGGCCCCAGCCTCGAAGTGCTTGCTGGCGCCCACATCATCATTGAACACGCCGGTGGATTCAATGACCAAATCCACACCCCATTCTTTCCAGGGGAGATTGGCCGGATTACGATCATAAAAGACTTTGATTTCCTTGCCATTCACGCTGATTGAGTTGTCGGTATAAGTGACATCCACACCCCGGAGCGGCCCCAACATGGAGTCGTACTTCAACAAATGGGCGTTGGTGGAGGTGTCCCCCGAGCCATTCAGACCAACGATCTCCAGATTGGTGTTTGCCCCGCGGCTCAACCAACAGCGCATGAAATTGCGCCCGATCCGGCCAAATCCATTAATTGCGACGCGCAGGGCCATGGCAGGTAAGCGGCGGAGACCGCTGGCAAATGGGGATTTCGGCTGCCGATCATACAGAAACAGGTTCGGCCCCACCCAGCCCCAGCCAGGCCGGGGGGCTGGGAGGGGCGGACGCGAAGCAACTCGTAAAGGAGCGAGGAGGCGCCAGGGGGCGTTCCGCCTTATTTTCGGCAAGAAGTCGGTGACGCCCTTGAACCTCGTGCTGGATCGCGATCAGCCCCTTCACTTCGTGGGGATTGGGGGCATCGGGATGTCAGCCCTGGCGGGGATCCTCGTGGAACGGGGCTTCGCGGTGAGCGGCTCCGATCCCAGGCCCTCCCCCGTGGTGAGGCGCCTGGCCGCCCTGGGAGTGAGGGTGTACGGGGAGCAAACCGCCGCCACCATCGAGAGCCTCTTGGCCGAGGGAGGAGCCCCCCCCCTGGTGGTGCTCAGCTCGGCGGTGGGGGAGACCAACCCGGAGGTGGCGGAAGCTCGCCGCCGAGGCCTGGCCCTTTGCCACCGCTCCGACGTGCTGGCGGCCCTGATCAACCATCAACCGTCGATCGCCGTCGCTGGCAGTCACGGGAAAACCACCACCAGCACCCTGATCGCCACCCTGCTTGAGGCCACGGGCCAAGATCCCACCGCCGTCATCGGCGGCATCGTGCCCGCGTTCGGAAGCAATGGCCGCCAGGGGTCGGGCCGCCTTCTGGTGGCCGAAGCGGATGAATCCGACGGATCCCTGGTGAAATTCAGCCCAACCCTGGCCCTGCTCACCAACATTGAGTTGGATCACACCGACCACTACCCCAACCTCCAAACCCTGATCGCCACCCTCAAGCGTTTCAGTGACGGCAGCGGCGCCCTGCTCGCCAATCGCGACTGCCCCGTCCTGCGGGAGCACTTCCAAGCCGACGCCTGGTGGTCGATCGAAGACCCGCTGGGGGCCGACTACGGGGCCCTGGCCACCAGCGAACGGGGTGACGGCACCACGGCGGTGTATTACGAGCGCGGCGAGAAGGTGGGCCTCCTGGAGGTGCCCCTGCCTGGACGCCACAACCTCAGCAATGTCATCGGAGCCCTGGCGGCCTGCCGCCGGGAGGGGGTGCCCTTTGCCGACCTCCGCCGGGCCATTGGCGACCTGCAAGCCCCGGGGCGCCGCTTCGACTGCCGCGGCCTCTGGCGGGAGCGCATTGTGGTGGATGACTACGCCCATCACCCCAGCGAGGTGGCCGCCACCCTGTCCATGGCCCGCCTCATGGTGGACAGCGGACGGAGCCCCCTCCCCTCCCAACCTCGCCGGCTGCTGGCGGTGTTCCAACCCCATCGCTACAGCCGCACCGCCCAATTCCTCAGCGAATTCGCCCAAGCCCTCGCCTTGGCCGACAGGGTGATCGTGGCGCCGCTCTACAGCGCCGGCGAGGCCCCGATCGAAGGGGTCTCCAGTGAGTCCCTGGCGGCAGCCGTGCAAGCCTTCGCCCCGTCCATCCCCGTGCAAGCCGCGCTCGACCTAGACCAGCTCACCGACCAGGTGGCCGCTCTCAGCGAGCCCGGCGATCTGGTGTTGGCCATGGGCGCCGGCGACGTGAACAGCCTTTGGGAGCGGCTCAGCACCCTCGGCGACCCAGACCCCGGTCGTCCGGCGGCCTTGGTGCTCTGAGTTGGACGCCAGGACCACGCCCCCAAGTGCCCCGAGGCGGGAAGTGTCCCTCCGGGACTTCACCACCTGGCGGGTCGGGGGACCCGCCCAATGGTTCTCTGAGCCCGGCAGCGCTACGGAATTCATTCAGCGGGCCAGCTGGGCCGTGTCCGAGGGGCTGGCGTTTCGCTGCATCGGCGCCGGCTCCAACCTCCTCATCGCTGACGAGGGGCTCCCGGGACTCACCCTCTGCAGCCGACGGCTCCAGGGGAGCGTGCTGGACGTGGCGGAGGGCTGGGTGGAGGCCGAGGCGGGGGAACCCATCCCCACCCTGGCCCGGAAGGCGGCGCGGGGCGGTCTGCGGGGCCTGGAGTGGAGCGTGGGCATTCCTGGAACGGTGGGTGGCGCGGTGGTCATGAATGCCGGCGCCCAAGGGGGATGCACGGCGGAGTGGCTGCATTCGGTGCGGGTGATCGATCCCGCCAAACCCGCCGACCCCTTCACCCTGCTGGCCAGCGACCTCGACTTCGCCTACCGCCACAGCCGCCTGCAGGAGGAGCCCCTCCTGGTGCTGGCCGCCCGATTCCGGCTGGAGCCCGGCCACGATCCGGCCACCGTGATCGCCCGCACCAGCGCCAACCTGCAGAGCCGCACCAGCACCCAGCCCTATCAACAGCCCAGCTGTGGCAGCGTGTTTCGCAACCCGGAGCCCGAAAAGGCCGGGCGGTTGATCGAGACTCTGGGGCTGAAGGGTCTGCGGGTCGGCGACGCCCAGGTGTCTCCCTTGCACGCCAACTTCATCGTGAATCTGGGAGACGCCCGCGCCAGCGACATCGACCGGCTCATCGCCATGGTGCGGGAGCGGGTGTTCGAAGCCCGCGGCATCGTTCTCCACCCTGAGGTGAAGCGCCTCGGCTTCGAGGAGGGGTCCGGAGGGGGCCTACCCTGAGCACACATCCCCTTCTCCCCCATCCTGGCGCCATGGCTGGCTTTGGACTTCCCAACTTTGGTCAGCTCACCGAGGCGTTCCGCAAGGCCCAACAGATCCAGCAGGATGCCCAGAAACTCCAGGAAGAGCTGGACGCCATGGAGCTGGAGGGTCGCAGCGCCGATGGCCGGGCCAGCGTCTGGCTCTCCGGCAACCAACTTCCCCTCAAAGTTCAGGTCGACCCCGCGCTCCTGAGCGAAGGCCAGGTGGCCGTGGAAACGGCCGTGCTGGAAGCCCTCAAAAGCGCCTACGACCTCTCCACCGGCACCATGCGCGAGCGGATGGACACCCTCACCGGCGGGCTTGAACTCAATCTTCCAGGTCTGGGTGGCTGAGCCCTCCCTGGCGTTGCAGATGGCGCTTGCGCCTGGAGGCCCGCCGCAGGACGGTTTCCCCGGCGCGGCTCAAGCCCTGGACCGGCTCCAGGGCCTCCACCTCCGCCAGGCATTGGCGATAGAGGTCGTGGCGGGGCCATTCCTCCCCCACCGCGCAACCCATCTCACCGCTGTGACGGCAATCGGCGAAACGGCAAGCGAGCGTCGTTCTCGCCGTCAATTCCGGAAAGCACCGCACCAGCTCTGAGGGGCCCACGGGTAAGGACGGCCGGTTGAACCCTGGCGTATCCGCGAGCAGGGCCTCGGGCGCGCCGGGGAGAGACACCAATTCCACATGGCGTGTGGTGTGCCGACCCCGTCGCAGGCGCCCCGAAACGGGGGCCACCCGAAGGGCCAGGCCAGGCACCAACGCGTTGAGCAGGCTGCTTTTGCCCACCCCTGAGGGGCCATAGAGCACAGCGATGCCCGGAACCGCCAGTCGCCGCGCCAGGCTCTCCAGGCCCAGCCCGGTGCGGGTCGACACGGGCAGGGGGTCATATCCCCAGCTCCTCAGGCGGTGGCACCACTCCTCCAGCCAACCCGGGGGCATGCCATCGGCTTTGGAGAGCACCACCTCCACGGGCAGGGCCAGATGCTCGGCGCTCACGAGGAAACGGGTGATCTGCAGGGGGTCGGGATCAGGGTCCCTCAGGGAGACCACCACCACCACCCGGCTCACATTGGCCACCGCCGGACGGGGGAGAAGGTTGGTCCGTGGGGCCCGGCTCACCACCGCCGCCCGCCCCCGCGCCCAGTCGATGCCCTCCAGCTCCACCCGATCTCCCACACAGATCCCCTGTCCCCCTTTGGCCAGGCGAGCCCGGGCGGTACACAGCAGTTGGCGCCGACCCTCCGGGCCGGGACCGTCAAGGTCGACCCGCACGAAGTTGGCCTCCTGGGCCACCACTCGACCCGGCTCACCCACCGCGGCGGATGAGCAACCTCACGGCGGATCCTTCCGAGACAGGCGGGGAGGGATCGCGGCACACCTGGTGGCCCTCTCCCCGCAGACCCTCGCTCACCATCTCCTCGGGCTCTCCGGGGTCAAGGTCGACTTGAAGCCAGCCCCCGACGGGAATCCGTTCCAGGGCCAGGCGGCTGCGCACATAATTGAGGGGACAAGGCGTTCCCCGCAGATCAAGGCACGCCTGGGGATGGGCGTCGTTCATCCGCCCCCGAAGAGCCCGCCAAACAGGCCACTCTTGTGGGGATGGCGCTGGCCCTTGCGGCTGTGGTGGCCAGCCAGCTGTTCGAGCAGATCCCGTTCATCGCCCGAGAGCTTGGTGGGCAGCTGCACTTTCACCAAAAAATCGTGATTGCCGCGGGCCACCGGATTGCCAAGTCGGGGCACCCCCTTGCCCTTGAGCGTCAAGACGGCCCCGGGCTGGGTGCCGGCGGGAATCTCCAACTTCTCGGTGCCCTCGACGGTTTCCACCTCCACCGTGTCTCCCAAGATGGCCTGCAAATAACTGATCGGCAGCTCTGAGGAGATGGTGACGCCCTCCCGCCGTAGGTGGGGATGGGAGCGAACGTTCAGCACCACGTAGAGATCGCCGGGTCCGCCACCGCGCTGGCCGGCGTTCCCCTCCCCTGGAACACGCAGACGGGTGCCGCTATCGACACCCCCTGGGATCTTGATGCGCTGTTTTTTGGGCACCTCCCGCACGCCCTGGCCCCCACAGGCGCCGCAGGGATCAGCGATCATCTGGCCGCTTCCATCACAGGTCGGGCATGGGGCCACCTGGGTGAAGCTGCCAAAGGGCGTGCGGGTGGCCCTCCGCACCTGGCCCGCGCCACCACAAGTGGAGCAGGTGGTGGGGCCGCTCCCGGGCTTGGCTCCCGATCCCTGGCACGATCCGCAGGTTTCCTGGTGCCTGAACTGCACCTCCTTCTCCGCCCCAAAGACGGCCTCGCTGAAGCTGATGGTGAGCTCCAAGCCGAGGTCATCCCCTTTGCGGGGGCCACGTCGGCGGGCCCCACCCCCCATGCCACCGCCGCCGCCAAAGCCGCTGAAGAAGGTTTCGAAGAGGTCGGCGAATCCGCCCATGTCGCCCATGTCGGGCATTCCCCCACCCCCCAGGCCCGCCTCTCCGAACTGGTCGTAGCGGGATCGGGACTGGGGATCGCTCAACACCTCGTAAGCCCGGCCAATCTCCTTGAAACGATCCTCGGCGCCAGGATCCTTGTTCACGTCCGGGTGGTACTGGCGGGCCAGGCGGCGGTAGGCCCGCTTGAGGGTGTCGGCGTCGGCGTCGCGACCCACGCCAAGCAACTCGTAGAAGTCGGCCATCAGCCAGCCTGCTCCTGATCAGGGGCCGGCTGTCCAGCGGGTTGGGTCGAGAGGGGACCGGGTCCCATGGACACCTTCACCAGGGCATGCCGCAGCACTTTCCCGTGGAGCTGGTAGCCCCGTTGCAGCTCCTCAATCACCACATCTTCCGGATGCTCCTGGCTCGGCTCGCGCAGCACGGCCTCATGGAGATTGGGATCAAAGGGTTCCCCCTCCACGCGCATCGGCGCGACCCCCAGCTGCTTGAACACATCCACGAGCTGTTTGTAAAGCCCTTGGTAGCTGCGATGGAGGGTCTGCGCCTCATCGCTCTGGGGATTGAGTTGCTGGCGCGCTCGATCAAAATTATCCACAACCGGGAGGATTTCACTCAGGGTGCCGCAGGTGATTTGCAGACGCAAATCCTCCTGGTCTCTGGATTGGCGCTTGCGGTAGTTGTCAAAGTCGGCGGCGATGCGCATGTATTGACCCCGCAACGCCTCATGCTCACTTTGAAGCGTGGCGAACTGGCGCTCCAACTCCTGAAGCCTGTCCGCTGGGGGGTCGGCGCTTGGGGCGTCCTCGGCGGGGGCTGGGGGAGTTGGGGGATCCGCCACCTCTGGGAGCCCCTCAGCGGTTGGGATGGCCTCGGCGGGATCCTGGGTCGCCTCCGCGGAGGTTGGGGCTGAGGAAGTGTCGCCGCTCATGCTGCCGGGCACGGTGAATGGGTTTATGTTCGTTCTAGACCCTCACTTCTCACAAGCGGCGGAAGCCCGCACCTTCCAAATCCCCTTAAGAGGGGTCTGTGCCCCGCGCGTCCCCACGAGTCCCCCGCACCAGTGATCGTCCTCGTCTCGAGCGTCAGATGACTCCAGACATCCCGCCATCGGACAACCCTCACCATCCCTCCCCGGACATGGAGGGAGCCCAGAGGTCCTCCCTGTTCGCCGATCTGGATTTGGGACAAACCGGCCAAGCGCAGGCCCCCAACGATGGGATCGAGGATCTTGAGGCGATGCCCCGGGAGGAGAGCGTTTCTCCCGTGCTGCATCTGGTGAACCGCATTCTGATGGAAGCCATCAGCAATGGTGCCAGTGACATCCATGTCGAACCCCAGGAGGACGGCATGCACGTTCGCTTTCGCCAGGACGGGTTGTTGCGAACGGTGGACAAGCTTCCCAAAACCCTGGTGCCGGCCGTCACCTCACGGTTCAAAATCATGGCCGATCTGGACATCGCTGAACGGCGTCTCCCCCAGGACGGACGCATTCGCCGCTTGTTTCGCAATGACGTGATGGACTTCCGGGTCAGCACCCTGCCCGGCCGCTACGGAGAAAAAGTGGTGCTGCGCCTTCTCGACAACAGCGCCACCCAGCTGGGCCTCGACACCCTGATCACCGACCCTCTGGCCCGGGGCAAGGTGCGGGAAATTGGCACCAAGCCCTTTGGCATGGTGCTGGTGACCGGCCCGACGGGCTCGGGGAAATCCACCACTCTCTATTCCCTCCTGGCGGAACGCAACGATCCCACGATCAACATCTCCACCGTGGAAGACCCGATTGAATACGGTCTGGCGGGGATCACCCAGACCCAAGTGAATCGGGAGAAGGGATACGACTTTGCCTCCGCCCTGAGGGCGTTCATGCGGCAGGATCCCGATGTGCTGCTGGTGGGGGAGACCCGCGACCTGGAGACGGCCCGCACGGCCATCGAAGCCGCCCTCACGGGCCACCTCGTGCTCACCACCTTGCACTGCAACGATGCCGTTGGGGCCTTTGCCCGACTCGATGAGATGGGTGTGGAGCCCTTCCTGGTGAGTTCCTCCCTGTTGGGGGTGGTCTCCCAGCGGCTGGTGCGCCGTCTCTGCACGGAGTGCCGCATTCCCCATCACCCGGATCAGGAGCATCTGGCCCATTTCGGCTTGGTGGCCAGTGATGAGGAAGCCATTACTTTTTACCGGGCCCACACCGTCTCCGTTGGCACGCCCAATCGATGCCCGAGCTGCACGGGCCGAGGCTACCGGGGCCGGGTGGGGGTGTACGAGGTGCTCACCATGAATGAATCCTTGTCGGCGGCGGTGGCGAAACGCTCTAGCACCCATGAACTGCGACGACTGGCCTTGGAATCAGGCATGAAAACCCTTCTCGGCTATGGACTCGACCTGGTGCGGCTGGGCCTCACCAGCCTGGAGGAGGTGGAGCGGATGCTGCTCACCGACACGGGCCTGGAATCCGAGCGGCGTGCCCGAGCGCTCAAAGGTCTCACCTGCCGGGGATGTGGGGCGGGCCTGAACGACGAATGGCTGGAATGCCCCTACTGTCTGAGGGTGCGCCGCTAGGAGACCGACCGCAGCCATGTTGATGATTGAGGACCTGATGGCCGATCTGGTGAAGGCGGGCGGGAGCGACCTTCACTTGGCGGCCTATCAACCTCCCTACGGCCGCTTCAACGGCCAGTTGCGACCAATTGTGGACGATGTGGTGTTGAGCGAGGAAGATTGCAACAAGCTGATTTTTTCGCTCCTGAACAATTCGCAGCGCAAACAGCTCGAACAAAACTGGGAACTGGATTGTTCCTACGGCCTGCGGGGCGTGGCGCGTTTTCGGGTCAACGTCTATCGACAGCGCGGCACCTATGCCGCTTGCCTGAGGGCGCTTGGCGATTCGATTCCTAGCCTCAGCAGCCTGGGCTTGCCCACCGTGGTGGAGGAAACCAGTCGCAAGCCAAAGGGTCTCATCTTGGTGACCGGGCCGACGGGCTCGGGCAAAACCACCACGCTGGCCGCCCTGCTCAACCACATCAACCAAACGCGATCTGAACATATTTTAACAATCGAAGATCCGATTGAATTCACCTACAAAAATCAGAAGTCGGTGATCCATCAGCGGGAAGTTCACGAGGACACCCGCAGTTTCGCCAACGCCCTTCGGGCCGCGCTGCGGGAGGATCCCGATGTGATTTTGGTGGGAGAACTCCGCGACCTGGAAACGATCCAGCTCGCCATCACCGCGGCGGAAACCGGCCATTTGGTCTTCGGCACCCTCCACACCAGTTCCGCCGCCCAGTCGGTGGATCGGATGGTGGACGTTTTCCCCCCTGGACAGCAGATGCAAATCCGTGTGCAGCTCAGCAACAGCCTGCTGGGAGTGTTTTCCCAGACACTTTGCAAGCGCGTGCGCCCAGCCCCCGGTCAATTTGGACGGGTCATGGCGCAGGAAATCATGATCAATACTCCCGCTATTGCCAATCTGATCCGGGAAGGAAAAACAGCCCAGATCTATTCCCAAATTCAAACGGGGGCCAAAGAGGGGATGTTGACCCTGGAGCGCGCGCTCACCAATCTCGTTCAGGACGAAACCATCAGCAAAGCCGAGGCGATGCTCAAAACCATCCGGCCAGAGGAGCTGGAACGATTGATGAATCAGCAACTGGGATGACCGCCTTCACCGTCAGCTACACCACCCGGGCCGGGAAGACAAAAATGCTCACCCTGGAGGCCAAGAGCCTCGCGGACGCGAGGCGCACCTTGAGACGCCGAGGGATCAGCTACAACAACCTCTCGCGCCAGCAAGACTCTCCCGCCAGGAAAAACACTCCCGCGGGAGATTCAACACGACGCTGGAACCAATTTTTAGAAAACCCACCATCCGTCAAAGAAAAGGCCATTTTCGCAAACAAATTGGCCACCCTTGTGAACGCCGGAGTGCCGATCCTGCGGAGCATCGAGCTGATCTATCGCCAACAGAAATCAGCCATGTTTCGACGGGCTCTCGCGGGCATCATCATTGAGGTGAACCAGGGGGAAAACCTTGCTGGATCAATGCGGCGTTGGCCGAAGGTTTTTGACAAGCTCAGCATTGCCATGGTGGAGGCGGGCGAGGCGGGTGGCGTGCTGGATGAAACCCTGAAGCGACTCGCCAAGCTGCTGGAGGACAACGCGAAGCTCCAAAACCAAATCAGGAGTGCCTTGAGCTACCCGGTGACGGTGTTCGTCATCGCCATTCTTGTGTTTCTAGGAATGACGATCTTTATCATTCCCACGTTTGCCGGGATTTTTGAACAGCTTGGCGCCGATCTGCCGCTGTTTACCCAAATGATGGTCAACCTGAGCAATCTCCTGCGATCAGGATTCTCCTTGGTGCTTCTTGGCCTTTTATTCATGAGTATCTATGGGCTAAAAATCTTATACGACAACCCTTCGGGACGCCGCAAAATCGATCAGCTCCTCTTAAAGCTACCACTGTTTGGAGACCTGATTCAGAAAACCGCCACGGCGCAATTCTCACGAACCTTGGCCTCCCTCTCCAAAGCGGGAGTGCCCATCATGATGGCCTTGGAAATTCTCACCGAAACCGCGTCCAACACCATCTTTGCTGATGCCATCAACGCCTCCCGTGTCGATGTGAGCGAGGGGGTTCCTCTCAGCCGAGCTCTGGCGATAAAAAATGTCTTCCCTGATCTGGCGATCAGCATGCTCATCGTGGGCGAGGAGACTGGCAACATGGATACGATGCTTTCCAAAGTCGCCGACTTCTATGAAGACGAAGTCACCTCCACAGCCAAAATTCTCACCTCCCTGATTGAGCCCTTCATGATTGTGCTAGTGGGTGGAATTGTGGCTTCGATTCTTGTTGCCATGTATCTGCCAATGTTCTCGGTCTTCGATAAGATCCGCTGAGTCAAGCGTCTCACGCCTAATCCTTGGGGGTGCGCCCCGCCAGCGACGCCAAGGCCCGCCCGGCCTGCCAGCCGCTGGTCCAGCAGTGCTGGAAGTTAAATCCCCCCGTGACTCCATCCACATCCAGCAGCTCCCCCACCAGAAACAGGCCGGGTTGCCGCCGACTTTCCATGGTGCTCCCCCGCACCTCCTTGAGGGGGATCCCACCGGCGGTGACAAACTCCTCCCCGAAGGGCCCGCGACCCACCACGGAATAGCGACTGGCCACAAGCGCGTTCAGCAAGGCCCGCTGCCCCTGGCGGCTGAGGTCGGCCCAGCGGCGCTCCGGCTCCAAACCCGCCGCGGCCACCAAAGCACCCCAGAGCCGTCGGCTCAGAGATGGGAAGGGACGGGCCGCGGTGATCTGGCGACGGGCCTGATGGAGCCGGAACTCTTCCAGACGTTGGTCCACCTCCTCGCGACGCGGGCCACCCGTCCAATCCACCTCCAGTTCCGCCCGGTACCCCCAGGCCTTGAGCTGCCGCGCCGCGAAGGCCGTGAGCCGCAGGGTCGCGGGCCCACTCAGCCCCCAGTGGGTGATGAGCACCGCTCCACGTTGGCGAAACGCCCCCGCTGGAGTGGACCCCTCCGCTGGGGCCGTCAGTGAAAGCACGACAGGGTCGGTGCTCACCCCAGCCAAGTCGGTGAGGGCGGGGTCGGCCACCGCCAGGGTGAACAAGGAGGGCAGCGGGGGCACCAAGCTGTGCCCCAGCGACTGGGCAAGCCGATGGCCACTGGGGTGGCTTCCGGTGGCCAGGACCAGCCAATCCGTGTGCATCTGGTGCCCATTCCTGAGGGTGAGCGCGAATCCCCCCCCGGATCGAGCCTCCGCGCGCTGGAGCGCGGCGCTCCGCGACACGCGCACGCCGGCGGCCTCAGCCGCCTTGCGCAAACAAGCCACCACCGAGAGGGACGATTGGCCGCGGGGAAACAATCGGCCGTCAGCCTCCTCCACCAACTCCAACCCATGGGCGTGAAACCACCGCAGGGTGTCGCGGGGACCAAAGCGTGAAAAGGGGCCGAGCAGGGCGGGCCCACCCCGGGGGTAGTGGGTCGACAGGGTCCGAGGGTCCCAACAGGCATGGGTGACATTGCATCGTCCGCCCCCGCTGATTCGCACCTTGTGGAGCGGTTCGGGGGTGGCCTCCAGCACCCACACCCCTTCCAGGCCACTCTCGGCGGCCACAATGGCCGCCATGAACCCGGCTGGTCCACCGCCAGCCACCAAAACCGTCGCGTGGGTGGGCAGCATGAACCGATGTTGAACGCTTACCGCTTCAGTGTGGCGCCCATGCTCGATTACACGGATCGGCACTTCCGGGTGCTGATGCGTCAGGTGAGCCGCCACAGCCTTCTTTACACAGAGATGGTGGTGGCCAAGGCAGTGCACCACCTCCTCCGGGAGGGGCCACCCCACTGCAACGCCGAACAGGGGCGACGGCTCGAGCGGTTGTTGGGATTTGACCGGCAAGAGAAGCCGCTGGTGCTCCAACTGGGGGGGGACGATCCCCGGGAGCTGGCGGCCGCGGCCAGAACCGCCGCCGCCTGGGGCTACGACGAGGTGAATCTGAATGTGGGCTGTCCAAGCCCGAAGGCCAGCCAGGGACACTTCGGGGCGTGCTTGATGGCGCGCCCCGAGCGGGTGGCGGAGTGTGTGGCCGCCATGGCCACCTCCAGTGGGTTGCCCGTCACGGTGAAGCACCGCATCGGCATCGACCATCAGGATGGGTTCGCCGAGCTGTTGCGGTTTGTGGACACGGTGGCGGCGGCCGGTGCGGCCCGCTTCGCGGTGCATGCCCGCAAGGCCTGGCTGCAAGGGCTAGACCCCAAGGAAAATCGCACCGTCCCCCCCCTGCGCTGGGACGTGGTGCGTCAGCTGAAACGGGAACGACCCACCCTCTTGGTGGAACTGAATGGAGGGCTTGACACCCTGGGGAGCTGCCGATCCCAGCTGGAGGAGGTGGATGGGGTGATGGTGGGACGGGCCGTTTACCAACATCCCCTGCGGTGGGCGGGGGTGGACAGGGAGATCTTCGCCGACCCATCAAGGGAGCAGGCGAAGCCGTCGTCCGTGCTCCGTGGGGTGATTCCCCATGCCGAACAATGGTGCTCCCAGGGCGGAAGGCTATGGGCCATCGCTCGCCACTTGGTGCATGTGGTGGAGGGCGTCAAGGACGCGAGGGGTTGGCGAGCCACCCTGTCTCGGGAAGCCGGGACACGCCAGGCGGGCCCTGAGGTGCTGGTCAGGGCCGCACGATCGCTGGAAGAGAGAGGGCTCTAGGACCTCTCTCTAGGGGGGGACTCAATCCATGTCCGTGGAGTCGCCCCCACTGCGGCGGCGCCGTGCCCGACCGGCGTCAAAGCTGTCGGTGGCGCGATCCGCGCCGCCGTAGCTGCGATCTTCCCAGTCGCGGGCGCCGGAGCCACGCTCCTCACCGCGGCCGCCATAGCTGCCGCCGCCGCCGCCGCCATAGCCGCCATAACCACCACCGCCTCGGCGAGGGCCACCGCCACCACCGCCACCGCCACCGCCTCCGCCACCACGGGGTTCGGCCTTGTTGATGCGAAGCGGGCGCCCCATCAACTCCGTTCCTTGCAGCCCCTCGATGGCCTGGGTTTCCATCTCGTCATCGGCCATCTCCACAAAAGCGAAACCCCGCTTGCGGCCGGTGTCTCGCTCTAGGGGGAGGGAGCAATTCACAACCTCGCCAAAGCGAGTGAAAAGTTCAACGACGTCCTCCTGCTCTGCGCGGAAGGGAAGATTGCCAACAAAGATGCTCACGAAAGGGGCTGGGGGAACCGATGCGGATGCCGAGGAACCCGGAGGGTTTCGGACCCACATAGGTTAGTCGATCTCTGGAATCTGTCCGCCTCGAAGGTCAACAGATGTTGCCGCATGATCACCGCGGCGTGGGTGCATCACCCTCCGCCTCCAGCCGCCCCTGGGCCAACGCCAGCTGGCGCCTCACCTCCGCAAAGCTGGTCCCCCCCTCACTCTCGCGGGCCGCCACCACCTGACGGGGGTCGATGGCCCGATGGATGTCGGCCTCAAAGGCGGGGTGCAGGCTCCGCCAATCGTCCAGGGAAAGCTGCGCCAACAAGCGGCCCTCGGCCACACATTGCTTCACAAGGCGGCCCACCAGCTGGTAGGCCTCGCGAAAGGGCACGCCGCGGGCCACCAGGTAATCGGCCACGTCCGTGGCGTTGGCGTAGTCGCTGTGCACAGCCGTTTCCAAACGCTGGGGTCGGAACTCCAGTCCCTCCTCAAACAGGATCGCCATGGCCTCAAGGCACTCCAAACAGGTGCGCACCCCATCAAAGAGAGCTTCCTTGTCCTCTTGAAAATCCTTGTTGTAGGCCAGGGGGAGGCCCTTGATCATGGTCAGCAACCCCATCAGGTGGCCAAAAACACGACCGCTCTTGCCCCGCACCAGTTCGGGCACATCCGGATTCTTCTTTTGGGGCATCAAGCTGCTGCCGGTGGCGCAGCGATCGGTGAGGGAGATGAAACCAAACTCCTCACTGGCCCAAAGGATCACCTCCTCCGCCAGCCGACTGAGGTGCACCATCACCAAGCTGGCCGCCGCCATGAACTCCACTGTGAAATCCCGATCGCTCACCGCGTCCAGACTGTTGGCGTAGATCGACTCAAAGCCCAGTTCAGCGGCTGTCTGGCGGCGATCGATCGGCACGGGGGTGCCCGCCAGGGCCGCCGCGCCCAAGGGGCAGATGTTGACGCGGCGGCGCACATCCGCCAGGCGGGCGCGATCCCGCTGGGCCATGGCCACATAGGCCAACAGATGGTGAGCCAAGCTCACGGGTTGGGCCCGCTGCAGGTGGGTGTACCCAGGGATCAGGGTGTCGACATGCCGTTCGGCATGGGCCAGCAGGGCCCGCTCGAACCGGCGCAGGGCCCCATCCATGGCCTCCATCCGGCGACGCAGCCAGAGGCGCAGATCCGTGCCCACCTGGTCGTTGCGGCTGCGGCCCGTGTGCAGTTTCTTGCCCAGGGCGCCGAGCCGCTCGATGAGGCGACGCTCCACGGCGAAGTGCACATCTTCCGCCTCCACGCCAGGACGAAACTCTCCCGCCGCGGCCTCGGCGCGGATGCCTTCCAGGCCATCGATCAGCCGCTCGGCCTCCGCCTCGCTGATCACCCCACAGCTGCCGAGCATCCGGGCGTGGGCGATGGAACCATCCAGATCCTCCTGAAGAAGAACGATGTCAAACCCGATCGAGGCGTTGAACCGCTCAATGGAGGGATTGAGACCTTGCTCGAAGCGCTCGCTCCAGGTGCCCTGACCGCCAGCCGGCGCGGAGCTGGACGGAGAAAACTCAGGCGTCATCCATGGCCCCCTCGCTGGCCATCAGCTTGCCACCGCCCCCGGGAGTGGAGGGGGAAGGGGAGGCAGCCTGACCTCATCCCGCACTTTGAGCACCACCAGGGAGGCATCATCCTCCAGCTGGAGGTCCGCCCCGAGAAAGCGATCCAACCGGGCGAAGAGTTGATCCAGGATGCCCTGGGCGCCCGCCGTGGACAGGCAGGCGCCATGGAACGCCTTGCGCAACCGCTCCTCGTCAAAGCGCTCGCCGCTGAACCCGGTGGCCTCAGTGACGCCATCGGTGTAGTAAACAACCACATCTCCGGGTTCCAGCCGAATCTGGCGGCACTCATACTCGGCCTCACTCTGGAGGCCAATCAAGAAGCCGGGGGCATCCAATCGATCCACACGGCCCTGCCGCCGTCTCCAAAGCAAAGGAGGATTGTGGGCGGCATTGGCATAGCGCAGCAGACGGGATCGCGGGTCGTAGTCGGAGTAGAAGAGCGTGACAAAACGATGGGACTGGGCCAGATCCTCCTGAGCCAGATGGTTGAGGTCGTGAAGGATGCGATCCGGTGGCTGGCCGCTGAGCACCTCCGCCCGCAACATCCCCCTCAGCAAGGTCATCAGCAGACCCGCCGGCACCCCCTTGCCCATCACGTCACCCATCACCAAGGCCCAGCGATCCCGCTCACGCCGACGGCTGGAGCCCGCGGGCCGGGTGGGGATGAAGTCGTAGTAATCCCCCCCCACCTGAAAGGCCGGCCGGCAGCGAGCGGCCAACTCCACCCCTTCGATCACGGGACAGTGATCCGGCAGAAGCTGGGCCTGAATCTCCGCGCCAATGCTGAGCTGGCGATCGAGGCGCTCATGGCGCCGGCTGTCCTCTTGGAGGGTGGCCGTTTCGAGGGCGACCCCGGTGAGATCGGCCACCAGCTGAAGGTGGCGGCGATGCACCTCACTCCAGCTGAAACCCTGGCGATGGCTGAACACGTACAGCCGGCCCCGCTGGCGGCCGCGGGCCACCACCGAGGTGGTGAACACCTGGGCCGGGGCCAGAAGCCGGGAAACCATCCCATCCAGCAGCCCGGCCACAGCTTCCTCCCCGGAGAGGGCCCGCAATTGCGGGTCGGGGAGGGCGGCCAACTGACGGAGCACCTCGCCGCAGCGATCGCCGCTGGTGGCCTGCAGATGATCCCGCCACAGCCGCCCATCGGGATGGAACACCACCAACAGGCTGCCCTCCGCTTCCACCAACCGGGCCATCACCAGCGGCACCAGTTCAAGAAAACGCCGCAGGTTGGTGTAACTGCGCAGGGCGAACGCCAGGGAAGCGAGAAGCTCGTGATTGCGGCGCTGTTCGCGGCTGAGGCTGTCGAGAAGCTGGCGCAACGAGGCCTTGGCCGTCAGCGCCTGAGACACGGGGGCGCTGGCGGCGGGAGGGGCGGACTGGATGGGCGGTTGGGGCGGCTGGCTGCCCAAGGAGCTGCCGCGGTGGGGATTCAAATTAGCAACGCAAGGACGATTCGAGAGTTGTGGGTGGAGGATCCCCCACGCCTTTAGCCGACCCCCCGAAGGGTGTCCCGGGGACGCTCTCCGAACAAGCGGCGGTAGTCGGCGGCGAAGTGGCCAGGGTTGTGGAAGCCCCACTCGCCAGCCAAGGGGGCGATCTGGGTGCGTGCGGGATCAGCGCGGAGGAGTTGTCGGCGGATGCCGTGGAGGCGGAGGATCTTGAGATAGGCCATCGGCCCCATGCCCAAGTGATCGCGAAAGCCCTGGATGAGGGTGCGGCGGCTGACGTGGGCTTGGTGGCAGAGTTCGGCGAGGGTGATGGGCTGGGTGGGATGGTCATGCATCCACCGCTGGGCGTCCTTCACCATCCCAATTCGGGCTGGGGGGCGCTTGGTTTCGGCGGGGCCATTGATGAGGGCCTCCAAGAGCAGGGGGATCAGGTCTTCCTGAAACAAACGCTGGGTGGCGGGCCGCCGCGGCGAAGCGGGGGAATGCTCCGCCATGGTGAAGATCTGGCGCAACAGGCGCCGCAGGCCAGTGGCGCTGTCCAGATCCATCAAATGCACATTGGCGCGCGGCAACAATTCGCCGTCAAACCCTGGCCACCCCAGTCGGCTCGCCCATGGACGCAGGGCCTCGATGGGGAAAAACACCATCCCCAAATTGGCGCGGGCTGGAAGGGTGATGTGGATGTCCCGGTTGACGTCGTGGCCAAACAGACAGTGCATCGGCAACACCTGACCATGGGACCGCCAATGCCCGACCTCCGGGAGGGGGTCCAGATCAAGACTGAGCGCCAGCACCCCTTTGGGCTTCCGCCCCATGCTGTGCACCCGACCCCACACCCGAAACCGCACCAGGCGGAGGGGGGGGAGCTCCACCGTGAGCGTCTCGCCGCCGAAGCCGCCTCCCTCTAGCCGCAAGGGCACCAGATCTAGGGCCAGATCCCTCGCCCCTTCCCGCAGCTCCTCAGCGGAGGTCCAACGGGACAACACGGGGTCGGGACCGAGCCTGGGCTCCGGCTGGTGGTCGCTGGAGGGGAGGAGGTGATGGGGAGGAGGGCTGAGCAAGCTCACCAAATTCGTCGCCTGCTGGAAAAGTTCGCCTTTTTTGAGCGAAAGGGTCTGTGGACATCCATAAAAATTTAATCGATTTCTCTTTGGCTCCCCCCTGGAGCCCCTCACCGCCTTGATGACCCCCAGCCAGACCAACGACCACGTTCGGGAGACCTGGAGCTTCGGGCCTTACACCCTGGATGCCGAAGGTCAACTCCTGCTCGGGCCCACACCCATCCATCTCGCCCCCCTTCAGCGCCGTCTGTTGTTGGCGTTGGTGCGGCGGAGGGGGCAGTTGCTGACCAGGGACAACCTGCTGCTGGAGGTGTGGGGACACAGCCATGTGAATGAGGTGAGCATTTCTCGAACCGTGCATGGGCTGCGCCGCGTCTTCGCCGATGGCCCCCTTGGCCCATCGGTGATCCGCACCATCTATGGCGGGGGGTACCGGTTGGAGGTGCCCATCCACGCCCGTGGGGAGGGGGAGGGGGGAACGCCCCAGTTCCCCACAGCCGCCACCCTCAATTCGTTTGTGGAGGGTTTGGTGTTGGTGCGTCAGCGCGACCCCCGCCTGCTGGGACGGGCCGAACGGCACCTCCGGCACTGCGTGGACACGGCACCCGGCTTCACTCCCGCCCTGGTGCAACTGGCGGCCACCCGGTTGGCCCTGTACCGCTGGGGGTTGCTCTCCGCCGATTCCCTTGAGCCAGGATTGGAGCCCATCCTGCGGCGGGCCGAAGCCTCCGGTCACTTACCCGACGAGGTGTTGGCCCTGCGGGTGGAAGCTCTGTCCCTGCTGCACTGGCAACCCGACCTGGCCGAGAGCCGCTTCGGAAGCTGGCTTCCGGGGCAACTGGCCGCGGGCGCGGCGCTCCACAGCTGGGTCCGCCATCTGCTGGTCACCGGCCGGCCCGCCCAGGCCCTCACCCTGCTGGAACCCCACCTCACCCCCGACAACCCGGATGGCTGGATGCTGGCCTCCACCGCCTGGTGGCAGCTCGGAGACCACGACAAGGCCATCGACTGTTTGCGAAAACAACTGAGCCTGGATGGGGACCTACTGGCCGCCAGACTTCTTCTCGCCCTCCAATTGGCGGATTCAGCCCGCCGCGCCGAAGCCCTCCGGGAACTGGAGGCGTCCTCCATCGACGCCAATCCAGCCAACGGGCTGCAAGCCGTTGTCGCTCTCATCTTGGCGCTTTGCGGAAAGACCGCCCCAGCGGTCGCGCGGCTGCGCGCGGAACTCGCCCAAAACAACAGGCCCCACACGCTGACGAGCTTCTGGGGCCTGGCCGCTTTGGCCGCGGGAGAGGAGGCGGCGGCCGCCACCCTCTTGGAGGAGGCGGTGCGAAACCGCTGCGGCCTGGCTCCCTTCGCGCAGACCATGCCAGGGCTCCAACGCTATGCCCAAAGTCCAGCCCTGGCCCAGTTCCTGTCCGCGATGACGAACCGTTTCCGTCGCACTTTCTGAGTGTTCGTCCAGGGGTCGCCTGGTCACAATTCAGAGGTCACTGAGGCGGCCCTCTCTGCCATGCCAAACGGAAAGCCCAACATCCTGATTCTCTGGGGCGATGACATCGGCCAAAGCAACCTGAGCTGCTATAGCCATGGGCTGATGGGGTACCAAACCCCCAATATCGACCGAGTGGCGAACGAAGGCGCCAAGTTCATCCATTACTACGCCGAGCAGAGCTGCACCGCGGGCCGCGCCGCCTTCATCACCGGTCAGAGCGTGTATCGCACAGGCCTCAGCAAAGTGGGTCTGCCCGGCGCCGAACTTGGCTTTCGCGCGGAGGATCCCACCATCGCCGAGCTGCTCAAGCCCCTGGGCTACCGCACCGGTCAGTTTGGCAAAAACCACTTTGGCGACCGGGACGAACACCTGCCGACCATGCACGGCTTCGACGAGTTTTTCGGCAATCTTTACCACCTCAACGCCGAAGAGGAGCCCGAGCTGCGCGATTACCCGAGGGAGGACGATCCGGAGTTTCCCAACTTCCGCAAGCGCTTTGCCCCCCGAGGCGTGTTGCACTGCTGGGCCAACGGCGATGGCACCCAGCGGATCGAGAGCACGGGCCCCCTCACCCGCAAGCGGATGGAAACGGCCGACGACGAGTTTCTGGTGGAGGCCAAGCGCTTCATCCGAGACGCGGTGGCCTCAGGAGAGCCATTCTTCCTGTGGTTCAACACCACCCACATGCACTTCCGCACCTACGCGCGGCCCCAGGATGTGGGCCGCAGCGGTCGCTGGCAGTCGGAGTATCACGACGTGATGATCTATCACGACGAATGCATCGGCGAGATGCTGGGCCTGCTCGATGAGCTGGGCATCGCCGACGACACGATCGTGATGTACAGCACCGACAACGGGCCCCACATGAACAGCTGGCCCGATGCCGGCATGACTCCCTTCCGCAGCGAGAAAAACACCAACTGGGAAGGAGCTTTCCGGGTGCCTGCCATGGTGCGTTGGCCCGGGCGCATCCCGGCGGGCACCAACCTCACCGGGATCTGCGGCCACCTCGACTGGCTGCCCACCCTGTTGGCGGCCGCCGGGGAACCGGACATCAAGCAAAAGCTGCTCCACGGCCATCAGGTGGGCGACAAGACCTTCCGTGTCCACCTGGATGGCTACAACATGCTCGATTACTGGACGGGCCAAACCGACAAGAGCCCCCGCCGAGAGTTTTTCTACTTCTCCGACGATGGCGACCTGGTGGGCCTGCGCTACGACAACTGGAAGTTTGTGTTCCGGGAGCAGCGGGCCCAAGGCACCTGCCAGATCTGGGCTGAGCCGTTCGTGGAACTGCGCGTGCCGAAGGTCTTCAACCTGCTCACCGATCCCTACGAGCGGGCCGACATCACCTCCAACACCTACTGGGACTGGATGTTCGACCACGTGTTCTTGATCGTGCCGGCCCAGGCCTACGTGGGCGAGTTCCTCAAGACCTTCGTCGACTACCCCCCTCGCCAAAAGGCGGCCAGTTTCTCGCTGGAGCGGGTGATGGAGAAACTTGAGCAGGCGGCCAGCGGGGCGGCCTGAGCCAGCCTTCGGGAGTCATGCCCGCCAACCCAACGGCCAAATCCCCCATCACCGGAGGCCGCCCCTCGGGACGGCCTCCGGCCCGCGACATGCTGTGGATTCCCGGCGGAGACTTTGGGATGGGTTCCGACCACCACTATCCCGAGGAAGCCCCGGCCCACCGGGCGCGGGTGGAGGGCTTCTGGATGGACCGGACCCCCGTCACCAACGCCCAGTTCCTGAAATTCGTCAAAGCCACGGGGCACCTCACCCTGGCCGAACGTCCCGCTGATCCGGCGCTCTATCCCGACGCCTTGCCTGAACGCCTCCTCCCCTCTTCCATCGTGTTCGTCCCCCCGGCCGGCCCTGTGGGGCTCGGGGATCCCTATCAATGGTGGCGCTACGTGCCCGGGGCGAACTGGCGCCATCCCGAGGGCCCCGGCAGCTCGATCAAGGGGCGGGAGAGCCATCCGGTGGTGCACATCGCCCATGAGGATGCCTTGGCCTACGCCACCTGGGCGGGCAAGACCCTGCCCAGCGAGGCGGAGTGGGAGCGGGCCGCCTGGGGGGGTGTGGAGGGGATGGAGTACGCCTGGGGCGCCGCGCTCCACCCCGGCGGGCGGCCCCACGCCAACACCTGGCAGGGTGCGTTTCCGCACCACAACAGCCGTCTGGATGGCTGGGAGCGCACCTCACCGGTGGGAAGCTTCCCCCCCAATGGCTTTGGCTTGCTCGACATGATCGGCAATGTGTGGGAGTGGACGGACGACTGGTATCAGGAGCATCGGGAGCGGCTGGCCGGCGAGGGGAGCGGGGAACCTGAGGGCGATGGCGGGTGTTGCGGGTCGATGGGGACCAGGGCCGATCCCGAGGCCGTTCGCCGCCAGGGGAGCGTGGATCCCGCCTCCCAGCACGGAGCCATGCCCCGCAAGGTGGTGAAGGGAGGCTCCTTCCTGTGCGCCCCCAACTACTGCCAGCGCTACCGCCCCGCCGCCCGACTGGCCCAGGGCATCGACACCTCCACCTGCCACATGGGCTTCCGCTGCGTCGTGCGGGTGCCTCCCCGTTGAGGCCGGCCCGCGGTCGCGCGCCCATGGTTGCGCTTTGTTTCACCCCGCGGCCACCAGCCTGACAGGGGAGGAGACCCCGCACAGGCTGCGGGTAGTCGTTTTCCGAGTCCGGTATGTCGAGGCAGTCGGCGACATTGGTCTCCCCACCCCACCGCTTCGGCCTCACGGACGGATGGATTGGGGCCTTGCTCACGGGGGTGGCCATCACGCTGAGCCTCTGTCCGGCCCGCGCCGAGGTGCTCTACTCCCTCCAGACGAAATGCTCCCCGCGGGGAGGGCCCCCCGTGGCTTGCCAGGTGGAGGCGGTGGATGAGGAGGGAGCCACCCTCTACCGCCACACCATCGGCCCCACCGTCCGCACGCTTCGCATCAGCGATCAACCCTCCCGCCTCTCCCTCTGGGACGCCAGCGGCAACCGCTGGGCGAGCCTGCGCAACGCGGAGATGCGGTTCTCCACCAACACCCTCTGCCTCAATGACCGGGAGCTGTGTGTGGTGAATCCCAACTACCTCAACAGCGTGCTGCAGGAACGGCCGGATTTCCGCGGGCGCGATCTGGTGCGCGCCCATTTCAACAGGGATGGGCGGGTGGACATTCTTTGCTACGACACGGGTTGCGACCTCGTGGGCCAGCGGAAGGAGGCCCAGTGATGAGGCACCCTTTTCTCCCGGTGATCAGCCTCACAACGGCCACCTTGGTGGCTTGGCCGGCGTCACCGCTCTTGGCCATCGGGTCCGATCGCTCCCCGGCCGGTGACAACTCCACCCTTCAGGCGCGAGGCGGCGGCCCGGTTGCGTTCTTTCGCCAGTTCGTTGGTGAGATTCATGCTGGCGGGCC
>JBKCPG010000241.1:0-5695 GCA_046309395.1 Cyanobacteriota bacterium | reverse complement strand
CCTCCCCCAGCGCCGAGGAGCCCCCGGCTCCGCCAGAATCTCCCCCATCCACCCGCCCCTGGCCCGGCCTTGACAGGCTGGGTTTCACCCAATCCCTTGGCGGCCTCGCCTTGGGCCTGATCGCACTGTTTTCCTCCTATGACCACCTCACCTTCGCCGGGCGCACCCTCCACCTCCAGCGGCAATGGGGCATCCCCTTCATCGCTGCCTCGGTGGCGATCATTTTTATCGACGCTCAACTGGCGACGGGATCCCGACTACGAGCAGCGCAAGATGCGCAGCGAGCTGCGGATGAGGCAAATCGAAGAGAGAACGAAGCGGATCGAGAACGAAACCGTGCGGATCGAGATCGAAACCGAGCGGATCAAGAAAGAAACCGAGCGGCTGAGGCTCGAGAACGCCAGGCTCAGACAGCTCAACGCCAAATCGCGGCACTTGATCTCTTGCGTCGATCAGCTCTGCTTTCCGCCCGAGTCCAGCTCGACCCCAGCCCCATCCACCGAGACCGACTCCAGGCCTTCCTCACCTTGATGAGCGAGGGGCTACTGGAGGCCGCCGACGAATGACATCGGCTCAAAACCGCACCGTGGTCTTGAGCAAGCCGCCCAGCTGGCGAAAGCTCTCCCCCTCCGGCGTCGCCTGCCCCAAGGGACGGCTCAAATAAAAGACCGCCGGCGTCAGGCTGATGGCATCCGTTAGCTGAACCTTGTACCACCCCTCCCAAACGAAGTGGCCATCTCTCGGCGTGGCGCCTCCCTCCAGGCGGGTGGCGAAGGTGGGCTGGCCCACCGCCACGCCCAGGGCGTTCCCTGGCAGAAACGCGTCCAGCCACTGCACCCCCACGCTCCACGACTGGCTCACGCGCACCAGCGCGCTTCGATCCTCCCCGGGCTCCCCACTCCGGTCGTAGCTGGTGGTGTTGAGGCCCCAGCCAGCGCTGAGCGAGGGAAGCCAGCCCGGGGAGAGCGGTTGCCAGTAGCCGCTCAAGGCGAAGGCCTGGGTCGCGCCCGGCTGCCGGAAGCTCTCCAGGGTGAAGTTGGTGCCATAGACAATCAAATCATCACCGTTTTGCACGCGGGAGTAGAGGGCGGCCAGGGCCCACCGCTCCGCGCTGTAGCCGATCTGCGCCGTTCCCGTTCCCGCCGCGCCATCAGTGGCGATGCCACCCTCCGCCGGATCGCCGCCATCGCCATTGGCGGCGACGTAGTTGGCACTGATGGCGAAGCCACCGCGCCGCCACGAGAGGCCAGCGCCGGCGCCCAGATTTTTGTTGTACGCCGCCGGCGATCCGGGCAGGGAGAGCACATCCAGCACCGTGTCGTCGGGGTAAACGCTCGGCCAGATCTCCAGCATGTCCTCTTGCGCCACTCGCCCCCCCACGCTCACCTTGAACTCGCCGACGGGAAACTGATAAAAGAGTCGGTCGATCGCCACCACATCGCTGCCCCTGGCGAAGGGATCACCGAGGTCTTCCTCGAAAGCCACCTCCAATTGGGAGAGGGTGCTCGGTCCGGCGCCCCCGAAACTGCTCAGGCCGAAATTGCCCGCCCGCAGGTTCACCCGCAGCAGATCCTTGCCGGTGAAGCTCGTGTCGAGGGTGAGCTGCAGGTCGGTATTCAAGGAGGTGGCGCCAAACGCCCCCTGGCTCTCTCCCACCAGCTCCCTCGCCGTGCCGCCAAAGCTGTTCGCGCCCAACACAACGGTGGCCTGTCCACCCAGCTTGGTGGTGGTGGAAAACCGGGTCGCCTCCAGCTCCCCCACCCGCGCCTCCAGGCCATCCACCCGGGCCCCGAGCAGGGCCAGTTCCTCGTCGAACTCCTTGGTGAGCCGCTTGAGCTCATCGGTGAGCTCCGTCACCCGATCCAGGCAGGCGTTCAGAGCGGCGGCCGCCTCAAAACGGGTGAGCGTTCGTTGTCCACGAAACGTGCCATCGGGATAGCCCTCCACGCAGCCGTAGCGCTCGATCAGGTTGGCCAGCGCCTGATAGGCCCAATCGCTCGGCCTCACATCACTGAACTGGCCGATGGCGCTCACCTGCTCCGTGCTGGCTCCATCGCGGCGCGATTCCGCCAGGGGCCACTCCGTCGCGCTCCCGGAAAGGGGCGAGAGGGCCAGGCAAAGGGTCAGCAGGGGGGCTTTCGCCCGCCGCGGCGCTCGGTTCAGGGGATTCGGCACGGGGCGACGCACGGGACGGCTGGCGGATGGGCGGGATTCTGCGCCATTTCCTCGCCAGCGGTCGAGGCGCGGTGGGCTCGGTGAGGATTGGCGAAAACTGTTCGGTTTGCCCGCCGCCCGCTTCGGTCCGCCCCACCCCGGTGGGGACGACCGAAACGAATGCTTCGGTTGGCGCCACCCAGCGATCCGGGAAAAGCCCCGACACTGATCTCACCGGGGGCGATCGACGGCCCCGACCTCAACCCCTTCGCCATCCGCACCATGTTGACCCTTCGTTCCTCCTCTCCCTTCGACCTCTTCGACCGCATCGAGCAACAGCTCAGCCAGCAGCTGCAAACCGCCGAGCGGGTGCCCGCCGCCGAGGTGCATGAAACGCCCGAGGCCTACGAGGTGGTGCTTGAACTCCCCGGCGTCGACAAGGACGCCATTGACGTCAAAGCCACCGACCGCGGCCTGGTGATCAGCGCCGAGCGCCGCGACCATCGCCAAGCGCCGCCACAACCGGCCCCCGAGGCTGGCGAGGCCGGCTCCTCCGGCGCCCAACCCGTGGCCGTGGCCGAAAAGCCCAAAAACCCGCTGATCAGCGAGTTTCGCTACGGCACCTGGAGCCGCGGCTTCCGCTTCCCTCAACCCATTGAGCGCGACCAGCTGGAAGCTCGCTACCACGGCGGCCTGCTCACCGTGACGGCTCCCAAGGCCCACAGGGCCACCACCGTCACTGTGAAGGTGGAAGGCTGAGTGGCGCCTCCGCGAACACCCCCGCCCCCGGCTCCGGCCGGGGGCATTCCCTTGGCTACGGTCTCCTCGCGCCGCCGCGGCCCCTCTCCCGGCCGCCACTCCTCCGCCAATCCCCCATGGATGCCTCCACTCTGCGCGCCCTCTTCACCAAGCCCTACGGCGCCCCAGCCCCCACCGCCGAGCGCTGGCGCGCCCTCTACGCCGCGGATGTGCATTTTCAAGATCCCACCCAGGAGCACCACGGCATCGACGCCTACCTCCAGGCCCAGGAGGGCCTGCTCAAGCGCTGCGACGACGTGAGCCTGGTGCCCGGCGCCCTCGCCATCGACGGTGATGTGGCCTTCATCGAGTGGGAGATGGGCCTGAAGATCAAAGGCATCGAGTTCCTCTATCCCGGCACCTCCAGGCTGCGGCTGAACGCGGAGGGCAAGATCGTCGACCACCGCGACTATTTCGATTTCGTCGGCCCCACCTTCGGCCCGGTGCCCGTCCTTGGAGGATTTGTGCGCTGGCTCTACGGCCGCTTTGTGGGCTGAGGGGCGATTAAACTTCACCCCCGGGCGCACAACCCAGCCGACACCAATGACCCAGCCGCTTCCACTGACGCCACCCCAACCGTCCAGGAGAGTCGTCCCCCGCTGGCTGGGTCCCTGGGCCCTTCTTCCCTGTCTCCTGGCGGGACAGGCCATCGGCACTCCTCCGGGAATGGCCTACGGGGGGGCGGAAAAAACGTATCAGCGGGCGAAGGCGGAATTGCCGGAGCCGCTCTATCCCTATTACCGCCTCCTTGATCGGATCCTGAGCGCCAACCCCACGATCAAGCAGAAGGTCACCCTTGGCATCCGCAGCCTCGATGAGGCCAGCTGCAAGCAACTGCTGGGCAACGCGGCTGTGTGCTCCGTAGCCGCTGAGCTGCCGGATGTGAAAAAAGAAGATCATTTTCTCATCTGGGCTCTGCAGGTGGCTGGAACCAACGCCGGCGCCCCCAACGCCTTCGCCCAATCCAGCAACAATCGCATCGTCATCAACAGGGCCTTGGATCTCTCTTTCGCCGACGACCTGGAGGCCAAAGCCTGTGTGTTGGCCCATGAGATGGCCCATCTCCAGCAGGATCACTCCAAGCGGCTGAAAACCGCCCTCGCTGGTTGGAACAACGAAGCCGCCGGAAAGATCACCTCGGCGGTACGCAATGCCCACAGCGCCAAAAACTCCAACCAGTTTTGGACCACCCTGGCCATGGTGGCCAACGCCGCCAGCGCTGGCTACAACTCAAGCGTCGGCAATTACGGCGCCGCCGCCGCCGCGAGCGACAGCAACCAAACTCTCGCCACCCGCCAGCAAGTCGATACCTTGGCCGGACGCCAGATGCTTGATGAGATCTACAAAGTCGCCCAAAATGAGGCGCCTGAGGTGTTTACGGCCCTCCAAGGCATGGAGGGCTTGCCGGCCACTCTGGTGAAGCGCACCCTCAAGGATGTCGACGTGTATTTGGCGGAAGTGAGCGACAAGGCCTTTGGCCTGTCGAGGGAGCAGGAGCTGGAGGCCGACCGCCTCGCCGTGAGCTACGTCGCCAAAGCGGGGATCAACCCCGAGGGTTGCCTGCGGGTGGTGGCCAACCTTCACCGCGGCCAATACCGTCCCGTGGCGGGCAAAAACGACACCCATCCCGGCGAACAGGAACGGGCGCGCAATTTGAAAACCGCCATCGCCGCCAGCGCCCCCGAGTACGTCCGCGTCAAAGCCAGCCCGGTCAAACCCGCCCCTCTGCCCTATCGCTATGACAGCCGGCTGGACGTGGTCACCCTCTACACCAAGACCGGGCCACGAGATCGCCAGCGCCAAGCGGCCCCGGCGGATGTCGACAACCTGCTGGGCAAATAAAACCCCGCCGGCCGGAGGCCCTCACCAGGTTTTGTAGGGCAAAAACTTCCCGTTCATCGTCACCTTCACCCGATCGCCCTTCGGGTCTTCCACCTTGTCGACCCGCAGGGTGAAATCAATGGCCGACATGATGCCATCGCCAAACTTTTCCTGGATCACATCCTTGAGGGGCAAGCCATACACCTGCAAAATTTCGTAGAAGCGATAGAGCAGGGGGTCGGTGGGAATCACCGGATCCAGGGCGCCCTTCACGGGATAGGCGGTGAGCTGGGGAGCCAGGGCGGGATCCAGCCCCAAGCTTTGCAGCAGCGTGACGGCCTGATCGGGGGTGGCGGTGGCCTGGCCATAGAGCAGCGCCGCCACCCACACCTCATCGGCCCCCAGGCTCGCCCCCAGATCCGCGAAACTCACCCCCAGGCGCTGCTTGGCGGCCAGAAGCGTGGCGGTGAGGGGCGAGAGGGCCATGGGGAGAAGGGCAAACGCTGGCGGACCCTATGGAACCCCGGGGGGACAACCTTGTAAGAACGGCTACAAAGCAAGCGGGCGACAACCGCCTCGCCCTTGCCCCCCCCACTTGGCCGACAGGGCCCCGCGGACGCGGCCCAGGGCCACGATCATGTCGCGGGCCATTTGCGGGGCGCCGCCGTGGTGCGCCAGCATCCCCTCCCGGGCCGGGCCAAGATGACCCACACGCTCGCGAGAGAAGGACTGGACGCCGTGCGTTGGCTAAGCAATGTGCGCCTGGCCCGGGGCTTCGCGGGGGGCCGAGAGGCCAAGCGCCGTTGGCGAGTCGCCATTGACGAGGCGGGTGAGCGTGGGGAGGTCCGCGTCGGTGAGTTCAGGGAACGCCAGGCCGAGGCCGCCATTGATTTGCAAATCCACGCCCATGGGGCTGAGCCAA
>JBKCPG010000240.1:0-10827 GCA_046309395.1 Cyanobacteriota bacterium | reverse complement strand
TTCATCTTTGGAGATCTCTCCACCGAGGAGGGGCGGCTCCGGCAGGCCCGGCGCGACCGTGCGGGGCTGGAGCATCCGGTGCGCCGCCTGGTGCTGGCGCCAGAAGCCGGGGAGGCGGTGCGCATCCAGGCGCGGGTGGGCCCCGATCTGGCCGTGGCCTCCATCGAGCTGCGCTACAGCACCGATCCCTCCTCGGATCCTGCCGCCGCCGCCCTCGGCCCCGGGGTGGTGGCGGTGCCCATGGTCCGCACCCGCCTGGAGTGGGACACCCTGGCCTGGGGCCATCTGGAGGAGTGGAGTGCTTCCATTCCCGGCCAGCCCGCTGGCACCGCCGTTTTCTACGCCATTCGCGCCACCACCGTCACCGGCGCCACCGTGGCCTGCCCCCGCACCTACGCCTACGTGGCGGGCCGCCAGCCCATCCCGAGCTGGATCCGGGAGGCGGTGATCTACCAGGTGTTTGTGGATCGCTTCGCTCCCGATCCCGGCACCACCTTTCGCGCTCCCTCCGATCTCTCCGATGTGTTCGGCGGCACCCTGCGGGGGCTCATCAGCCGGCTCGATCACCTCCAGGCCCTGGGGATCACCTGCCTCTGGCTCACGCCGATCTTCCCCAGCCCCTCCCACCACGGCTACGACCCCATCGATCCCGGCGCCATCGAGCCCCGCCTGGGCACCCTCCGGGATTGGGACGCCCTGGTGGCCGCCGTCCGGGCCCGGGGCCTGCGCCTGCTCCTCGATTACGTGGTGAATCACGTCTCCAGCGAGCATCCCAAGTTTCGCGCGGCCCAAGCCGATCCAGCCGATCCGGCGGTGGCCTGGTTTCGCTTCCGCGCCCACCCGCACGACTACGACTGCTTCTTTGACGTGCCCAGCCAGCCCGAGCTGCACACCGACCATCCCCCCGTGCGCGCCTACTTTCTGGAGCACGCCCGCTTCTGGCTGGAGCGCGGCTGCGATGGCTTTCGTCTCGACTACGCCGCCAATGTCAGCCACGCCTTCTGGTCGCTCTTCCGCGACGGCACCCGCCGCCACCATCCGGAGGCCGTCACCCTCGGGGAAATCACCCAGCCCCCCGATGTGATGCGCTCCTACATCGGCCGGATGGATGGCTGCCTGGATTTCCGCCTGCTGGAACTCCTGCGCGCCTTCTTCGCCCACCGCACCCTCTCCGCCAGCGCCTTCGCCCACGCCCTCGCCCAACACCTGGCCTACTTCGGCTCCGAGCTGGTGCTGCCCAGCTTCCTCGACAACCACGACATGAACCGCTTCCTCTGGCTCGTGGACGGCGACAAGCGACGGCTCAAGCTGGCCGCCTTTTGCCAATTCACCCTCCCCCAGCCGCCCATCCTCTATTACGGCACCGAGGTGGGCCTCTCCCAGCGGGCTGGCGTGGGCCGGCTGGAGGAAGCCCGCCTGCCCATGCCCAGCGAGGAGGAATGGGATCTGGAGCTGGTGGCCTTTTTCCAGGCCCTCATCGCCTTTCGCCACGCCAACCCCAGCTTGCGGCTGGAGCCCCGCCACACCTGGCTGCTGGAGGATGGGTCGGGCTTGCTGGGCGCGCGCGCGGGCGAGCTGCTCCTGCTCTTCAACAACGGACCCGACGCCTCCGAGCTGGCCTTGCCCCTCGGCTGGGGCGCGGCGGAGCCCCGTCTGCTCACCGCCCCCCTGGAGCGCCACGATCGGGCCCATGGCCGCCTGCGGCTGGCCCCCTGGGCCGGGGCGGCCCTCTCGCTCAGGCCAGGATCACCATCCCCGCCGGCGGCAGATCCACCCGCACCGTCGCCCGCCCATCCGGGTGATGGGTGATCGGCAGCCACTCCCCAGCCTGATCGCTGCCGGCGGCAATGGCGCGCAGCCGCTCGTCGCTCCACTCGGCGCGGTAGAGCACCCGCAGCTGGTCGCTCCCGTGCGCCGTGGCGTCCACCGTCACCTCCGCGCCCCGGGCCTCCAGACCATGGGTGTTCATGGCCACCACCACCTCCAGGTAGGGCAACACCCTCGACCAGGCAAACACCTCCCCCGCCCCCGGCACGCCAAACGGCCCGCCACAAATGGAGAGCTCCCTCGGGTAGCAGATGCCCAGCCGCAGCGTGCGGCCGATCGGATCCTCCCCCCGCCGCAGCCGGCCGATGGCGGCGATGCGCAGGTAGGTGGGATGGCTGGTGTCGAAGAAGTGGCAGCCGCTGGTGCCAAAGGCGCCGAAGGCTCCGCCAAACATGGCTTCGCGCACGTAGCGGTCTTCGCCAAACCGTTGTGGCTCGATGGCGTGGTCGTGATAGCCCTCGTTGCCATCCAAGGCTTGCTCGGTGCCGTAGTACAGGCAGGGGATGCCGGGGGTGAGGAGCTGAATGGCCACCGCGTGGGCCGCCTGCCAGTGGGCATGGGGCGAGCCGTTGCCCGCCGCGAAGCGCTCCTTGTGGCTCTTGCACGACATGTCGTGATCGTCGAGCACCGACACGTGGATGCGGCCGGTTTGCACGTAGCGGGTGAGGTCGGAATCCAGCCGAAAGCGGCCAAAGAACGCCCTCGGATCCAGGGTGCCCTTGGCGGCGCCAGCCAGCAGCACGGGGGATTGGTTGATGTCGAGCACGGCGGTGAGGGCCCGATCCAGCAAGCTGCCAAACAACGACAGGTAGTTGAGGGCGATCAGGTTGTCGGTGATCTCCCCCACGATCAGGAAGTTTTCCTTGCCGATCGAGCTGGCGTAGGCGCTGATCGCTTGGCTGAACTCCCGGCACACCTCCTTGGGAATGTGCTTGGCCGCGTCGACGCGGAAGCCGTCGCAGTCGCTCAGGGCGATCCAATACTGAAAGCAGCGAATCACCGCCCGCAGGGTGGGGGCGTGGTAGCCATCCAGCTTTTTGAGATCGAAGAAATCTCCCCGGCGAAACTCGGCGTTGGGATCCATCGGATCGGGGTTCGACCAGTTTTGTATCGCTCCTCGCCGGTTGTAAGCCTCTTCGCGCTGAAACTCCCGCGGCCAGCAGCCATCCTCCATTCCGCCAATGGCCGCCACGCACGAGCCCTCCCCCGAGCGCCAGCCCCCCAGGCTGTAGGGCGGGTCGTAGCGATAGGGCAGGGAGTCTTCCACGCGGCCCGTGAGGTCGGGCCCGTAAAACCAGTTGTTGCCCGTGTGGTCGATCACCACATCCAGCAGCACCACCATGCCCCGATCGTGGGCCGCGTCCACCAGATCCCGCAGGTCTTGGCGACTCCCGAAACGGGGATCGATGTCGAGAAAGTTTTGGATCGCGTAGCCGTGGTAGGTGTTCAGATCAGCCCGCTGCTTGAAGGGCGGATTGATCCACAGGCCCGTCACGCCAAGCCCCTCCAGGTAATCAAGCTTGCTCAGGATCCCCCGCAGGGTGCCGCCGTTGAACTCCAGCCCCGCCCGCATCCAGGCCGCCTTGTCGGCCGCCCGATAGCGCTCCGGGTGGGCCCGATCAAACAGGGGCCGCTCGTGCTCCCGCCCGTCGCTGAAACGATCCGGCAGGATCTGATAAAACACATGGTTGCGCCACAGCACAGGGCTCGGAAACACCCGTCCCCGGGGCCGTACATCCGCGCTCTCCGCGTCCAGGGGGGCCTGCGCCTCAATGGGAGTGGTCATGGTGGTGGGGTGTCCGGCCGCGGGTGACGCCCTTAATCCTCGGTGACACAGGAGCTGGGCTGGGAGCCCCTGGATGTGGGCGGCCTGGAGCAGGCCCTCCACCTTGAGCCCATGACCTTGCTCTGGGTACGCATGGTGCGCGTCAGTGGCCATTCGCCCCATATGGTGTGGGCGGTGCTACGGCGTTGAGGAGTGGCCATGGATCCGAGGCTCCCGTGCGGTTGATGGTTGCGGCTGTGGTGGCGCTGGCGCTGGTCGTGGCGGCCCCACCCCGGGGAGGCGCCCAGGTGGTGCCCGGCGGCGTGCTGCCGGCGGGAGCGGGGGCCGACCTCCTGCGGGTGCACAACAGCGCCCGGGCGGCGGTGGGCGTTCCGCCCCTGCGCTGGGATGACGCCCTGGCGGCCTCAGCCCTGGAGTGCGCCAGGAGCCTGGCCGCCAGCGGTCAGTTCGCCCACTGCCGCCTTGGCGAAAACCTCTGGATGGGCGCCACCGGACGCTTCAGCCCCACCTCCATGGCCGAACGCTGGGCGGAGGAGCGCCGTTTCTTCCAACCGGGCCTCTTCCCGGAGGTGAGCACCAGCGGCCGCTGGCAAGACGTGGGCCACTACACCCAGATGGTGTGGCGCTCCACCACCGCCCTGGGCTGTGGCGCCGCCGCCGGGGCCGACGGCCGCACCCGCCTGGTGTGCCACTACGCACCGCCAGGCAACAAGGACGGCCGGCCGGTGTTTTGAGGCGACGGGGAGGGGCGGCCCATCTGGGGAGAGGGGTTAGCGTGATTCGCGGACGCGATGACGCAGTCGACGACTGAGTCCATACGCCATCCCAGCGCCCAGGAGCGGCAGGGGTCCAGGCACGGTGCGTCGGACGATCACGGCATGGGGATCGCTGAGGTTGATCGTGCCGGAATGATTCAGGACACTCGACGGCAAAACCGCCGCCAACGTCCAGGATTGCGTGAGCGGGTCTTTGCGAATGATGCCAAGGCCAGGACAGCTGCCAGCGGCGGCATGGCTGATGGTGAGCGGCATGGGCCCGCGCAGGGCCATGTAGATGGTCTCTCCATTGGGAGAGACATCGCCAAGGTCGGGGGTGGGATCGTTGGTTTTGGTCGTGCCATCGGTGGTCCCGCACTCTCCTGAGGCGGTGAGGTCATAGGTGCTGTCTGGCTGGAGTTGATCCCAGGGCGCTTCCATCTTGAAGACCTCAACCACGTTGCGAATCCGATCAAATTGATGAAGTTCTTTTCCCGAAACGACCATGCCATGGGCATCTCGATTTCCGCCTGCGGGAAGGTCTACACCGGCCACTTTCTTGTTGTCTGGATCTTTCCAAACCGCCACGGGGCCAGGGGTGTTAGGTGAATTGGCCTGGGGCCCAGAGGGATAATCCAGGCCAAAGCGATACACAGTGAATTCAGAGATATTTGGGCCGGGTGTTCCCGTTGCCAAATGCATGTAGCCATTCGATTCAATTCCGCCACATCCCGCCGCATTCACCACGCTCAAATCGTATTCCGCGACAATGGCCATGGGGGTGGCCAGGATATCCACCACAAACATGCCGCCACCACCTAGGGTCGCAAAAACGTGTTTGCCGGTGCTGGAGGGAATCGGGCAGATGACGGAGTTGAGTGGACGAAGTCCCGGGGCTTGCTTGGGCTGATTGTTTGGAGTTGTGGTGGGCTGATTGTTGGCGACTGTGTGTTCGACTTTGCAGTTGATGCTCCCGCCAAGATCCATATCCACCGCCGTGGGCTGCGAGAGGATGC
Organism: Cyanobacteriota bacterium; assembly: GCA_046309395.1. Taxonomy (GTDB): domain Bacteria; phylum Cyanobacteriota; class Cyanobacteriia; order PCC-6307; family Cyanobiaceae; genus Cyanobium. Next base: position 5,443 of record JBKCPG010000240.1, on the reverse strand, counting down.
GACCCGCGCCGCCAACGAAGTCAAGACTGGCGGCGGCGTTAAAAATAAAGTCGGAGATTGTGCCATTGCCGTTGCGTTTCACATCAACGCGCTCAAGAATTCGCCCATTCTGATTGGCGAGAATGAGTTGATTGCCACTGGGTGACCAAAAGCTCATGTGATTCTGGCGGCCCGTGCTGGTTTGGGTGGTGCGAAACAGGCACACAGGCTTCTTGGTCTCTCCATCCACAATTCCCAGATGGCCAGAGGTCACAAAGTTGAGCGCCATGTAGCGGTTGTCTGGGCTGGGTAGGATCCCATGCATGCGAGAGACGTGCGCCCCAGTTTTGCTGTCCGCATCCGGGAAAAGATCCCTGCTCACATCAAGAATGAGGGGATTGTTGATTGGTGTTGTCAGCTCTAGATCCGCTGAGTCGTAAATCCTGATCTGACCGCCATGGGTGCCATTGGGGATCAAGGCTGTGATTCCCATCGTATTGGCCTGGTCGCTGAGCCAAACTTCATAGGCTCCTCGCGTTTTGCGCGGCAGGATTGGTTTGGTATTGGGTCCTGGATCGTGATGGTCTTCGTCGATTTCATGGTCAGGAGTGGGAGGGTCGCTGAGGCCTCCCCCATGGGCGCCAGCGGGATCTGGACCAAGAACGACCCAACCTAAGCAGAGCAAAAGAACAAAGGCCAGGCTGCTCCGTCGAGAGCGACGCATCCTCCCCAAGTGAAACCTGGGACCTTTCACACTGGTTGTTTCTGTAGGTAGAGACATCGATAATCCTGCCGAATTGTTGTAACTTACATGGCTCATCTTTACAAAGAACGCCTTCTTGTTGTGGTCTGTCGTGGTCAATTGACGACAAACAGCCTGGGTCTGGAATGGGTGATGTTGGATTCCAGATCGTTTCCGAAGGGTCTTGCTCGTGGCATTGCCAGTGGTTGGCGCGGAGGCCTCACCCCTGGCAGGCTCCCCAGATGACCCCTTTCCCTCCCCCAACCGCTCCATCCGCCCCCCGCTGGTGGGTGCGGGGTGATCTCGATGGCTTCCTGGGCCTGGGCCTCGACAACCTGATCCAGATCCTGCTGATCATCGCCCTGTGCCGCGGCGTGCTCGGCTATCCCGATCCCTTGATCTTCGGCGTGATCCTGCCCGCCACGGGCCTGAGCCTGGTGGTGGGCAACGTGGCCTACGCCCTCCAGGCCTACCGGCTGGATCTGGCCGAAGGAAGCACCCGCCGCACCGCCCTCCCTTACGGCATCAACACGGTGAGCCTGTTTGCCTATGTGTTTCTGGTGATGCTGCCGGTGAAGCTCACCGCCCTGGGCCAGGGCGCCAGCGCCGAGGCGGCCGTGCGCCTTTCCTGGCAGGCCGGGCTCCTGGCCTGCCTGGGGTCGGGCCTGATCGAATCCCTGGGGGCCTTTGGCGCCGCCGCCCTGCGCCGCTGGCTGCCCCGGGCCGCCCTGCTGGCCACCCTGGCCGGCATCGCCCTGGGCTACATCGCCCTGGGTTTTCTGCTGCGCACCTACGCCCAGCCCGTGGTGGGTTTGGCCGTGCTCGCGGTGATCCTGGTGGCCTACTACGGCCAGATCCGCCTGCCGATCCCCGGCGGGCTGCTGGCGGTGCTGGTGGGCATCGCCCTGGCCTGGAGCACGGGCCTGCTCCAGGTGGACGGGGCCACCTGGCAGACCAATCTGGCCTCCGTGGGCTTTCACCTGCCGGTGCCCCAGCTCGGCGCCCTCTGGGAGGGCCGCTCCCAGCTGGTGCCCTGGCTCGGGGTCACCATCCCCATGGGCCTGTTCAACGTGCTCGGCTCCCTGCAAAACCTCGAAAGCGCCGAGGCCGCCGGGGATGCCTACCCCGAGCGGCCGTCCCTGCTGATCAACGGCATCGGCACCGCCGTGGCGGCCCTTTTGGGCTCCTGTTTTCCCACCACCATCTACATCGGCCATCCGGGCTGGAAAGCCATGGGCGCCCGCCTCGGCTACTCCTGGCTCAATGGGCTGGTGATGGGGTTGGGTTGCCTGTTCGGGCTCTTTGGCGTGGTGGGGCAGATCGTGCCCATCGAGGCGGGCATGGCGATCGTGCTTTACATCGCCCTGGTGATCGCCGCCCAAGCCTTCCAGGTGACGCCCAGCCGCCACGCGCCCGCCGTCGCCCTTGGGCTGATGCCCGGCCTGGCGGGCTGGGGCGCCCTGCTGCTCAAAGCCGGGCTGCGGGCCGGGGGCGCCGGCACCCCCACCACGCCTTTCTCCTCCGCCCTGCTCGCCCCCCTGCGCCAGGCGGATGTGTGGGCCGCCGGCGCCTTCGCCCTGGAGCAGGGCCAGATCGTGGCCGCCATGCTCCTGGCCGCCATGCTCGTGTACGTGATCGACCAGCGCTTCCGCGCCGCTGCCCTCTGCGCCCTGATCGCGGCCGCCTCCTCCTGGGTAGGGCTCCTGCACGCCTGGCGCTTCACCCCGGCAGATACGGTCTTCAACCTGGGTTGGGGGACAGGCGCCCCCTGGGCCCTGGGGTATCTGGCGATGGCGGTGGTGTTTGTGTTGGGGTGGTGGAGCCGGCGCCGGGGGTGATGACCGGCGGGGGCATTTTGACGTCGCCCCAGCCAGCTGCCGTAGGCTCCAAAAACCGGCCAGATCATTCCCGTTCCGCCATGGCCATCGAGGGACTCGCCCACGCCAGCTCCCCGTCAGGCGGCCGGCAGCCCCTCACCTCTGCCCAACAGGAGGCCATGGCGGCCATCGTGGCGGCGGTGCCGCCGCTCCTGCGCGAGGCCTACGGCGATGATCTCCTGGCCGTGGTGCTGTTTGGCTCCGTGGCCCGGGGCACGCCCCATGCCCATTCCGACAGCGATTGGCTGGTGGTGCTGCGCCAGCGCGGCGCCGAACCGCGCCACGACCATCGCGGCTGTGAGGAGGCGCGACGGGCCCTGGCTCCTGAATTGGCGGCGGCGGCCGCGATGGGTTTGCTGAGCGACCCGCAATTCCACCTGCGCTCCGCGGCGGAGCCGGAGCTGGGCGGCCCCCTCTTCCTCGACCTCTGCCACGACGGGCGCATCCTCCACGACCCCGAAGGCTGGGCGGCCCGCTTCCTGGCGCGTTACCGGGAGCGGTTGGCGGCCCAGGGCAGCGTGCGGGTGCCCTGGGGCGAGGGCTGGTACTGGCGCCTCACCCCACGGGTGCGGCCAGCGGAGGAGGTGTGGTTTTGACCGGCGCCGACCTCTGCCGCGCCTACCTGATCAAGGCCCGCTTGCGGATGGACGTGTTGGAGCTGCTGGCCGCTCGGCAGGGGTGGAGCGATCTGGTGCGCGAGGCCCAGGAGCTGGTGGGATTGGCCAGCAAAGCGCTGCTGCGCCAGGTGGGCATTGACCCCCCCCGTCTCCACGATGTGGGTCCGGTGTTGCTGGCGGAGCTGCAACGCTTCCCGCCCGAGGCGCACGAGCGCCTCGCGGCCTTGGCGGAACACTCCCAGTGGCTTCGCGCCCAACGGGAATTGGCCTTCTACGGGGATGTGGAGTGGATTCCCACGGAGCGCTACGGCCCCCTGGATGGAGAGCGCGCGCTGGCGGCGCGCGGGTCGCCCTGGAGCTGGCGGAGTCGCTCATCGCTGGCGGCGCTTGAGGCCGAGGTGATCAACCGCCGCGAGCGCGCTCGGGAGATGGTTGTGGTGCCCGGACGGTGCCTGCCCATCCGCTCCGTGATGGGGACGATGCGCCGCCAACCTGGGCGGGCGGCGACGATCTTGTCCTTTGGCGATGAGTCGCGACTTTTTGCCAGAGTGCTTTAACTAGATCCGCATGCTGGTCTAACCGCAGATAGATCGTGGCTCCGCACGATCTATCCTTATTCGTTATCCGTATCGGCAAAACTTTGAGAGGAGGTAGCGTCTGGTACTGAAGGGTGGTACCATGCTGGAGTGAAGCGGAAGCACCAGCGCACCCTTGAGCTGATCTTCTCCCGTTCTTTCATCGGTACCTTGCCGTGGAGGAACGTTGAAGCCCTGTTTCAGGAGCTTGGTGGGGAGGTGAGCGAGAGGGCTGGCAGCCGCGTCGCGGTCGTTCTGTTTGGCGAAGTCAGGGTCTTCCACAGACCCCACCCATCGCCTGATACAGACAAGGGTGCTGTTGCTTCAATCCGCAAATGGTTTGAAAAACACGGAGTGACACCATGAATCTGATGACAGTGGACGGCTACCACGCCAAGATTGAGTACGACGAGGAAACGGACCAGTTTCGTGGTGAGATTCTTGGAATTTCTGGAGGAGCGGATTTCTATGGTTCAAGCCCAGATGAACTTCGCCGTGAGTTCAAGAAATCACTGGACGTCTTTCTTGCGGTTTGCAAGGAGCAAGGGATTGAGCCACGTAGACAGTATTCAGGCAAGTTCAATCTGCGAATTTCTCCAGAGCTCCACGAGAAGCTGGCCATGACTGCGGAGGTGCAGGGGAAGAGCCTCAACACGCTTGCTCAGGAAGCACTCCAGAGGAGTGTCACGGCATAGAGGAACGGATAACAAGCCCCTCGAGTGGACAGGCCATCACCGACGTTTTGCTTCGCCGCCTCAGGCTCCCTGCCTGCCACTCATGGGCGAGGTTCGAAGGATCCAATTATCATCTTGCATGCTTTCGCATTCAACCGAGCAGCACACCGAAAGGGGCATCAAATCTAGATTAAGTATTAAGATATATCTGTTGCCGGTCCCGCAAACTGCAAGTATGCTGTTTAGAACTTCGACAAGTATCCTGCAGTGCAATGCCTACGCGGTTCTCCAGCCCATGTCACAGAACTGTTTTCGGAAAGAGGGGGCACTGAAGGATGGGTTATGGGAACTTTCCAATAAAGAATTCAGTATTTTAGGCATGTTCTTCAAGTATAGAAATAACTTCGCCTTTCTGAGCCGAGCTGCTGAGGCCATCGGTAAGCAATACGAGTCCAGGTCGTACAACGAACTGCGTGGTTGTGCTGCCGACGAGAGTAGAGGTGAGTATGTGTTCGAAGAGCTAAGAATCAGCTATTCAGCTTATTCGTACAACATTAAGAGAAATGGAGGCGTATGCTAATGTGTCGATATCTACTCACAATTACCGACCTTTCTTGGCGTCAAGCCATCTTATCAATTTGTAAAACATCCAGACGGATCAGTGAGCCATCTGCAATAAGGCGCTCATCTATAGGTTGTTTCGGCGAGCCAAAGCGTTTAGGCATATTATTTATGATGACCATCGATTTAGACTTGGTAAACGTGCATACCCTATGCTTGAGCGTAAGCTATGTCTGTATGCAACCTGGCATTTGATTTCTTTTCCCAAGTTTAACTTTAGGGTCTCCTGAAAAAGGCTAGACCGCCTGCGGCACAATGGATTTGAGCAGTTTTCGGCGGTAGAATGCACCCGTATGGGCCCAAATGCGCCCAATAGCCGCTCAGAGTTTTCCACATGTACCGACGTGGACATCGTGAC
>JBKCPG010000239.1:0-7864 GCA_046309395.1 Cyanobacteriota bacterium | reverse complement strand
CGCCACCCCCGACACGGCGCGCCTGCAACGCCTTCGTGGCTGGCTCCTGTCCAGGCCGGCGACCAATGGTCCAGCCCCCTCCACTCCCCAAACCTGGCAGTTCGCCGTCAACCCCCAAGGAGAAGTCGTGGCGGCCACCCCGGTGGAGGGAACCGGTGAAGCTGGACGGGCCCGCCTCGGGCTGCCGTCCGCTCCGGTCCCGGAGGCTCCCGCCGGCGATACAGTGCTCATCCGCGGCGTGCTCAACCCGTCCGGCGTCTGGGAATTGGCTCCATGGCACGGTTGGTGACGGTTGATCCCCCCTGGAGAGCGCGCTGATGGCCCTAACCTGGCCGGAGCTCAGACGCAAGGTGGCCCGCCTGGGCTCCGCCTTGGACGTGGTGGTACGCAGTGATCCAGAAGTTTGCGGCCTAAGCGGTGACAATTTCCACCTCACCCTGCACCACGGGGGCCACGGAGACTGCACGGTCAACGACCTGTCCCTGATCGAGTGCCCGAATGAGCTGGTGCTGCTGGAATTCGAACGTTGGATGCGCGGCGCCGGATACCCCCTCGACCCTTAGGCCCCTCAGCCACGAGCCACCCCCCGCTGAATCACCACCTGCCCGGTCATGTCCCGCGGATCCATGAGCCCATCTCCCCCCTCCCGGGTCCGCCCGCTGCATCTCCCCCGACCTGGCGTGTCTGAGGACCGCCCCCACTCCCCTCCCCGCTCCGGCCGCCGGCGACGGCGCCAGCCCTCCAAGTTGAAACACCTGGGGATCGGTGTGCTCTGCGTGGCGGGGGGGGCCGCTATCCTTGCAGCCCTGATGGCCCTGGCGGAGCGTTTCAACACCCTGCTGCTCGTGAGCCAGGCCGTCGCCAACCTCATCAAGGGCCTCTCCCTGTTGGCCACAGGGCTGCTGCAGCTGGTGGGCCTGCTGACCGTGGCCGTCCTGGCCTTGTTGGCACTGCTCCTGCTGGTGGGCGGATTCACCCGCATGGCCCGGGCCATCGGCGGTGCGCTGGCTGGTGCCGGCTCGCGGCCGATGGCCAAGCCCCTGGACCCAGGCCTCAGGGGGTGACCCCCTGGCCCTGGGTCCAGCGGCGCCCAAGCCAAGCTCAAGCCAAAACGAAATCGCTGGCGCTCAGGGCGGGAATCAACGCGTTGGCCGAGGTGGTGTCGGAGGGGAAGGCCGGATTGAAGGGGTTCAACGTGGCGATGGGGGTGGCGGCGGTGGCCCCGGTGCCATCCGGGTCAAAGAGCAACACGCCGGTGCTGACGTTGTAAATGAAGCGCTGACTGGGGGTGAGCGCCGCCCCGGCCCCGGGCGCGACCAGCAACTGGCTGGCGCTGAGGGTGGTGCCAGTCAGGCCGCCATACGCCGCCTTGGCGAAGACCAGCTTGTCGATGCCGGTGAAAAAATCCCGCACTTGATCGTTGCCGCTCAAGGAGGGCGCCTCGTTGAACCAAAAGCGATCCACCCCACCGCCCCCGGTAAGGGTATCGACGCCCTGCCCTCCAATGAGGGTGTCATCGCCCTCCTGCCCTTTGACCAAATCATTTCCCAGTCCCCCATTCACCACATCATTGCCATTGCCGCCGTTGAGGTCGTCGGCGCCATCCTCGCCAAAGAGTTGATCCATCCCCTCACCCCCATACAGATCGTCGTTGCCAGACCCTCCAAAGATCTGATCGTTGCCGGCGTCCCCCCGCAACAGATCAAAGCCATTGCCGCCATACAGAGAGTCGTTTCCTTCCCCACCATCGGCAAAGTCATTGTCATCCCCGCCGTCCAGGATGTCGTTGCCGCCATCGCCCCAAAAACAGTCGTCGCCGCCCAGGCCTTTGAACTTGTCCACGCCGGAGGTGCCCCCAAAGAGCTCACTCGCCTTGCCCACGCCGTTGGGGCTGAACACACCGCGGGCATCGAGATAATTGCCGCCGTTCCCCACAAGGAAGCCACCCACGAAGCCCGCCCGTCCCACCTGACGGGCCACGCCCGTGGCATCCGTGACGGTTTGGCTGGCGGCCAGCCGAGCGGCCTCGGAAGGGAAAGATGGAAAGCTCTGCAGGGAACGCTCGTAGTCGGCGTCATTCACCGCGAAGATCTTGTGATAAAGGTGCTTCACGCCCGTGGCGGCCATCACCATGTCCGCCACCGTTTTGCCCTTGATTTCTTCCACAAGATCGGTGCCGGCCAGCTTGCTCAGGTAATAGGCCTCATCGCCCCGCTGCAATTGCTGCATCTGGTAGGCGTAGATGAAATCGTGGGTGGTGCCCAGCATGCCGCCTGGCGTCTTGGCCTCCGCCAAGCCCCCGAGCCAGAGGGAAATCTTCTCAAAATCTTGATTGCCGCTGGGGGCGTTCACCGACAAGGAGGGATCCAGGGCCTGGGCGGGCGTGCCGCTGTACAGCTGGCCCATGAAGGCGTTGTCACTCATCGCCGCGTCCGCGGCGGCCGACAAGGCGGCGGCATAGCTGGCGGCGGCTCCGGGAGCGGCGCTGGCCTGGAGTGCATTCCAAGTGTCAAGATTGGCGTTGCCTGAATAGCCCGTGAGAATGGCATCGCGGGCATAGGCCATGATGAAACCTTTGAGCGAAGATGGATGGAGCAAATGCGCGCCGAAATCCCGCCAACTGACATAAGGGCGTAGGTTGGCCTCCAAGCTTTTCAAAGTGCTGTCGAGGGCGTTATTCGCGAGCTGCAACGTTGTAGGCGTGGGGCCCAAGCCACGCAAGAAAGCCTGGATCTGTCGGCGACACTCGTTGAGAGAGGTGGCGCCAGCATCCAATCCTCGGCCGATGTTCAGGGCCGCCAAATCCAAGGGGAGGCCCACCAGGGCGTTGCGAAGGGTGTTGGTGATGTATTCATCCGTGGCATTGCCCACCTGCTGACTCATCCCGGCGGCGATTTGGCCCGCCGTGTAGCGGGTGTAGAGCTCGGGGGCTAAAAAAGCCCGCAGCAGAGGGATGTCCTGCTGCCCTCCCGGGTTGGCCAAACCCGTCAGCTGATTCACCGTGGTCAAGGCCACGGTCTCGGTGAGCTGGGAGTGGCCGAAGCGGAAAGCGCTGTGGGCGAATTCAGCCAAAATGCTGGCGTTAAATCCAGCGTTGTTGTTGTTGGCCGCCGCCGGACCGGCAAACGCGCCCAGGTTGGGTGTGACGCGACGGGCGTATTCCTGCACCACATGGTGCTGGTAAAAATTCTCGGTGACCAGCTTGGCCATTTGAAACAGCTCCTCACCACTGAGGGGCTGGTTATTGCCATTGTTGCCCACGCTCTGGGCTAAATTAGCCTTAATCTGCTCAAGAATATTGTTGTGAGTTGACACGAAGATTTCGTGCAGGCTGGTCAGACCAATGTTTTCGTTTAAGCGCCCATCCCCACCAACGGCGTGTTGATTGAGCCGGGAGGGATCGCGCAAATCCCCATTCGCCAAGAAAGGATCGCTCCCCGGGGGCTGGGGATTGCCCTTCCAATCATGAGCCAGGTCAATCAGAAAGGCTGAGCCGGCACTCACCAGCACTTGATTGTTGGCCAGGGCCGCCGTGTCAAAGAGGTAACTCTTGGCGCCAGTCACCCGATCAAGGGCCACGAAGGCATAGCGCCCCCCATTGGGGAGGCTCTGGGGAATGATCTCCACCAAGGGCACCCGCTCCACATCCCGATCACGGAGCGTGAGGCCGATGCGCTCGGCATTCTTTTTCAGATCAAACCAGCGGGCGGTGGAATTTTGCGGATCGGTGAGCAGCCGGCCCGTGGCTTGGCCATTCCCCAGAAATTCACGCAGGAAGAGGCCATGGCTTTCCACCGAGCCATAGATCTGATTGAGATCCAAAAACGCTGAGGTGTGGTTGATGCTCTCCCCATTGCGTGGGGTGAGCTTGAGCACGCTCTGACCGCTTCCATTGGTGGCGGTGCTGGCCACCACTCCCGTGAAGGCCGCCTTGACGTTGATGGAGGCCACCACATCCGCCAGCGTGGACCCCGGGGCGATGGCGATCAGGCGCTCATTCAGCACCAGCGTGCCCCCATTGGTGCCGTTGAAGCTGGTGCCAAGGGTGGCGTTCTCCTGTTCCACATCCCACTGGCTGGGGGGGCTGGTGTTGGCCAAGCCCAGCTCCGCCACCAGAGCGTCGGTGCTGCCCTCACCGATCTCCACCCGCACGGTGTTGGTGCGGGAGAGGGCCATGAAGTTGGTGGGGGAGCCAGGGATGTAGAGAGGGTCTCCCGGAAGCAAAGGGATCAGAAGGGTGCCATCTTTCCCTTTGTCCACAAAATCCAGACCGTGGTCGTTGTACTGGCCAAACAGGGCAAAAAACCCTGAATTCGGCAGGGGATTGCCCGTATTGGAGTCGTTCACCCCGTCCCCACCCGTGAGGATTGTTTCGTGGCGCGTGTTGTTCTTCTGACTGACCCGCTTGCCCGCCTTGGTGCCCGCCTGAGTCCACTCTCGCGCATAGGGATCATCCAGCACTTGCACAGCCGTCTTGCCCGTCTGATCAGAAACAAGATTGCTGATCAGCCTTGGACTCGCATCAAAGATATAGGGATTACCGGGATTAACCTCGCCACGAACACGATAATCCAGTCGATAGCCTGGCTCATACTGAACGGCTCCTGTTTGAGCACTAAGCGTGAATCCTCCCTGGGCTTGCGTGTAGCTCTGACTGGTCAAGCGGCCAAACAGGGTGCCCGTCGCCCCGGCCAGGTGCTTCGGATCGGTGGTGGACACTGGAAAGGGGGCACCGGCCACCGGATTACCCCCACCCACCTGGTAGCGCAACTGGTCTGTGCCATCCACAAAACGGACGCCACTGGTGGGCTTGGCCCCCACCACGGCGGCGCCGGCACCCGGGAGGATGGCAAGACGAGGATCATTGTTCCATTCCTTATAGACACGATATTGATAACGCAGGAAAAAGAGATCCGAGAGCGAAAACGTATCGATCACCGAATCAAAGATGGGACTAGGCACAAGTACACAGAAAAACTTCTTGAATTCTTACCTGACCACTCCTTCCACACGCGCGGATTCAAGGATTCGTAAAAATTATTCACGAATATTTAGCCGAAAGGCCAATAACAAACAGCTTGCGGCAGCTAGAATTATTCACGTCTTGGGTGAGTAAGACCCAAAACGATTCGCCGCCCAAGCCCGTCGGGCCCAGGGGTTCAGGAAAACCCCGCCCAGGGGGGCCCCACGCGCTCTCCCGCGATCAGCCGTGCAGCCGCTGAACCCAGAAGCCGGCCAGCTGCCACGACGACCAGAGAAAGATGGCCAAAATCAACCACTGCAGCCAGGCTGGCCGCCGAGGGGCTGGAGGGGGATTCACCATGGGGCCGGGTCCAACGGGCATCTCCCATTGAAACCGTCCATATTGATTGGACGCAGGCCCCTCGTCCCCTGGGCTTCCGAGCCCCGCCCCGCCCACTCCCGCGCCACCCATGAACGGCCCCCTGATCGCGGCGCTGCTAAAGCCCCAGGCCTACCCCCACCCCACGGAGGGGATCCACCTGATGGAAACCCACATCTCCTGGGTTTTGCTCACCGGGCCCTACGCCTACAAGATCAAAAAACCCGTGAACCTGGGCTTCGCGGACTTCAGCACCCTGGAGCTCAGGCGGCATTTCTGCCAGGAGGAATTGCGGCTCAACCGACGCTTGGCACCCCAGCTGTACAGGGATCTGGTCGAGATCCACGGCCCTCCCGAGGGGGCCAACCTCCTGGGGGACGGCCCCGTGATCGAGGTGGCGGTGCGCATGCGCCAGTTTGATCAACAGGGGCTGCTGCCCATGGCTCTCGACGCGGGCGCCGTTGATGGCGAGCGGCTGGAGGAGTTTGCCGATCGGCTCGCGACCTTTCACAGCAACGCCGCGATCGCCCCTCCCGAGGGTCCCTATGGCACGCCAGAGGCGGTTGTCGCCCCAGCCCTGGCCAATCTGGAAGTGTTGCGGCGGCTGCGACCCCATCTGCCCGCCCTCGCCCCATTGGCCGAATGGACCGATCAGGAGGCCCAGCGGTTGCACACCGTGTTCGCGGACCGTCTGGCCCGGGGACAGGTGCGGGAAGGCCATGGCGACCTCCACCTCGGCAATCTTGTGCTCCATCAAGGAGAGGTGGTGGGATTCGACTGCCTGGAGTTCAACGCGGCGCTTCGCTGGATTGATGTGCTCAGCGATGTGGCCTTCCTTGCCATGGATCTGGAGCATCGCGGCGCCACCGACCTGGCGGGACGGGTGCTGAATCGCTGGCTCATCGCCCGCGGCGACTACGGATCCCTGCTCACCTGGCGTTGGTATCTCACCTATCGAGCCCTGGTGCGCGCCAAGGTGCTGGCCCTGCGATTGGAGCAGCTCGATCCTCGGCGGTCAGCGGACCGAGAGGAAGGGGAGAGCCAGCTGGAAAGTTATCTCGATCAGGCGCTGCGCGGCACCGGGCCAGCGAAGCGGGGGGCCCTGCTCCTCACCCATGGCGTGACAGGCAGCGGCAAAAGCCACATCGCCCGTGAGCTCTGCCAACGCCACGGCTGGATCCATGTGCGTTCAGATGTGGAACGCCGCCGGCTCTTCGGTCGCTGGGGAACCCCTTTGGAGGCCCCACGCCAAGGGGACGCCTACAGCGAGGAGGTCAGCGCTGAGATCTACGGCGACATCTTGCCAAAGGCGGCGGAGGCGATTGTTCAGGCGGGCCTGACAGCCGTGGTGGACGCCACCTTTCTCCAAGAGCGCCAACGCCAGGTGTTCGTCGCCTTGGCCGAACGGTTGGGAGTGCCCATGGTGATCCTGGCGTGCCCGGTGTCACTGGAAGAGGCCCGGACACGACTCACCCAACGTCAGGCCACGGGCCTGGATCCCTCGGAGGCGGATGAATCGATCTTGGCGCTCCACTGGCACACCCTGCAGCCCTTGAGCGCGAAGGAGTCCTCCTATCAAGTGATCCACTCCGGGGCCGCTGAGACCGATCGGCTGGTGCGGGAGCGACTGGCCGCTCAGGCCCGATCCTGAACCTTTCCGGTGGGGCGAGCGATGGCGCGCCCCTAAAACCACTCGCTCACGGCTTCTTCCAGACTGTTGACGCGGGCTTCCGGCGTGGAGCGGCGGAATTCCAGCGTGATGCTCCGCTTCTGCTCCCCATCCGCCGCCACCGCCTCGATCGGATACACCTGCTGACCATCCCGGAACGGCACCTGGATCCGGAACGTTCCATCCGCCGAAAGCGGCACCTCCTCCCCACCGATCGTCAACCGCGCCGAGGGATCCGTCGCCCCGTACACAATCAGCTCCGCGTCCGCCACCAGCCAGAACAACCGCTGCCGCGCTCCCACCCCTCCCGCTCCCGATTCGCTCCTCCCAGACGCCCACATCCCCGCCGCCGACACCTGGCCGCCCGCTCCCGTTCCACCCTCGAATCCCTGGTCCAACTCGTGGAACGCCTCCGAGCCCCGGCCCAGGCGACGCCAGCGGGCCGTGGCCGTCTGGTAAAGCCGCTCATGCAATCCGGCGTCCGCCGGTTCGGCCGGCGCGGGCAGCGTGGTGGGGGCCGTCTCCAGGGAGAACGGGACAAACTGATCCAAAATTTGCTCGCTCGGATGGAGCGCCGGCACCCGGGCCACCGAGGAATAGGCCAAAGAGATCCACCCCCCTCCACCTTTGCGGTACCCCAGCTCCACCCGGTAATCCCGATCCGACAAGGGCACGGGCAAGTACCACTCCGTCGCGTGGCTATCCACCACCACTTCCTGAAGCGTATGGGGGTGGGCCGAGCCTCCAGCCAAGCCCGTCACATCCGCCACCCGCAGGCACAGCTGCTGCGCCCCATCCAACAGGGCCTGCTCCCGATCGTCCTCGCTGATCTCCCAAAACACATAGGCCCACTG
>JBKCPG010000238.1:0-12666 GCA_046309395.1 Cyanobacteriota bacterium | reverse complement strand
AAGCAGCTAAACGCCGTGAGGCCATTCTTCGGAACAGTGACCAGATCAGTCAGATTCCAGGGGCCATGGAAGCGGCGCAGCGTCATCCGTTGAACTCAAAGTTGCAGCGTGGGCACTTGTGCTCAAACTCACTAAAGTCTTCTTCGCTGTACTCCTCGGCTCCCTTGTGATCCTTCGGCACTGACTCCTCCCGGTCAATACCCTCCGGGTCCAACAGCCCCGCAATCCGATCCTCATCAAAGCCCAGCAGGCTCAGGTCGAAGTCGGCCAGGTTCAGCGCTGCGATCTCCTGCTGCAGCAGCTCCGTATCCCACCCGGCATTTAGCGCCAGCTGGTTATCCGCCAGGGCGTAGGCGCGGCGCTGGGAGGGGCTCCAGCCGCTGCAGTCGATCGTCGGGGCCATACCGGGCGGAATCACCGTGCCGTTTGGCAGCCTGACGGTTTCGCCCGCGTTCCACAGCTGCTGGAGGGCCAGGAGCCTCCCGTGGCCAGCGATAACTCCCTTTTCGTCCGCCAGGATTGGATTGGTGAACCGGAACTCAAGGATGCTGGCCGCGATCTGAGCAACCTGCTCGGGGCTGTGCGTTCTGGCGTTGTTCTCGTACGGAGGAAGCCGATCCAGAGGCCATAACTCAACGGCTAAGCCCGTTTCTGGCGGCTTTTGATCTGTGGGCTTTGTCATGGCCTGCAGGTGCTCTCGGCATTGTAAGCACACCTTGTAAGGCCTTACAAGGCTGTTGCGGCCAGATGCGGATGGGTATTTCGTGATAGAATAGCAAATTTTTTAGGATTGTAAGTGATTTTTTTTGCGTATATGTTGGTGTTTGCCGGGGTTCGAATAATACCGCATTCGTTACACCCAGAAAGGACCCACAAAATAATAAATGATTGCAATTGAAAGAATATTGAATAGCAATTGACTTCGAATAAAATTTTGTCGCAAAACAAAAATTGTGAGCCGCTATTCAAATATCGATCAACTACTAATCATTAGGCAATAACAATGGCGCTTGAATCCTGCCCGTTCTTAATGCGTTCTCTAATCGCGCTGTTAGTTCTTTATTGTAAACTGTATTAAACTTAACCAACGCTGTCTGTTGTATAGGGAATCGCGCCTCATATCTTGGCGCGTCCGTTATGAAGAATGCAACTTCGTATCCTCTATTCTTATTCCCAACACGCCTGGCAATAAACAATGGCGGTCCCATTTGTTGTTGCACTAGCAGATTACTTGCAGTTGGTCCGAACTTGTTTTGTGCTCCAATTGCACGTATATACTTTTCCTGTGCGCGTGAGCCTGCTTTATTCTTGCGAAACAAGAAGAAGTCATTCTGTCTACGTTTTGCCGCTGTTCTTCCTCTTGAGCCTGCACCAACGGGCGCATTCATCGTAGATCCTTCTGCAGTAAACGCCTGCAGTTGTGAGAGCACTCTTGTATAGAATCCACCAGACAAGTTTCCAAGCGGATCTATTTCTGGTAGTTTAGGATTAGGAACGATGAATTTGTTCATCGGTATGATTCCAGCAGATCGCAATCTTAATTCTGTTGATTTTGGATTCCTTGTTCTGTTGCGTGCGTTTACCTCCATATATCTTCCCGACGGAGTACCGCCGGATTTTGATGAGCCAAAATCACCGTCTGTCAGTTTTCTGAGTACACTTTCCTTGCCGTTTGCTTTTATGAAGCCTGGTTGATCGTAGTTATAACCAACTGCAGCACGCAGATCATTAGGCTGCGCGTAGACACCGATAAGACCGCGTTCAGTCCAGCGTGTTGTCCCGCCTTCTACTAATGGATGGATTCGATTTCTTATACTTGTTCTTGCGGCACTAATGCCCAGAGTCATAGACGTAGCGATAATCCTATTGGCATTCTTTGAGAGATTGAGAAGTATTTTCTGTCGCTCGCTTAGAGATTTGGCATCGACAATGACTGTTAACATTGCAAGCCGTCTGCTGTTGCGCTACATACGTCTTAGCACAACAGCAAACAATAGTCAATCATACTCAACAACACGTAGATGATCACGGTCTATAGCCAGGGTCGGACACAGTTCGTCGCATGCCGCTAACGCTTCGTGATGCGTCTTAAAAATGTTCCCATTATCAAAGTAATCATTTTTTGTGACAGATATGTAGTCTTGCCATTTATTATTGTGTTTAATTTCTACACTCCACCATTGATTTACCACTCTCCCTCCTCTTCAATTCGCAAGAATCCGGGAAACAGTTCTGAAGCGGTCAGGATCGCTTGTGAGCGGTTGTGTGCCAGGAGAGAGTAGATGACGCCAGCGGGCATGGTACAGCGCCAGGAGCGGAGCGGTGGGCGCATGGTCAGGCGGCGGGCTGCACCATGTCGAAGGCGCTTTCGATGATGTCCATGCGATCGGCGTGGCTCAGCGCCTCGAACTCGGCGCGAGCCATGGTCCCGAATGTATCGACGTACTCTTGCCACAGCTCGAAGCTGGCGGCGATCTGCTGACGAGTGTAGGTGCGGCTCATGGGTCCTGTGTGGTGTGGGTGGGATCGATGCCGGGATTGGCTCCCGGCGAGCCGTGGGGTCCTCAGACCCACTCCGCGATCTCAGCGCGGGCATCGCCGTATCCGGCGTCGATTTCGTCGGCCAGGCCGGCGATTTCTTTGGCGAGGGCGAATCCTCGCTCGATCGATTGGCCGTACGCCTTAGCGGCGGCATCGATTTCTGCAAAAAGGGCGTTCAGTTCGTTCATTGTTCTGTCCGGGGGGTGGGGTGTGTGGGGGTCCTGCCCCCTGATGAAATCACTGTAACCCATGGCGTCAGCCGATGGGGGCGATCGGTGGACACCGTTACAATCTGTCACATACCGGATCGTTTAATTTTTGGATACACGTCATTTGATCTAACCAGCCATCCGGTATTGATTAGATCTTAAACAGCGCTAAGAGATATAGCGACGCGAAAATAATCGATGATATCTACAGTATCGACAGAAATTCCTGAGCGGTCTATAAAATACTGTTTTACTGCGTTTCTAATCCAATCGGGAGAAATTGGCGTGGTTTGCATAGTAAATCGTGATTATGGATGCAGGGGCGCTCCAGTGGCGCCCATGTGGGGGCTGTCAGTCCGTCGCTTCCTGCAGCAGGGCCAGGGGGGTTCCTGCCAGTTGTTGCGCTCTTGCGGCGGTCTGGGTGAAGCGGGCCGTGGCGTGGGCCATTCCTGCAATAGCGGTGCGCTGGCGTTCTAGGGCGGCTTCTAGATCAGCCAGCAGTGCTAAGGCGTGGGTGGTGGGTTTCACGATTGGCGGTGGGGTGGTGGAGCTTCTTGGCTCCGATGACATAATCGTAACCCGTAGCGTCAGTCGATGGAAGGATCGCGGTGCCGGTGTCACAAACTGTCACATTCCTTCCATATCCAAGGCCCCTTTGCTGACCGAATGGCGAAGGGAGGCCCGCACGATGGCTGGACAACCATTGTTGACACAGCGCGTGTCTGCCTCCCCCTCCTCCCGCACCAGCACGGAGCCGCACTCCGGACAGCGCCTGGGCAGCGAGAGGGGCCGGGCGTCGGCCGGGCGAAGCTCGGGCAGCACGCGCACCACCTCAGGGATGATCCCGCCTGCTTTGCGTATCACGATCGTGTCACCACTGTGGAGGTCGAGATCGCGCAAGCGTTCGGCGTGGTGCAGGGTGGCGCGGCTCACGCTGGTGCCGGCCAGAGGCACGGGTTCGAATTCCGCCACGGGGGTCACCTTGCCGGTTGGACCCACCTGGGCTACGAGCCGCAGCAACCGGCTTGGGGCTTCCTCGGCGGCATATTTCAGGGCAATGGCCCAGCGCGGCGCCTTCTGGGTGAAGCCGGCATCAGCCTGCAGGCAAAAGTCATCGAGCTTCACCACAACGCCATCCGTGGCGTAATCCAACGTCTGACGCTGCTTCTCCCAGGTGAGCGCGAAGGCTTCCACCGCGACCAAATCGGCGCAACGGGCACAGTGGGGATTCACCCGAAAGCCCGCCTGCTGCAGCCATTGCAGCGCCTCCCATTGGCTCTTTGGCGCCCCGGGTTCCCCTTCCGGTCCATGCATCGTGTAGGCGAAGAAATCCAACCGGCGGGCGGCCACCACCTTGGGATCCAGTTGCCGCAACGTTCCTGCGCAGGCACTGCGGGGATTGTCGAAGAGGGGTTCGCCACGGGCCTGCCGTTCCCTGTTGATGGCGGCAAACGTGGTGTTGCTGATCAGGGCCTCTCCGCGCACCTCCAGCCAGGACGGAGGCGTCTCCAGATTCAGGCGGAGGGGAACGCCTTGGATCGTGCGCCCGTTGGCTGTGATCTCCTCCCCCCGCTCGCCGTCTCCTCGGGTGGCGACACGCACCAACAGACCGTTGTCGTAACTGAGGGCCAGGGCGATGCCATCAATTTTCAGCTCGCCCACCATCGCCGGAGCCGGCAGGGGGTCTTTGGCCGTGGGAGAGCAATCGAGTTCGCGCAGGAGGCGGCTGTGCCACTTTTCGAGCTCCGCAAGGGAGAAAGCATTGTCGAGGCTCTGCAGGGGGATGCGGTGCTTCACCGTGGGAAAGCCCTCCGCCGGCGGACCCCCCACCCGCTGGGTGGGACTGTCGAGGCGGCGCAGCTCCGGATGGGCCCGCTCCAGATCAACCAATTCCCTGTAGAACTGGTCGTACACCGGATCTTCCATCACGGGGGCATCCAGCACGTAATACGCATGGGCCGCCCGCTGCAACAGGCGGCAAAGCTCCTCAGCGCGTCGCCTTTGGGCGTTCAGTTTGTTCATCGTTCTGTACGGATTGTCACATTTAGTTTTTTGCGTTGGCGCGATTTGTAGACACGATCGCGGCAATCCTGCCGGCCTTCATCGGTTTTTGACCGCCAGCAGTCGCGACAGCCTGGCAGTGAGTCGATGAGATAAACACCGCGACATGGCTTGCCGCATTCACAACACTTAAGCGGTTGCCACTTGACACCGCGCAGCAATCGTTGCTCGTATTCAGCCTGGCGTTGTGCGCCCGTTTTCATTAGATCTCCCCCCCTTCTTCCTCGTGCTCGTACAGAGCCTCTTCGAGCTGATCTAGGAGGGTCTCTAGGAGTGGATTATTAAAATATTTAATCCACTTGTTCTCGGCGGTGCCATCGCGGGCCGCCTTGTATGCGGAAAGGATTTGAAGAAGGGTGTCGTCCATCGTTCCGGGGGGAGTGGGGTGTGTGGGCGCTTCCGCCCTTGTTCCCTTACTGTAACCCACGGCGTCAGCCCATGCGCCCCCGTTCACAAAACTTCATCCACCACGATTGCCCAGCCATTGCCGGGCGCATAGCGGTAGACCCCGCCAGCGGTCGGCTCCACCATCCACCGACGGCCGAAGTTCTGCCGGCTGAACCTCAGCCCCTCGCCGTTGGGGCTCAAGGTGGTGCCGGCCAGCAGGTCCGGTTCGCCCCAGGGATCGTGCACCACCACATGGGTTCTGGTGTGGCCGTAGACGATCAGCCAGTGGCCCGAACCGGTTGGCCGATCGACCGGGCCTCGGTGAAGGTAGCCGCAGGGGACAGGGATGCCGCGCTGGATTTGCTGCTCGATCAGCAGGAAATCCGCGCGCCGATCTATGCGAGCCTTCACACCGAAATGAGCGAGGGCCTGGAGCTGTGCGCTGGCGTCGGTGGTGTCACCAAAGCGCTGCACCACTGCCAGGTACTGGTCGTCACCATTGGCGCCCTGGAGCGTGCCGGGCTTGACCGCCTCCAGGAGCATGGCGCAGCTGGATGAGAAGCAGGTGCGATCACGCTGGTCACGCTGGGCGGAGTCGCGCTGGCTGTAGTAGGGAACGCTGGTCAGTAGCGGATCGCTGTTCTCAGTTGAAGCGCCTCCAGACCAGATCCGATGGAGCGCACCACCACGATCCAGCGCCGCAGGGTCATCTGCGAGAACACGCGCCAGGACGGCACCCAGCCAGTTGCGGTGGGCGGTGAGGCGAGTGTCCAGGTGTTGGATGTACTCATCTGGAGTGGGGCGCTTGGACATTGCAAACTGTCACAATTCAACGCCAGGCAGTTTTACCTAGGCACCCCACCAAGGGCTAGGCCCCCTCCTCGCGGGTCGGGGCGGCCTGACGCCTGGTGAGCCTAGCCTAGGGCGCCCCTAATCGCGCGACAATGCTTGCAGCGCAGGAACAATTCCCGATCGGTCGCGATGATCCCCGCCAGGAACCAGGCAGGGGAGCGCCGGTCCGGTATCCCTGGTTTTCGTGCCCTCCTGGGGGGTGGTGGCGCTTGCGCGACGGCCTGGAGCGCCAGGCGTGCTGGGAGAGCTGGGAGGCCAACCGGGAGGGGGCAGGGGAGCGCCGGTATGCGTTCCTGCCTGACCAGGAGCGGGAGGGGGCTTACCTCTGCGTGAGGGTCAGCTAGGCCGCCAGCAAAAACCCCCTGATCGGCCTAGGAACCGATCAGGGGGAGTGGATCAAAAAAAGACCTTTTGGCGGGTCGGAACACTCACCGGCGCTGCTCTGGCCTGAGAAACGAGCGCAGCGACCGGAGACTCACCGAGGGAGGAGGGCCCTCAGTGCTCAACCAGCATACACGCCCTGCCGCCCGACCGTGGGTTGCAGGGCGTTTTTTGTGGCGGTGGGGTCGGAGCCAGGTGTTCCTACTGTTCCCGTGTTCCTGCCGTTCCGTCTTTTGCATAAGAGTTTCCAAAACCCCCACATCCCCCTTTCTTCTGTTTAATCTTTATATAGGTAGGAACAGTAGGAACAGTAAGAGCAGCCTTGCACCGCAGGGGTTCTCGGCGTTCCTTCCTCGTTAAACTGGTGGGAACTCAGGCAGGAACACCCAGGTAGGCACGCCGTTGATCCGCGCTCTGCGGCGCTGGTAGCCCAGGTCGCGCATGATCCCGCCTACCTGCATCTGGTCAGCCCTTGATTGCCGATCTACGGGCCGCTGGATCGCTTCGGTCAGGAGCACCTCAGAGGTGATGTGCCTACCTCTGTTTGCAGGCGACTGGAGCCACGTTTCGACAGGTATGCGCCAAGGGTTCTCCACCTGGTAGGACTCGTTCTCTCTTGAGACCTGCTCAGCCAGCTCCGGCGGCAGGTAGTTGCCGGCCCCTCCCCTCCATGCGTGAACAGCTGCGGACCAGATCGCATCGCGGTCTGCCAGCAGGCTGGGGGTGTCGATCGGCTCCGCCTGTGTCCGAGTAGTGGGGATGACCCAAAACCGTCGATTGCCGGTTTCATCCTGCAGGAACCCAGAACACCGGTTTGTAGAGCCAACGATCACCCCCCGCCTAGGAAACGCTCCCGGTGCCTTGCCATAAGGTTTCCTATAAATATCTGTCGATTGCGATAGGAATGATTTGATTTGACCTGCGTGCCTTCTACCCATGACGTGATCAAGTTCTGCCCACTCCATGATCCAGCTTCGATGTAACACCATCACATCGTCCTTAGATGAAATATCACCCAAGGAATCTGAAAAGAACGCCCCACCTAAAGCGCTCCAAAAAGATGACTTTCTGGCCCCCTGATCACCCATTAGCACGCATGCCGTGTCGTGCTTGCACCCTGGCTCGAATGCACGCCTTACCGCACCTATAAGTGTGCACCTAAGCATTTCATCGTAAAGTGTAGGCTTTCCAGCGCCGCAGTCCTCAGGTCTTAAATAAGCTGACGCCAAAACATCAATGCATCCAGGCTCAACAGTTGCGGCAACGTGTTCTAAATACAAAACGACAGGATCATAGATATTTTCATGCGCAACCTGTACCAGGCAATCTAAGGCAAGTTCTTTGCCGACTTTATACCCTTGTTCCGCAAGTAATAGATAAAAGCGTTCGGCGCCTTCAAATATAGTCCCATCAATCTCAATCTCTTGTGAAAAGGTATTGTATCGAATTTTACCCCCCCTCGCCCTGCCCCTTAATAGGTCTAGAAGTTCTCCTGCTTCTAGCTTTTGTGGCTTAGACCTTGGTTGATTGACTTCCTCCTGGTTTGATGTAGGTCTTACGGTGTCTTTCTGTTGCCTAGTTTGTCTTGTATGGAATGAAACTCTAGAGATTAGCCTGTCTTCAGGCGTGCCAGGAGCAGGGTTGCGTCCCTGCGCTCCTGCAAAGCGGTGCCAGGCCTTGCGTTCGTCAAAAGACACGCCCTGTGCCGTCGCCGCTGCGACGTGCATCGCAAACGCGTCAGATGCCGTCATGTCAGGCCTGAGACCGCGATAGTGCAGCCATGACTCAGTCCCAATCAGATCTAGTGATAAGCGCAGCTCGTCATCATTCCAATTCCCTGGTGAGCCGCCAGTCTCTACTAAATTCCGAGAATCTCTTGTGATAAAATCTAAAAACGGAACAATGGTGCCAGATATTGGTAGGGATTCCTCTACATTCTTTTGAAGAAGTTGCTGTATCAGCACCAATGGAGCTTCCGCTACTTCTTGTTTTGCAGGGCTCAGATTGTTGAGCCATCTGTAGCCACTTGTTGTAGGATGTTCGCCTATGACAACCGACTGATGCCCTGACCATCTGAACTCCAATTGTTCTGAATGGCCTTCCTCGTCATTCTTGCCTGATTTGATAACTTTTCTGTTGACCATGTCTGGCCAATATCTAGGCGGAACCGAAAAAATAATTTGGAACCGTCCATCTCTCCCAGATGTGACAGTGACCGACCTGGGCAGGCTGCGCATGGGTGCGCCTATGCGCTCCAGGAGGTCGGTAGCGCTGATGCCATCGTGGTCTACAAACAGCAGCCCCCCTGAGGCGGGGCCAGCGATGACGCCCACCGCCCTGGCCCTGCCCACCGTGATCTCCTGCTCTGCCTCTGCCTTGCTGAGGGGCGTGTTCTGCCAGTTTGGTTGATAGGGTCGCTTGTTAGCTCCAACAGCCACTAACGCCCAATGATCAGGCAATGCGTGAAGCTCTGCAATTAAGTGTTCTCTCATTCTGAGAAGTCCAAGCCAGAGTGGTAGCGCTGAAAGGATTCCCTGCGTCTGTGTACTTCAGCGTGGCATTCAGAGCACAAAAGCATAAGATTGCTCGATTGATCGCCTCCTCCGTCTTGAACCGCAATTACGTGATGAACCTGCAAAGACAGCGAAGGTCTTAAGTTTTGCAAGAAACTTTTACTGCGCAAACAATGCCAGCAAAAATCCTGCATATCTTTAGGCAAAACAGGAACTAAAGATAAATTAGTTTTTCGTTTTGGCTTCTTTGATTCCTGCGGTTTTGGAATAAATCTATGTCCATGCACGGGGCATCGTATTTCGCCAAAGTGCTGCGTGTCAGGCCTAAGATTTATTGGCAGCTGCCTGCCGCATTTTGGACAAATCGCATAAAGCCTAGGTTCGTTATTGATTTCCATTAATTTCCTCTTGAGCTTTTTGCATTTCAGAATCAATAAGATCCCGAATCACATCAGCAATAGAACGAAAATCGCCAGCTTGGCTTTCCAGCCATATCTTCTGGTCAGGGCGAATCAGAGCCGCTAGGCGGCAAAAACGTCTCTTAGGCAATCGATGGTGCCACTCTGGCACAACACTAGCGCAACTCTCAACCCGGGCCGTCGCCAGCCTGATCAGCCTTCAGCGCCTGCCGCCTGGCCTGCTCCTGCCGGATGAGGTACTCCACCCCAACCGACCGGTGACCCCTGTAAGAATTTGTCCCAGGGTCCAGCAGCTCGGACATGTGCTTATCCAGCCAGTCCCGCGCGTCGCGCGGAATGCGGATATTCAGCTGCACCATGGGGTTTTGCCGTGTCGCCATGCGTTTTCTGGTAGTGGGTTCATCGTAGCAGCATCCTAGGAGCGTGCTACGATGGCATGCAACCTGTAAGGCGTGCTTACAGGTTCGAGCGCTCCTTCGCACTCCACCACTGCTCCTGCGACCCATGAGTGAACCGTCAGCCCCCCTGCCAGTCGGCTGGAACTGGCCTGAACTGGAAGAGTTAATAAATACATGGACGGAGGCTTTTTGTAAACGCAAAGGCACAAAAGACACTGAAGGATATACTGAATTCATCGCCCGTTGTGCTGCTAATTGGCAGTTACGGCAAGTTATTCAGCTTCTTGAGTCAAATTGGTATAATTTTACCGAGGTCTACGATTTTGATAAATCCCGCCAGGTAATCTGCAAAGCGCTTCGCCCAGCGCCCGCTGAGCCGGTGGAGGGGCAGCAGCGGTTAGCGCAGGAAGCTAGCCCCACACAAGAACCTTAAGCGAAATCGCTTAGGCCTTGCCATCACAATTCATTCACCCATTGCTA
This sequence comes from Cyanobacteriota bacterium, assembly GCA_046309395.1. GTDB lineage: Bacteria > Cyanobacteriota > Cyanobacteriia > PCC-6307 > Cyanobiaceae > Cyanobium. The sequence continues at coordinate 2,425 of JBKCPG010000238.1, read as the reverse complement.
TGTCAGATCAATCAGCCAAGCCAATGTCTTTCTCAATGGAAAAGTATTTTGTAGCCCTTGCCGCAATCAGAGAGCTGCGTGCGGCCCTTGCCAGCATCACCGAGGATGTCCTGCGCATCAGTTCCGACGACATGACGAATCAACAGGTCAATCTGGTTCTGGACATTATCGACACGCACACTTCGAACGTCTCTGCACATTCAGCCACACTAGATCAATCGGGGAGCCTGCACGGTCACATCGCCAAAGCCGTCCAAAGCCTTGCCGTCATCATCCGCGCGGTAGACGGTGACAACCGCCTAGGACCCTCTGCCCTGGCTGCAGCGATCCTGGCCCACCCTGACTTGGATTGGTTACCAACTTCAAAGACGACTCTTCCCATCACTAATTAAATCCATTCCCATGAACCCCGATCACATCGACGCCTTGGACGTCTCCCGCTCTGTCCGCAATGCGCTGCTCAGAGAAGGGATCACATCAATAACAGAAATTCTCAGAATTGGCAGCAATCGCCTAACTCTTGTCAGGCAACTTGGCAAAAAGGGCATTGAACAAATTCGCGTCGCCCTTGAACGCCAAGGCTATACTCTAACGGAAGAAGGCGTCAATCCATTGCCACCACTGAGCGCAGATGCGTTTAGTGTAATAACTTTGCTAAATCTAGGAGATTCCGTGTTAGTTCGGCAGGGTTTAGCTAGGCTCATCTACAGCCTATACGCAAGAAGTCTGCAGCCTCACGATCTGTTTGAGCTTGCGAGGGAGTTGAAGTCGCGATGACCCTCTTCCCCGATCAGAGCGCCGCCCAGCAGGCCTACTACGCCGCTGTAGCCGACGGCTTCCGCTCGCCCATCCTGGTGGCGCCTACCGGATTCGGCAAAACTCACTGGGCAGCGGATCTCATTGCCCAGATGGTGGCCCAGGGCGCCCGCATCTGGTTTCTGGCCCATCTGGAGGAGTTGCTGCTCGACACCTCCAAGCGGCTTGAAGCCCGTGGCGTGCGGTTCGGGTGGATCTGGGCCGACGAAGCTCGTGACCCCGGCGCTCAGTGCCAGGTGGTCAGCGTTGGCACTGCCCGGGCCCGTCTCGCCGACCTAGGTCCCCAGCCTGACCTGGTGATCATCGATGAATGCCACAGGACAACACAGGGCTACCACCGAGTGCTGCAGGCCCTGGGAACCCCGCCCACCTTGGGCCTGACCGGTACCCCCATCCGCATGGATGGCCGATCAATGCGCAGCTGTGGCTACGACCACCTGCTCCACACGCTCGACACCGTTGACCTGATCGACATCGGCCGACTGAGCCCCCTCGACGTGTGGTCGTTCCCCCCGCCGTCAGGCCTGGATCGGTTGCGCGAAAGCCAGCGAGATCAGGCTATTGCGGGTGAAATCCTGTCCGGCCGGGTGATCCTGGGCAATGCCGTGAAATCCTGGGCTGATCGGTGCCGGGATCGGCCGACAGCGGTGTTCTGCAGTGGCGTGAAAGCCGCCCGCGAAACCGCCGAAGCCTGGCGCAGTGCTGGTTTTCGTGCCATGGCGGTTGATGGGACCAGCAGTTCAAGCGACCGGGCATTGGCTAACGAGTTGATTCGCAATGGCGGCATTGATGCCCTGATGAGCGCAGATATGTATATCGCAGGATGGAATATTGAAGACCTTGGCGCTATTGTTTGCCTGCGTCATACGGACAGTTTAATTATCTGGCAACAGATGATCGGCCGCGGCCTCAGGAAGTCCACCGTCTGGCCCGATTGCATCCTGCACGACCACGCCGGCAACGCCCGCCGCCCTGGACTAGGACACCCCCTGGCTCGCCGGATGCACCTGTGGAGCTTGGACGATGGCAGCGATCGGCGCCACCGCGAGGCAATCCCTGGCGTGCGCGCGTGCGAGGCCTGCTACAGCACCGCCATGGTGGGCAACGTCTGCCAGGACTGTGGCCACGTCCGGGTGATCAAGACACCCCGGGAGGCTGTGCTGCTGCCGGGGGATCTGGTGCGGCTGGAGGAGCGGGAGGAACGGCAGGCTCAGCAGCTCCAGCGCCGCCGAGAAGAGGGCCAGTGTCGCTCCCTGGCGGACTGGATTGCGCTGGGCCAGTCCAGGGGATACACCAACCCCACCGGCTGGGCCAGGGTCCGTTATGCCGCGCGGCAGAAGGCCAGCGCTGGCAGGAGGGTGGGATGACACTAGAGGAGCTTCGCGACGCATGTGCCCGGCAGATGGCAGAAGGCAGATCGCATATCTATCTACAGATTCCCGGCATTCCATCGCGTCGCACTGGATTTTCTCGGCGCCTGACTCCTTCTGGTGGGCCACTAGGGGAGATCGTCTCCAGCCAGGCTGAGTTCGACAACTGTGTGTTTGACTGCGTCGCCGTGCATGCCTGGTGCGTCAGGAGGGTGGGATGACCCGCGCCCCACCCCGGC
>JBKCPG010000237.1:0-21078 GCA_046309395.1 Cyanobacteriota bacterium | reverse complement strand
CACCGGTTTGTGGCGGAGCGAGAGGGATGGGCGGGGGTGCTGGAGGCGGCCAAGGCGGCGGGCGAGCTGCCCCCGCGTCCAATCCATGGCGATCCAAAGGTGAACAACGTGCTGCTTGACGCCACCAGCGGCGAGGCGGTGGCCCTGGTGGATCTCGACACGGTGAAGCCGGGCCTGGTGCATTACGACATCGGCGACGCCTTGCGCTCCGGCTGCAATCCCCTGGGGGAGGACACCACGGAACTGGAGGCGGTGCGCTTCGATTTGGATCTCTGCGGGGCCCTGCTGGAGGGCTACGGCGCCGTGGCCCATGGGTTTTTGAGCCCGGCCGACCACCACTATCTGTTTGACGCCATCCGCCTGCTGAGTTTCGAGCTGGGCTTGCGCTTCTTCACCGACCATCTGGCCGGCGACGTGTATTTCCACACCCGCCGGCCTGGCCACAACCTGGATCGGGCCCTGGTGCAGTTTCACCTCACCCGGAGCGTCGAGGCCCAGGAGACGGAGATCCGGGGCCTGCTGACCCAATTGCGGGAGGGGCGATGAGCGATCGCACACCCGCCTCTGACGACCACAGCCGGCCCGTTCCGGCCAGTGGTGAACATTCGAAGCCCCTGGGCGAGAAGCGAGCGTTTGCGCTGCGGCCCTTCGCGACCTCCGCCGAAGCCCTGGGCCTCCGGCTGGGGGGCCACCTGGCGCGCCAGGGCGATCGGCTCCGCGTGGTGTATCAATTGCGCGGCGATCTGGACCCGGTGACGCTGGCCGCCCCCGCCGACGGGCCACCGGAGCGGGCTGACAACCTCTGGGAGCACACCTGTTTCGAGCTGTTTCTGGCGGCGGAAGGGGAGGCGCCCTACTGGGAGGTGAACCTCTCGCCCAGCGGCGCCTGGAATCTCTACCGGCTTGACGGCTACCGCCAGGGCCTGCGGCCTGAGCCAGACCGCGACACATTGCCCTTCGCGGTGAGCCGCTCCCCGGGCCTGGTGGAAGTGAGGCTGGATCTCTCGCTGCCAGCGGAGCTGGCGCGGACCTGTCGCCAGCGCCCCCTGTGGCTCGGAGTGACCGCGGTGATCGAGCGGCGGGGGGGTGAGCTGAGCTATTGGGCCCTGGCCCATGGCGGAGCGGAGGCGGATTTTCACCGGCGGGAGGATTTTCTGATGCGGCTTAGGGGGTGAGCTGGGTTGTGCCGCGCCAGCGTGAGCCCCAGGCGGCGGCGGGGGTGGCGATTGAATCAGGGCCGCCGCAAGATCCATGAACTCTTGGGCCGCAAAGACATCAACACCGCAGAAAGGTCCACTCCCGCGCTGAATCGCAACCCCTTCTGGGGACGCCTATCCCTCCGACAGCTTGTAACACTTCAAACCCTTACAGGCGGGTCCGCCCAGGGAACCCGGAAAGATTCCGCCGGATGGACGGCAGGTCAGATCAGGATCCGGCTATTAAGCATTAGACTGATCGACAGGATAAGCCAGCCTTCTCGATCAGCCAATCATGAAACTTATTGATACCATAAATATTCACGGAAATGGCGATAAGCGGGTTGAGCTGTATGAAGGTGATCTGACTGAAGTTGATCAGGCAGATCAATTTGATCTTCTTGTCATATCCGCGTTTCCTGGTGACTACACTCCAACATCGACATCGTTAATCGGTGCCTTAGACCGGAAGGGAAAATCAGTTGCCAAGCTGGCAACCAACAAAAACCTTGATTTGAGGCAAGCATTTTCATGTTGGCTCTCCAAAGAATTCGAACCAGAGCATGCAGGCTTGGTGTTTAGACGGATCTTGTGCTTTGAGCCGCAAATCAAAGGTCGACCACCAGAAGTCGTTGGGGATATCTTCCGTGCGCTGACTCCACTATTGGCTGACAACCCAGACATCAAGACATTGGCAATGCCTGTTGTCGCCGCTGGGGACCAAGGCTATTCAATCACTGAGATGCTTGAACCGCTTCTCGATGCGGCGATCCATTGGCTGGAGATTGGCCTTCCACTGACTCGAATAAAGATTGTCACAAATCATCCGGACAGCCTCAACGAGGCTCTGTCTGTGTTTTCAGCAAAGAAAGACAGTTACGCCCCTTCAGCAGATCCCACTCGTCAAGCTGGGGTCCATGATTTTGATGTGTTTATTAGCTATTCGAGAAAGAACTCGTCTGAGAGTGAGCAACTCGAAAAATCTCTCCGTGAACTCAAGCCAAATCTAAGAATTTTTGTAGATCGTCAAGCTTTAAACATAGGCTCTGCCTGGCAGCCAGAGATCTTCGAAACGCTGGATCGATGCAAAAAAGTTCTCGCATTGCTCTCGCCAGATTACTTGGCTTCAAAAGTGTGCAAAGAAGAGTTCAACATAGCCTGGATTAGGGCCCGCGAGACCGAGCAAGACATCATCTTTCCCATCTATCTCTATACGGCTTCATTGCCTACATATATGAAATACCACAACTTTTTTGATTGCCGCGAAGGCGACACAACAAAATTTGATGAGGCAGCCAGGTTATTGGCGAATTCAATCTCAAACGTCTAACCCGCCCCTCGAGTGGACAGCCCAGGCCTTCACAAGGCCCCTGCGGCGCCGCCCTATGGTCCTGGCCCGCCAGTCAGAGGCAGCGTCAGCGACGTTGCCCGCACAGAGGGCAGGCTGCTTGTCGACCACGCCGTCGGCCACTCCATCTCTGTGCCATCGGCGTCGTACGCCCGCCTCCCGCACGCCACCCCCCGGGAGCGAGACAGTTGGGACAGTGCTGGCGCTGATTTGGGAATCCACTGGCCAGACATTGATGAAGAACTCAGTCCCGCCTCAAGCGAACCGTTCGCGAAACCACGCCCGCACCCTCGATGACAGGGCATTGGCGGCTCTTGCCGTGAGCAATCCCGACAGGGCAGCCACCACCACCGTGGCCAAGCACGTGAGTTGGGCTCCCTCCGGGCCGCCGACACCCAGCACCATCGCCATGGCGGTGAGCGGCAGCCGATAGCCGCCCGCGATCCCCGCCGCCGCACCAGCGGCTCCGGCCAGATCCCCCGGGATCCCGAACGGTTCCGCGAACACCCTTCCGCTTAGATCGCCAATCGCCAGAAAAGGCACAAACACACCGCCACACCCCCCCGCCAGCACCGCGGCCGTGGTGGCGGCCGCCCGCGACAGAGCCAACGCCAGCAAGCGCGACGGGGACGTGTCGCTGGTTTCGGCCCACACAATCGCCGCGCCCCCCGGCCCAAACGCCGCGGCCGGGCTGGCCAGCCAGCCGATCACCAACGCCAGCCCCAGCAACACCGACCCGCCCATCAGCAGGCGCACCAACGGACGATCGCGCCACCCTCTCGCCCAATAGATCGCCTCGCCCGTGAGCGCCGTCAGGGCGCCAGCGAAAACACCGATGCACACGGTGGCGATCACCGCGTCCATGAAGCCGGCGGGGGACACCTTCGGCACCACGAGCCGGATCAGGTTCAGCTGAAACACAGCATTCACGCCCCACCCCACCACTCCACCGGCCAGCATCGCCGCCGCCCGCGGCGCCGTGAACGGAATCTGTCGCCGCTCCGCCAACTCAAACATGAAACAACTGCCCACCAGCGGAATGCCAATCAGGGCCGACACGCTCGCCGCGCCACCACCAATCGCCAACGGTCGCGCCAGCCCCCGCAACGCCGGCACCGCACTGCCCAGCCAGCTTCCCGTCGCCACCCCCACATGGGCCGCGGGCGATTCCGTTCCCATTGGCGCGCCGAGTCCAACGGTGGACAGAATCGCCAAGGCCCTCAAGGGCGCCAATCTCCAAGGAAACCGCTCCTCCGTTCCCGACGCGTTCACCACATCACCCGTGAGATCCGCCCGGGCAATGTCGTGGGGAAACGAATACCACGTCGCCAGCGACCCACCATCCGCCGGTCGCGGCTTCTCGCGCGGGGCGATCGTCTGCGCCGCCTCCCCTTTTCCCAAGCCAAACAGAATCCACACCGACAAACTCACGCCGAGCAGGGGCAGCAGCCGCAACCCCATGGCGTCCAACCCGGAGCCCACACCAAGCGACACCTTGATCATTTCCGTCAGCACCACCGCCGCCAAGCAACCGATCAGCCCCCCCACCAGGCCAGCCGCCGCCCAGGCGCCCGTTTCGCCGATCCGAGAACGTCCTTGCTCCATGGTCTGTCAACAGGGCCCGGCACCACAAACACCGCCGAACCCCTGGCACAGTATCAGCGCTCCGTGGGCCACTCCTCCACCGGAATGGTGCTCGCGCTGCCGTCTCGCAACGACGCATAGGTGGGCGACAAAATCTCAATGCCATGCCTCTTGCATTGATCCTGGATGTGTTGATGCAATTCGGAATAAATCAACACCATCAGATTGGGGCAGCTGGTGAAAGCGTTAAGCTGATAACTGATGCAGTGGTTCCCGAGGTTTGTTTGCAACACAAACGGCTTGGGATCCTTCAAGATCTGCTCCGTCTCCAGGGCCGCGTCGATCAGGGCGGCATGGGCCTTGCGCCATGGCACATCGTAACCAAGCGTGATCGTGGTTTGCAAAATGAGTTCTCGGCTCAACTCCCTGGAGGAGAAGTTATAGTTGGTCACATTATTATTTAAAAGGGCTGAATTGGGAATGGTAATGATCTGATTGGCTGGCGTGCAAACCCGAATGGCCAGAAAATTGGTTTCGACAATATCGCCAACCACATCGCCGACGCGGATATGATCTCCCAGGCGAAAGGCACGGGTATAAATCAAAATGATTCCTCCAATCACATTGGTAATCGCTGAGGTCGATCCCAACGACAACAGAAGACCAAGAAACACGGAAACCCCCTGAAAAGCGGGGGAATTGAAACCCGGCAGGTAAGGAAAGGCCAGCACCGCCGCCAACGCGATCACCAAGACCAGCAACAGGTTGTACGTTGGCGTGGCCCAATCGGCATAAAAGCCAGGAATCACCAAATTCCCCCGCGCGATCGCCGTAAAAAAAGGCTTGATCACACGCAGGGTATAGCCGGCCAGGAAAGCAATGATGCCGACGACAAAGAGGTTGGGTAGATAATTACCAATAGCGGAAAAAGCGAGCTCGATCGAGCCATAGAAATAAGCCAACAGACTCTCACCCACAGCCTTGGTCCAGGGATAGAGACGAAGAACAAACGCGGCATAATAAAAGAATCCGACCCACAGAACCGCTAGACGAAGCAATCGCAGGATCTGAATCCAGAAGGCACTGATGGTCTGGGAAGAAATGATCTCCACATTGTTCACCCGCAAACCCGACACCCGAGACGCGATGAACCGACCGAGCGACGGAAACAGCTGGCCAGAAAGTCGGATCACCAACACGCTGAACGCCAGGAAGGCCAAGCCAGCGATCACCGCATAGATCGTGTTCCGGGCCAACTGACCAGGTTTTCGAGCTTGGCGGTACTCGGTGATCGCCTCCTTGAGTTGTCGCAACGATTGGTCAGCCAAGTCTTGGGCATCCATGCGGCTGGCCTTGGCGTCGCGCGCGGTCACCGTCAGCAGCACGTCTTGTCCGGCACTGAGGAAATAGGAGTTGTCGTCCGCGTTCCGCTGAATGGTGAGATCAGCGACAGAAAACGTGTCATCCTGGGCCAAGCGTTGCAGTCGGCGGGTGATCGTCCACGCTCTCTCCTTCGCTGAGAAATCAGCCACGCCCAGGCGAATCGACAGGATCGGGTTCCCATCCAACACAACGGGGAACCCATCAATCTGATTCGCCACCTGGAGCGGGATCGGGAGCGACTCCGCGAGGGGTGGGCTGGGGGCCAGGGAGTCGATCTGACCCACGGCTCTCACAACGAGAGGGGAGGTCAGCGTCAGCAGAGCAACCACAACCACGACGGCCCATCGGTGGCCCACGTGGTTCAGCCGCCCTCCCAGCCGTCCAGCCCTGGCTGGCGTGCGCGCGTTTGGAGCTGGATCAACCATGGACTGTCCGCACGTCTCCATCGCCACCGGGAGAGATGGGTGTCTCCACTGATCGGAACACGGATGCGATCCTGCCAGTGAGCTCTTCGGCAGACAAGATGGGGAATGGGTCTTGAACACCACTGTGAAACCCAGCGGAGACGCTGGCAAGATCATTGCAGGGCGTCGTCGCGCCCTGGATGCCGAGGAGAGCCAGCCCTCTTGAAATGTGGTTCCGCCCTGCCACAACCGGAATCGGAGCGGAGGTCTCTGGGTGGTGGCGCCCGCTGGGAAATGACCCCACCACCCGGAAGCCATGGCGAATCGTTCGTACCGAAACCACTCCGTGCAAGTGGCCATGCCGGGACGCTGACCCCCATAATCCCGTGATGGACGAGAGAACGATGAGATTCTCCGCTTCCCACAATCATCAGCACCATCGGATCAAATCGTTTGTACTTTGATGACCACCAGTCACTCTCAAAGGGAACGGAGAAGAACATCTTGATGCCCCCCCCGCGCCTTTCAGGCGGAGCTGATTTGGACTAGAACACGGAACGATGGGATAGATTTTCTCTCCAGCCTGAGTGATCTGATCATGCGATCTGATCATGCAAACGTCGACTCGCTGGCAAGATAAATCTCCGCCAATAGCCATGGATAGGGAGACAATCATCGCAAAGTATCCGGAAAGCAGCCAAAAAGAAATCGAGTGAAACAAAACGAACGTCACCTTTAACTCCTAAGCCCACTAGAAGAAATTGATGTGGCGTTTCGCTCAAAAGCGTTATGGATGTCCTGCAGGGTGTGTTGCATGCTTGCTTTGTTGGTTTCCGGACCACCCGGGCGGATCTCCAGAGGGTCGTAACACAAACCGTGGCCATCGGCAGGGAACAAGAGGGGATGAGCGAAATGCCGTCCCAAAACAGCCTAGCCGCAGCTCCCACGGATCGTTACGGCTCAAGCAGGGAAAACGTCAACCAACCTGAAGATGAGCGTACGTGTGTGAAACTTCTCGCGAAGGAACAACAAGTAGGACGTTTTCCGGGTAGCATCAAATTGATAAATATTCCAGATGGTTTCATCAATGGTCTACACGATAACTGCCTACATTAATCCAGCCGGCATCAACGGCTCTCTTCCGGGTCATATGTATATCTCCATATCAGACGGCTCGGGGGCGTCACAAGGATATGGTTTCCATCCAAATCCCAAGGGACTACCACTCGCCGGCAACGGCGAGGTCAGGAAAGATGAACTAGCGAAATATCCACCAGAAAATATTCCATACAAGTTTGAATTTATCATCTCTGAAAAACAGTATCGTGAGGTGAAAGATTTTGCCGAAAAGGCATTTTGGCGTGAAAATCCAGATTGGCTTGCCTATAATGTGATGACGAATAGTTGTGTAGATTTCGCCTGGGCAGCTCTATCCAAGGCAGGCATTACTCCATTTGGGCGATACTGGAATGGGCTGATCTTACCTGTAGACAACGTATCCTTCCTGAATGAAACTCTTTATCGACACAGGAAACGCAGCGAGTTTAATAAAGAGATCATGCGAGGTCCACGTAACGATGTCAATACGAACTTTGTTGTTGCTAAAGCCAGCAAGGCACCGCCTAGGAAAGACCCTCTTACTCTTGATCTAGACGGTGATGGCCTAGAAGCAACCATCCCAAATCCGTTTTACTCTGTCCAATTCGACCACGACGGCGATGGCTCCACGACCGGTTCTGGTTGGATTAGCGCAGACGATGCATTCCTTGTCCTTGACCGAAACGGCAACGGCAGCATCGATTCAGGTGCGGAACTCTTCGGAGATTCAACGCCATTGGCCGCAGGCGGATTCGCCCGCGATGGCTTTGCCGCGCTGGCGCAAGAAGATACAAACGGCGACACAGTCGTCAACAACCTTGACGCACATTTTAGTGCACTTTTGTTGTGGCGTGATCTAAATCAAGACGGCAGATCTAGCACCAACGAGCTACTGACACTCGGGTCACAGAGCATCACTTCCTTGTCATTGACAAAGACAGGGACTGGCGCGACACAAGGCAATAATCGCATCAGTGACCTCGGCACCTTCAGCCGCACCGCCGCGAATGGAGAACAATCCACACACATCATGGGGGATATCGATCTGTATGATTCTCCCTTTCGTCGGACCTTCGCGACCCCCATTTCACTGACAACCACGGCACAAGGCCTGCCAGACATGCAAGGTAGTGGCTGGGTTCGTGATCTGCGCGAAGCCATCAGTGTGGGCGGTAACGCGGCAACCAGCCTGGCAGCGTCGGTATCTGGGTTCTCCTCGGGGACGTCACGCTCCAGCCAGAGAGCCTATTTGGATGCCATCGCTCAAGCCTGGGCGTTGAGTTCCTCCAAGGTGCGGGATGGGGTCATCAACCCTGGCTACACCTACACGCCGCCCCAAGAGACAGGAACCGCCCTAATCGTCAACACCAATCCCGCCAACAGGCCTGTCTTGGTTTACGAGTTTTCTGATGTCCCGCGATTAGAAGCGGGCACGGGCATCCAAGTCGTGCAGCGAGTGGATCCAATCACCCGAGTGCCAGTGTATCAGTACATCGCGCCCATCCATACGCAGGCCTATCTCGCGATGATGGCTAAATTAAAAGTGCTGGAGGTGTTCAACGCCCAACCGTTTGTGGATACTCGCAATTATACCTTGGACAGCTGGAGCGATCAGCCAAGTAATGCCATTCCCCTGGGGAATGGTGTGTACAGGATAAGTCTGTATGGCGGTGATGGAGGCCAAACGGATCTAATCAATCGTGCGTATAATGCACTGATCGACTCCATCTACGAGTCACTTGCGCGACAAACACGATTAGCGGCGTACATCCAAGTCATCGAAATGAGTTTCGACGAAAGTGGGGCAACATACAATTTCACGCCGTTAGAAACCAGGCTAGACTCCTTGTTTGCGGTAGACAAAGCCAATGCCCTCATCGATCTAGCTGAGTTGCTTCGCTTTTATCGAGAGGCATTAAGCGAGGCTGGATGGTATAACTCTGGTTTGACCAAGATGCGTAGCTGGGCCGATACCTTGCGCATGACCATCGCATCAGGCGATTCATCTCTGGCCACAACTCTGTCCATCAACGGCATTCGTCTGACCGCAGGCAATGTGATGACCGATGGCTCAACGGAATTCATTTTTGGCGGCGCGGGTAACGACAGCATCGATGGTAGAGATGGCAGTGATGTCCTTGCGGGAGGTGCGGGCAACGATTATCTCAAAGGCCAAAACGGCAGTGATGCGCTGTTCGGAGAGAGCGGAAATGACGTTCTCGAAGGTGGAGATGGGGGCTATGGGAATGACAGCAACGATCTACTAGATGGTGGCGATGGAGCCGATATTCTTAGTGGTCGTGAAGGTGGAGACACCCTTATTGGCGGTGCGGGTGATGACGACTTGCGCGGCGGCAACGGCGACGATATCTTGATCGGTGGACCCGGTAACGATCGCCTCCGAGGCGAAGCCGGTTCCGATGTCTATCGCTTCGGTCGTGGTGATGGCCATGACACCATCAACAACGGAGAACGTTGGGAAAACATCTACAACAAGCGCGATGTCATCCTCTTCGAACCAGATGTTCTTTCTACGGATGTCATTGTGGAACGACCAGTAAGCGCGGTGTGGGGAGGTCTGATCGAATACAACTGGGTACAGTTTCGCATCGGGGACACGGGCGACACCCTTCGAATCGACGGAGAATTTGAGAATGACGGCTTTTATCAACCCGGGTACGACGGCGTAACCAGCGTGGAGGAAGTGCGTTTTGCTGATGGCAGCGTCTGGAACCTGGATGAAATCAAAAGAAGAGTGCTTCTCAGCACTGAGGGGAACGACTCGCGTTGGGGATTTCATCTGCGCGACGATGTCATCAATGGCTGTGGAGGAAATGACACTCTGGGAGGGATGGGGGGTGCGGATAGCCTCTACGGAGAATTCGGTAACGACGTGCTGTATGGCGGCGAAGGGAATGATCAACTGGACGGGGGCCCTAACAACGACACGCTGGAAGGAAATTATGGAGCGGATACCTACACATTCGGGCGAGGGGATGGACAGGACACCATCACAGGCACCAATCCGGAAAATGCCGATGTTATCGCCTTCAAAGATAGTATTCTGCCAACGGACATCGTGCTATCCCGCCTGCAGACGTACAACGACGACGCACTCATCATCTCCCTTCGTGGTGGATCTGATTTCCTGCGAATCAGCGGACAATTGAGCTGGTTTAACGATAACCTCAGCGGCGGTGAAGGCGTCTGGCGGGTTGTTAAAGAATTACGATTTTCAGACAGCACAGTCTGGAACATGTCAACGATTGTGCAAAAGATGCGTGTGGTCGAAGGGACATCTGGTGATGATGTGCTTGATGCCACAGTAGGTGTGGCTACAACCATCAACGGTGGCGCAGGTGATGACAAGATCACGGGGAACCAATTCCGCGGCACTTACAATGGTGGGCCCGGCAATGACTTTATTCATGCAGGAAGCGGCAATGAAAACGTAAATGGAGATGGTGGTAGTGATACATTATGCGGAGGTGAAGGGGCCGATTATCTGAGGGGAGGAGAAGGAAACGATATGCTGTACGGTGGCATTCTTCCTTCAGATTACCAATCTTATTTTGAGGAGGGATTTGACACCCTTGAAGGAGGACCTGGGGATGACTACATGGCAGGCGGGTGGAACAGCAATCGCCCAGATCTATATATTTATAGACGGGGTGACGGGGTCGACACCATAGAAGATGGCTACGGCAATTGGAACAGCAAGAGCCGATTGCTCTTACTTGATATGAACCTTGTGGATATCAAAGCTCTAGAGGGCATTGGCATCGATTTGCAAATTCGTTTCTCTGAAACAGGACAGCCTCTTGAAGCAATAAGATTTTATGCAAACATGATCCGACTAAACGTTTATAACGACCTTAACATCTATGACATACAGTTCGCCGACGGTTCAATTCGCACTCTGAGCTCGTTGATAGCGGAACTAGGCATTCGTCTCGGTGACGAGAATGATGTCTATACCTATTTGTCCGGTGGCTCTGGGGCGGCAAATGGCATCAAGTATTACGGCGAAGGTGGGAACGACTCCCTCACCGGCCAGGCATGGAAAGACATGCTTGACGGCGGCTCCGGAAATGACACCTTGATCGGGGCCGGTGACAACGACAGATTGGTGGGAGCTTCTGGAAACGATTTTCTGGACGGAGGTTCTGGCTCTGATACCTTGTCTGGCGGCACGGGAACTGACTGGCTGCGCGGTGGACGCACAACAAGCTCTAATGATACCTATATTTATAAAGCTGGAGACGGTATCGACACTATCGATGACGACTATGGATCAAATGGCAGTACAGATCGCTTGATCCTCCCCGACTACAACCTAGCTGATATCCAGAACATTGAGAGCGATGGTTACAACTTCAATCTTATTTTCTCCGCCACAGACACCATCAAACTTGATGCGGCGTTGATTCGCATGCGTGATTACAATGACATGAATCTCCATGACGTGCAATTCAGTAATGGCGCCATCCTCAAGCTGACCGACTTGTTCTCTATCAAGGGCCTTCGCATGGGGAGCGGAAACGACTTCTTCGGCGGGCTCTGGGCAGGAACTGTGTCCGCGGATTGGGTCTTCGGCGAAGCCGGCAACGACCGCCTCGAAGGCCGTGGTGGCAATGACACCCTCAACGGAGGTGAGGGTAGCGACACCCTGGATGGAGGGGTCGGCAACGATCTCCTGGTCGGAGGAGTGGGGAATGACCTCTATGCATTTAGCGCAGGATTCGGCGTCGATTCTATCGTCGACAGCGATGGCTCAGTAGGCAATAGTGATGCTATTTCTTTTGACTCGTCAATATCAGCAAGTTCGATCTCTGTCGTCCGTCAAGATCTAAGTCTTGTACTCAAACGCGGCACAGATAGCATCACCATCAACAATTGGTATGCCAGCGGGGCTGACAAGGTCGAAGAGGTGAAGTTCCAAAGCGGTACGGTGTGGACCCCAGCAACCCTGCGCGCCATGACGAACATGACGCCAGTGCTTGCCAACGTAATCGCTGATCAAAACGTGATGGTCGGCTCAATCTTCACCCATTCCTTGCCGGCGAACACCTTTACCGATGGGGATAGCGCCATCGGCGATGCGTTGACCTACTCCGCTACCCTGGCGAATGGAAGCGCCCTTCCAACATGGCTGCGCTTCAACGGGGCTACCCGTTCCTTCAATGGCACTCCCGCGAGCGGCGACGCGGGCGTGCTTTCCATCAAACTCACCGCTACCGACCAAGTCGGCGCCAGCGCCTCCAGCGGATTCAAACTCACGGTGAGCGTCAACCAGCCGCCTGTTATCACCAATCCCCTTGTCGACGTCATCGCTGAAGCAGGGGGGCCAGCAAGCACGGTCGCGATTCCGACCAATGCGTTCACCGATGCCAATCCGGATGACGTCCTCGCCTACAGCGCCTCACTGGCCAACGGAAACCCGTTGCCCCCATGGCTGGGATTCAACGCGGCAACTCTCACCTTCATAGCCACACCGGATGTCAGCCTGACTGGAACGATTTTGGCGATCAAAGTGGTGGCCAGAGATCCAGGGGGTCTCAATGGGGAAGATACATTCTCCCTTCAAATCGGGGCCCCGCTCAACCGTGCGCTGATTGGCACTGATGGCGCGGACACACTGACGGGATACGCTGGCAACGACATCCTGGATGGTCGCGAGGGTGCGGACAACCTCAGTGGAGGCCTCGGTGATGATACCTACGTGGTGGACAATAGCGCTGATGTCGTCATGGAATTCGTTGGAAGCGGCATCGACATTGTTAATACTTCTGTCACCTACACACTCACCGGAAATGTCGAGAACCTGACGCTGACTGGCATCAATACGATCAACGGCACAGGGAATTCTCTTGACAACAAACTCACCGGCAACAGCACGAAAAACCTGCTGACGGGAGGAGCGGGAAACGATGAACTGGATGGAAGCGCTGGTCTTGACACGATGGATGGTGGTCTCGGGGATGATCTTTACTTCGTTGACGTTGCTGACGATCTGGTGATTGAAAACACCAATCAAGGCATAGACACAGTCAACAGCATGGTCTCGCTCACCCTTGGCGCCAATCTTGAAAATCTGGTGCTTAACAGGGCTGCCGGCGGCATTACTGGGACAGGAAATTCCGCGAACAACCTGATCACCGGGAATGCCGCCGCAAACGCGATCAGCGGTGGCACCGGGCAAGATACGATGCTCGGAGGTCCTGGAGACGACACCTACACGGTGGACAATGTCGGTGACATTGTCATCGAATATGAGAATGAGGGTTTGGATACCGTGAGGAGTTCAGTCACATATACGTTGTCCGCCAATCTTGAAAGCCTTACCTTGACTGGCGGCGCCGCGATTAATGGCACAGGCAATGCGGGGCATAATTTAATCATCGGTAATTCCGGAGTCAACTTATTGAGCGGCGGCGCCGGCCATGACACCCTCAATGGCGGAACTGGTGCGGATACAATGGTAGGAGGGCTCGGCAACGACGTCTACACAGTCGACCACATTGGCGATCTAGTCATCGAGGACGCAAATGAAGGCAAGGATACTGTCACAAGTTCGCTCACTTATACGTTGTCTGCCCACCTCGAGAACCTGACACTCACTGGACGCACGGCCATCCATGGCATGGGGAATGCTTTAGACAACGTACTCATCGGCAACACCTCCGGTAACATGCTCAGCGGTGGTGAGGGGAATGACTGGCTCAATGGAGGCACCGGTGCCGATACGATGATGGGTGGGGTTGGCGATGATACCTATATCGTTGACAACATCGGTGACCTCATTACCGAACGAATGAATGAAGGAATCGATACGGTAAGTAGTTCCCTGGCTCATGTTTTGGCACTAAACGTTGAAAACCTCACCCTCACCGGCTCGGGCGCGATCAACGCGACTGGGAATGATGTTGGCAACGTCTTGATCGGGAACACTGGGCGCAACACTCTCACTGGACTTGGGGGTGATGACACATTGAATGGTGGGGCAGGTGCAGACACGCTGATTGGAGGCTTGGGGAATGACACCTACATGCTCGGCCGCGGCTATGGAACCGATACGATTCTGGAAAATGATCTCACGACTAGCAATGTCGACGTCGCGGGATTCATGGCTGGAATTGCGGTTGAGCAGCTCTGGTTCCGGCGCGTGACGAACCATCTCGAAGTCAGTGTGGTGGGGACGACAGATAGGCTGATTCTCCAAGACTGGTATTCGGGCAGCACGTATCAAATAGAGCGGTTCCAAACCACTACCGGTAGCAAGACCCTGCTCAATTCCCAGGTGCAAAATCTGGTGAACGCCATGGCAAACTTCACGCCTCCGGCGATCGGTCAGATGACGTTGCCAGCCAATTATGCGACCAGCCTTTCTTCAGTGATCACGGCTAATTGGCAGTAAACCTGTCCTGTCAACACATGAGTCTTTTCTCCAGTGCGGGGGGGAGGGAGATGAGCCTGTTGTAGGTGAGGCCCGGGAGCGATCCACTGTGTCCTGACAAAGCAGCGGTCCTGTCGCTCCCGTACGCCGCACAGGCCCCTCGATCACAGCCACCTGACACGCCGCAAGGTGAGCCAATACCTCAGCCAGGGGAACTGACGTCAGAAAGCACAAGTCCGCCGAACCAGGTGTGGGCTGCCGCGCCTTCGGCTCAAATTCCTTCCCCCGCTCATGGAGATTGATCTTCTGATCGCCAAAGCGCAACGCCTTTCGCCCACCCGCGAAAGTGAAGACCTCAAAGCCCAACACGACCGAATAGAAGGCGATCGTGGCCTCCAGGTCGTTGACGGTGAACAGCAAATGATCCAAGCGGTCCATGGACATGTCGCTCCTAAACCAGTGGCGCGAGCAGGGCCTCCGTGAGGCGAGGTAGGTTTTGCTCCACTTCCTCATCAGTGGTCATCGGCAACCAGAGCTTGTAGCTAAGTCTCAAAGACAGCTCGCACGGCTCACGCATCAACACCAGCAGCCGGTCTTTCGCCTCCTCAAGGCTGAGATGCTGACTCAAGAGATTTTCAAACTCAGTGAAGGAGCTCTTGAAATAAGCGGGTGTGGCCACCAGGAGCGTGTAGCGGCTCACTAACACACCACGTTCCATTTCCTTGATCAGGGGCGCACCCAATCGGAAATGGCGCACATCAATCATGGGCTTCACACCAGCCGTCACCAGGCTTGGCACCAAAACCTTGCGCACCCATGTCATCTCCGGTTCATGTTGTCGATAACTGATGAAGACATCAAAGGCGAAATCATCCTCAGGAGCGGAGTGGAAAGGGGTCACGTTATCTTGCGAAGGGAGCGACAACTTTTACTTTATGGCTAAAATCGTTAATTGTCGCCCGCGTCTGGCCCCATCATGGATCCTGACAACAAGCGTTACGACGTCTTCATCTCCCACGCCGACGCGGACCGGGCCTGGGTGGAGGGATTCTTGCTCGACGCGCTGAAGCAGGCGAAAGTTCGTTGTCTTTCGGAGTCGTCCTTTCGGCTGGGAGCTCCGCGTTTGCAGGAGTTTGAGCGGGCAATCCAACAAAGCACCTATGTGCTTCTGGTGGTCACGCCCGCATATTTCGCCGATGACACGAGTCATTTTGTTGACTTACTCGCACAGAATTATGGCAATGACACCCAGACCTGGCCCGTCATTCCTTTGATCCAACAACCAACAGATCTCCCTCCACGCTTGGCCATGCTGGTGGGCTTGAAGGCCACGACACCCGAAGAACAAGACATCGCCATTGAGCGCCTCTGCGACAACCTCCAGCATCCATCCTCCAGCAAACCGCAACACCCGCCCTGCCCTTATCCGGGCATGCTCCCCTATTCAGAAGCCAACCACGACCGCTTCTTTGGCAGGGTCAAGGAGACGCGCCAAATGCTTGAACGACTCCACACCCATCCCTGCCTCACGGTCATCGGCCCTTCGGGAAGTGGCAAATCATCACTGGTCTTCGCTGGCTTGCTTCCACAGCTTAGAACAAGCTCTTTGTTTACCGGCATCACCTGGACCATCCTCACCCTTCGACCCGGGGCCAAACCCTTGGAGGCTCTACAGTCGCTCCTTCGACTCGATCCCGGACAGCCAGAGGAATCAATCAGGCGCCTGTTGGTTGATCAGGGCCCCAACGGCAAGCTGTTGCTGATCATTGATCAGTTTGAGGAAACCTTCTCTCTTGGTGGCGACCCATCGTCGGCCTTTCAGCTATACTTGCAATCCCTCCTTCAAGTTAGGGACTTATATCTTCTCCTCACAGTACGCGCCGACTTTTATGCCGAGTTGATGCGCTCACCGCTATGGAATGACATCCAAGCAAGCAGGTTGGAGATCACGCCCCTCGATGAATCAGGCTTGCGAGAGGCCATTGAAAAGCCCGCAGAGATGGTCGGCGTCTATGTGGAAACCGCGCTGGTGGAGCGCTTGATTGCCGATGCCGCGGGTGAGCCAGGCGCTCTCCCTCTGGTGCAGGAAACACTTGTGCTGATGTGGGACAAGATCGAGCGACGCTTTCTGCCGCTGCGAGCCTATGAAGCCCTCGTGCTACCGGTGGGCGCTTACAGGAACCCCCAATCCGAATCACACTCCGGCCTGCGGGTGGCCATCGCCTTAAGAGCGGATGCCTGCATGGCTGGCTTGACAGAGCATCCCAACGAACAACGGGAGATTGCTCGCGAAATCCTGGTTCGCCTTGTGCAATTCGGCGAGGGGCGGGCGGACACCCGCAGACGCCAAACGGAAGATGACCTAGCCAGTGCCGCTCAAGACCCCCATCTCTTTCGTGCCACCCTAAATCATCTGATCAGTTCTCGCCTGCTCACCTCTGATGTCGATTCGCGCATGCCTGGCGTGCGGCTGATTGATATCGCCCACGAGGCCTTGATCACCTGTTGGCCAACGCTCAGGCAGTGGATCAATGACTCCCGCGATGCTGAGCTGGCTCGAAGACGCCTCCTCGACAAGGCGAGAGAGTGGAAACGACTAGGGCAACGAGACGGAGGTCTTTTGGATGCCGTGGAACTTGGGGAAGCTGAGCGATCTTTACCTCGGATGTCGACAACCACCACTTCCTCTGATCCACTGCTTCTGTCCTTTCTCGCTGCCAGTCAACAGCATGTTTCTCTCCTCGCGAAACGCCGCCGCTGGGTGATCGGTGGCTTTTCGGGCCTAGGCGCCTTAACCGCCTTGATCGTTGGTCTGTTGTTGCTGAACAGGGCACAGACCACCACCTTCAAGAACATGCTTGATTTTCAACTGGGGAACGTCACGCCACGCAGCTATCGCCTGGTGGAACCTGTACTGGCCACCTATCTGGCCAATGCGCGCCAAGCCCTCGCGAGGGCTGAACAAGCCAGCGGTTCTAAAAATGAACGCAGCGCCCGTGAAGCGCAACATGAGGGCATTCGCAACGCTAGAGCTGTGCTGGACACGATTTTCCGAGTGGAAAATGGCAATTACAATCTCAACGCACTCGCAGGCTTCAAACCCGACATCGAATCCAAGAAAAATGAAGCGAGCGCAATCATGGAAAAACTCATTGTTCCCTACAGCGTAAGTCGAATTACTGAGCGTCTGAAATCGGGCGACTTTGGTAGGCGCACCAGCAGCACTTACCTGGAATACCGCAGCAAGTTCAAAGGCAATAGCGCCAACCAACCCAGTGCGCTTGCCGCCACATACGAAGCCATCATGATCGACCTCGGGGCCGATATCAACAGAGTCGGGACCCTCACTTACAACGAGGCCATGCGCATTCCCTGCGACTTATTGTTAGCGATAGAGGCAGCCTGGCTACAAGCGACAAGTAACCACTGCAGCTGGTATGGCCCCTCAGATCGCAAACAAGGCGGGCCATGTATCGATCAATACGAAAACCACAGTCTCATGGCGCTTATTTTTCCCCAAATCAGCTATCCCTACGTTGAACGTCGGCTAGATCAATGCCACGTCCTCCACGTTGACAACTTGACACCGCTGCCACCACTTCCGAATTTCCCATGACCATCTTAGCAAGCAAACCCCTCCAACACCTCCTCGTTTTCGGCGGTTTGCTTGTGCCAGGATTAGCGGTTGTCTTCGTCATTTCCGCCGGATCGAATCTTGCCTCGGCGCGATCCCAATGCTTTCCCTTCCTGGGAGCGACGACCATCCCCGGCGAATTAACAATTGCCTCAGGCAACGGAGAAGTCACATCCAGCAGCCATCCCAAGATCTTGAAACCTGGCTTTGGCAAAACATGGAAACTCTCCTCGGGTGGCTATAATCCCAAGAAAAAACAATTGATGCTGGTCCTCAAGGATCGCTACTTCGGCTTGTTTCTTGAGAAGCCACTTCGCGACGGCCAAGCGATCAAATTCAAAGCAGAGCCTTGCGGTGAAGTGAATCAATTCGGCATTTTGTTGGGTGACATGATTCGTCCTGGATTGTTTTTTGACTTTGGCCAAAGACGCTTTGATGGGACACTGACCAAGACCGGCGACCGCCTCCAGGGAACCTTTATGGCAACCTCCGGGTTCTATTTATCGGACCAACCTGGCAAAGAGGGGTTGGGCAAAGCGACAGGACGCTTTGCCTTCCAGCTCAAGCCCGGCAAAGATCGACGCTTTCCTGAGCCCTCTCCCGACGCGATCCGAGGGCTCTGGTGAGCGGGTTGGCCTGTGTGCCCGATCCTCGCTCCCCGTCTTGGTCCCGCAAGGGACCGCCTACGTCGTCTCCTCCACCACCGGATTGGAGAGTCGGCCGATCCCCTCGATCTCCACGCTCACCACATCTCCTGGCCGAAGCCAGCGGGGCGGCGTGGCCGCCATGCCCACCCCCTCGGGCGTGCCAGTGAAGATCACGGTGCCGGGCAGCAAGGTGGTGCTGCCGCTCAAAAACGCGATCAGCGTCGGCACGTCGAAGATCATGTCGTTGGTGTTGCCTTCCTGCACCACCTCGCCGTTCAAGGTGGTGCGCAAGCCCAGGCTCAAGGGGTCCGCCAACTCCTCGATGGGCACCAGGGACGGCCCCAGGGGCGCGAAGGTGTCGAATGTCTTGCCGCGGCACCACTGGCCGCCACCCCATTGCTTCTGCCAATCCCGCGCGCTCACGTCGTTGCCGCAGGTGAAACCCAGCACCACCCCCAGGGCCTCCTGGGGACTCACGTTGCGGCAGCGTCGCCCGATCACCACCGCCAGCTCCCCCTCGTAATCCACCTGGGCGCTCGCTAGCGCCGTGGGCAACGCGATCGGACCCTCCGGATCCTGCACCGCCCCCGGCGACTTCATGAACACCACCGGCCATTCCGGCACAACGGCGCCCGTTTCCGCCGCGTGGCGCCGGTAGTTGAGACCCACGCAAAAAATCGCCGCCGGCTCCAGCGGCGCCAGCAGCCGGGCAATCCGCGCCTTCTCCCCAGTGGGCTCCAGCGGCCCGAACACGTCCCCCACCAACCGCTCCCAACGGCCCGAGCCATCCCCTCGCGCGTGGCGCACCACGCCCTCCGGGTCCACGTAGCGGATCAGGCTCATGGCGCCACCGCCCCAGCCTTCACCTTCTTGCCCAGGGCCGCCGTGAGGTTGCGCAGGGCATCGGAGGCATCCAGTCGATCCAAGGCCGCGCTGATCAGCGTCGGCCCCTCCCGCTCCGCCGCGAAGAGCCCCAGGGCCTCCCACAGCTCCCCCTCCCGTTCCACCCGCCGGGCCGCCCGGAACCCCATCGCCAGCGCCAACCCCACATGGTCCACCGGCGCCACATCGTTGAACGGCCCATCCAGCATCGGACGCTCCGTGCCGTAACCCGCGTTGTCCATCACCACCACCAAGGCGGGAATGCGGTAGCGGGCCAGGGTGGCCAGCTCGATCGCGCTCATCAGCAGGGCCCCGTCGCCCACCAGCACCAGGGGCCGCTGCTCGGGATGGGCCCCCCAGGCGCCCACCGCCGCTGGCAGGGCGAAGCCCAGGGAAGCCCAGTTGCCGCTGTTGATGTAGTCGTTGGCGTCCTTCAAATGCAGGGCCAGGGAGGCGAACGTGGCGTCGCCGGTGTCGGCCAGCACCACCGTCTGATCATCCAGCACCGCGTCCACCGCCAACAGCAGGCGCCGCACCGTGAGCGGGGCCTCGGCCACCGGCGCGAAGGGCTCGGGTGGCGCCGGATTCACCTCGGGCCGATAGGCCGTGGGCTGGGCCGGTGGCTCCGCCTCCCCCCACACCCGCAGCAAGGTCACCGGATCCAGGGTGTCCTGATCCCCCCGAATCCAGCGCAGGCCCCGGTCCATCTCCACCCGCAGGCAGGTTTCGGCGTTCAGCTCCATGGTGTACACGCCCGTGTCCAGGTCGCTCAGGGGCATGCCGAGAATCAGCAACCCATCGCTGCCCTCCACCACCTCCCGCACCGCCTCGGGCCCCATCGCCCCCTCGTACACCCCCAGATATTGGGGATGCTGTTCGCTGAGCAGGGATTTGCCGCTCAGACTGGTGGCGAAAGGCCACCCCTCCCGCTCCAGCACCTCCCGCAACTGGCGCTGCAGCCCGAAGCGGTGGATCTCCACCCCGGCTAACACCACCGGCCGCCGCCGCGTGCGCATCCACTCCAACATCGCCAATCCCGTGCGGCGATGGAGCTCCGCCACCTGGGCCATGGCTGGCAGGGTGAGGGGCGGCACCGGGCGGGGGACGGGCCGGGTGAGCGAGTCGCGCGGCAACTCCAGATAGCCCGGCCGCGATTCCCGGCTCATGGCGTCCAGCACCCGGGAGATCTTCTCCACCGCCGTGCGCCCCGAGTCGAGACAGGCCGTTTGGACGCACACCTCCTTGAAGAAACGCTCCTGGGTGTCGCTGGCCCGGATACGGTGATGCAACAACACCTGCTCATCCGATTCCCGCAGGCCCGGGGCGCCACTGATCACCAGCAGGGGCGAGCGCTCCCCATAGGCCCCCGCCACGGGATTCAGCAGTTTCAAGGCCCCCACGCCGTAAGTCACCACCGCCACCCCCAAACCCATCAGACGGGCGTGGGCATCGGCGGCGAAACCCGCCCCCTCCTCCCCCGCCATGCAGATCACATCGATCGGCGAG
>JBKCPG010000236.1:0-6104 GCA_046309395.1 Cyanobacteriota bacterium | reverse complement strand
GTCGTGTCGAATCACCGTTTGCACGTACACGTCGGCGTTGCGACACATCTCGTCGACTCCGGTGCACGGCACGGTGTCGCCAGCGAGGGCCCCCACCCGTCCGTCGTGCTCGAGTCGAAAACCAATCGAGGGTTTCACTGGCCGGTGATCGGTCTCGTGCACTGTGCCCGACACGGCTCCGATCGTGAACGACGACCCCGGCGTCACTTCTTCCACGTTCACCGTCAGCGGACCGTTGGCTGTTCCGGTCGGGTGGTCGTCATGACTTGGGATGAAGAGGCTGGGTCTGTGGGCTGAGACGTCCGCAAACTTCCAAGAATGATGTGGCTAATGGCGATATTCTTGTTGGCAAGTTTTGTGCCAAAGGGTTGGGTGTTATGGCAAGAAAAGCAGTTCGTCCCCAACCCTTGGACATAGGTTTCCATGGTGGAACTTGCCAGGGTGATCGATCCCACTGAGTTCGCGAACAGATTCAGTCCGGGCTTGAGAGGCGTCTGTCGCGTGTCGATCCAAACACTGCCAATCAGGTTGTAGCCGGCAAAGGCTGGGTCAATCAGGTTGGAATGGGCTGGGATCGCTTGACCCATATTGAGATTGATGCTGTCAATATCTTCCACCCGGCTTTGACCGCTGACCGTTGGGCTCTCAGCGCTGAATTCCGCTCCGCCATGGGCAAATTGTCGGACGGTATTGGTGATGGGCTTCGTTTTCTGAGTGGCAAAATCGATGGAATAACTTTTTGGTTGTTGATTAGACTTACTTGCCAATGTGCCGGCTTTGTAAAAGCTGAAATTCCGGTTGCTGACCTGCTGATTGGACCCAACTGAGGTGCCGCCTGGCAGGTCTGGGCTGTTCTCTTTCTGCTCAAATGTCGCCCAGAGAAATTCGGGATGATCCTTGACGGTCCCCACCACATGAACGCCTACGAGTGCCACCGTCACCCCAGGTTGTGTCTTGTCTGAAATCTTCAGCTGACCTTTGTGCTCTGGGTCCTCCTCAATCAATTGAAGAGTGGCTTTGGTGGTAAAGGTGTCGGAAGGCAGCTTGGTTTCGTCCTCAACCACCATCCAGGCGGTCTTCAAGACGGTCGCGTCGATTGGAAAGGTTTCTGTGGGCGGGGTTTTGCTGTAATTCTCTGTTCCAATGTGAGCCTTGGCGAATTTAAAATATGGTGGATTCATGTGAATTGCGTAGTAAACAACACGTGAGTTCTGGTCCACGAGGATGCCATTCGACCCGGCTTGGCCAATCGCGCTCAGGTCTTCACCGCCTCCCCGGCTCAACGCCAGGCCAGGTTTTTGAAACCGAGGCTTGAGCATGAGCTCCCTCGCCGCCCCCACCTCGCCGCTCTCCTCGTAGGAGAAGGATGGATTGTCAAGATCCTCGGGTGTGGGCAAGCTGAGGAACAGGGGACTCCCTTGCGGGCCTGTCTTCTTCATGAAATGAATGAAAGTGGTCCAGGCCCATTGTTGAAACTGGCAATCCTTGGTTGGGGCATTGAAGGTGAAGAGGGGCTGGAGATCCTTGCTTTCCCACCAGCCCAGCTCGGCGTTGCAGATGGGGGAGGCCGCCAGCGCGGGGTTCGGGCTTAGGAGGGTGAGAAAGAGCACCAGCATCAGGAGGACTCGGAGGAGCTGAGCCCAAGCGGCTAACATTTTGTTTCCGAGCTTCACGCCAGAGCGAAAAGTGTGTGATTGGAACAGGAGTGGCATGGTTGTAGGGTCAACGCGACTGTTTTCAAGATAATCAGCTCGCTTTGAAGTGTCAGCGATCTGACTGAACGGGCGCCCTGATATTCCTGGTTTTTCTTAGCGCTTAGCTTGGCGCCTTCCGAGGCCAAGCCCCCATGGGTGCCCCCCTCGCCCTGGCCCAATCCGCGATCCAGGGCCCAAGGGTCACCTTTCCCCCCGGCGCGGAGTCCACCGTGCTCAAGGGGCGGGCCAAGCCCTGACGGTGCACTTCAAGGGCACCAACCCGCCGAGTCGCTTCAGCGCTGTGGGGGCCGGTTCCACCAACGCCCTCTTCATCGGCGGCCTCTTTGGCCACCGCTTCCGTGGGCTCCTTCCCAGTGACGGGGATGTGTCGGTGCGGCTCCACCTGACGCGCGCCGCCGCCCGCCGCGACGCATCCAGCTCCCGCGGCCTCCGCCTCGGCCTCAGGGGCACCCCTTTCCACCCTTCCTCCCACATCCCCCGCGGATTCGGTCCAGTCCTCACCCGCCAGGTCTCCGTCATCCGCCGCGCCAAGCAAAGCGCCACCGTCGTGCTCACCACTCCTGTGGGCCAAAAGCGCCCGGTCCTCTTCATCCAGGGCAAAGCCGTCGCCTCCGATCAACCCGACACCCTCTCCGAGCGGCGTCGTGGCGATGTCTCCGTGGTCACCCTCGGCGACAACCTGGAACGCTATGCCATTGCAATGGCCCTGGTGCTGGGAGGCTGCTCCCGATTCCGCTCACCAAGCCGACCGTTGCCGTCGGTCATGGTAAGGTTTTTCGTGTGAACAATTCGTGGAAATGAAAACCATCATTCATATTGGTCAGCACAAGACTGGGACGACATCGATACAACACTACCTCCAAGACAATCGACAAAAGCTGGCTCAATCAGGGTTCTACGTGCCGGCGGAAATCATTGGTTACGACGATCCATCCCATTGGATTCTGAATGTTTATTCCCTGGCCGAAGGGCGTTTCTCGCCCAAAAAAGAAACGCTCGTGAAACAGATGCCCGCTGATTACTTCCTCTATCTGGAAGCCAAGCTCAAGCACGATCTTGAGCGGATTTATGCCCAGGCCAGCCAGGTGGGCTGCGACGCGTTGATCTGGTCCAATGAGGGTTTGTACCTGTTGAATTCAGAAGCTGAATATCGCCGATTGATTGATCTTTTTGCCGCGTTTACCTCAGAATTTGAGGTTGTTTGCTGTTTTCGTGATTTGCCTTCCTATACGAAATCCTACATCCATCAGCTCACTAAGTCTGGTATTCCCCTCTCGGATGATCCTGATTCCTACCGATACGTTCAGCCCGATTCTTGGCTTTTTGATTACGCGCGCAAGCAGGCCTTGCTGGCCAATGTGTTTGACCAGTGCACCTTTTTCCCCTACGATCCTCAAGACAATGTCAAGCGATTTTTAGAGAAAATTGGCGTGCCGGGTGATGGCACGGGCACCTACAGGGCAAACGTGTCCTAAGTTCCCTCCACGCCGCGGTGGCAGGCAAGATGGAACCGCCAACAGCGCTCTCCTTCAGGGATGACCACTCTGGGTCCGGCACCTGGTGGCGAACCAGCCCATAGCTTCTATCTTTCCAGCCCCCGCCTGGGACTCCAGCGGGAGCGGGCCCTGGTTCAGGCCTTGATCGGCGAACGGCAACAGGCCTGCCACCACAGCTACGACGGATCGACGGAGCCCCCGGTGGCCACCTGCCAGGCCGATGTGCGCCGCAGTGATCATTACGTCTTGATCCTGGCGGGTCGCTACGGCTCATCCCAGCCTGATCATGACGACAAATCGGTGACGGAGCTGGAGTTTGAGGCGGCCCTTGACAGCGGACTCACCCTCCATGCCTTCTTTCTCAACTACATCAGCGACATCGTCAATGGCCTCGACAACGACGCCGGACGGGCCCGGCTGGAAGCCTTCAAAAACCGTGTGCAGCGGCACTGCACGGCGAAAATTTGCGCCAACGAGACGGAATTGGCGGATGCCATTAAATTATTAGCGGCCGCACCGCCACCCAGGCCGGCCACTGAAATGGCGGATCCCACCCTTCCGGCTCATCAGACCCCCCACAACCTACCCTTCCGCGCTCGCTGCGGGGATGGTCTCCTCGGCCGTGAGGAGGCCCTGAGGCAGCTCGACTCCTTGCTGCGGAAGCGGGGAGGGCCGGTGTTGATCACCGGAATGGATGGGGTGGGCAAGACGGCCCTGGCCCTGCACCACTTGCGCCGCAACCTGGACGGCTACCGGTCGGGGATCGTGGTGCTCGATGGTCAGCGGGGATTCCCGGGGTTGGTGGAGCAGCTGGCGCTCTTTGCCCGGGCCCACTTCGCGCTGGAGGTGCCCCAGGCGTTGCCGATCGAGGGGCGGCTGGGCTGGCTCTACAGCCGCTGGCCCGGCCAACCGCCGGCGTTGCTGCTTCTGGATGAACCGCGGGATCCGCGGGATCTGGAGGCCCTGGGCCAGGGGCTGCCGGAGCGTTTTGAGCTTCTGGTCACCTCCCGCCGCCAGATCGTTGAGAGCCGCCAGCGGGTGTCGCTGGCGCCCCTGGGGGAGGAGGAGGCGCTGACGCTGCTGGAGCAGCGGGCGGAGCGCGGCCCCTTCGAGGGCGAGGACCGACGGCGAGCCTTGTCTTTGGTCAACCAAGTGGGCGGGCTGCCCCTGGCCTTGCATTTGCTCGGTCGCCAGCTGGCGCGGGATGGGGATCTGGAGCTCGCCGAGCTGGAACGGCGGCTCCAGCGGCGGGGCGCCCTGGCGCTGGAACCGCGGGGGGCCGCCTCCGACCTCACGGTGGAGCGGGGGTTGCGGGCCAGCTTCCAATTGGCCTGGGAGCGGCTCACCCCGGCGGAACGGGAAATGGCCCTGCTCCTGGGGGAACTGCCGGCCGTGGCGGTGCCCTGGGAACCGCTGGCGCTGTCTTGCCCGCCGTCCCTCTCCGAAGAGGCCTGGGAGGAGGCCCGCCTTGGCGTGCTGCAACAACATCTGATGGAGCGCCCGCTGCCTCGGTTGCTCCAGGTCCATCCGCTCCTCCACGATTTCTTCGCCGAGGAGGCGCGCCAGCGGGAGTCTGGGGAGCGCTCGGAGCGATTGGAGCGGCTCGCGGCGGCCTTGGCCAGCTGGCTCTCGGGGGTGAGCGATGTGCTTCAGGCCCACAGCCGCGAGCGCGGCCAGCGCTGCCTGCCGCTGCTGGAAGCCTTGGCGCGGTGGCCGTCGGAGCGGTTCCCGGGCGCGGACGCCTGCCTTCCCCTTCTGGCCCTCGGGCGGCTGCGCTCTGGCCTCGGGGCCTACGGCCCCGCTGAGGAGGCCCTGGAGGCGGGGCTTGAGCGGGCGCGGGCGCTCCCCACTCCAGAGGCGTCGCCGATGGTGGCCGCCTTCCTGGTGGCGCTGGCGGGCCTCGCCCGCGAGCGGGGCCAGCTCCGGGCCGCGGAGGAGCGGTGCCGCCAGGCCCTGGCCCTGCTGGAACCCGGCGGCGAACGCCTCCAGCTGGAGCGGGCCGAGGCGCTCAATGGCCTGGGCCTGGCGCTCCATGAGCTGGGGGAGCGAGAGGCTGAGACGGTGTTGCGGCAGGCCCTGGAGCTGCGCCGCCAGCGGCTGGAGGACGACGATCAGCTGGTGCGGTTGAGCCGCAACAACCTGGCCCGCACCCTGGCCGCCATGGGGCGGGGCGCGGAAGCCAAGGAGCTCTATCACCAGGCGCTCCAGGCCCAGGACGATGACCCCGGCGAGGTGGGCATGGCCGTGCACAACAACCTGGCCCGCCTCGCCATGGAGGAGGGCCGGGAGGAGGAGGCGCTGGCGGAGCTGCGGGAAGCCGTGCGCCAGGCGGCCCTGGCGATGGGGGAGCGCCATCCCCGTCGCGGCGAGCTGCTCAAAAACCTGGCGGTGGTGGAGGAGCGGCTGGGCCACCCTCAGGAGGCGGAAGACCACTACCGCCAGGCCCTGGAGCTGGTGACGGAGGCCTGGGGCCCGAACGATCCCCGCGCCGAGGAATGCCGGCTCACGCTGGAGGCGTTTCTGGCGGAGAAGGGGGCGTAAGGCCCTACGGAAGGGCCGCGCCGAAGCCCACCTGGCGGGGACAGGTGGGGGGCGTGCGGCAAAACACGTCAATGCCCACCGAGGTGCCGCGGGTGGCCAGGAAGGCTTCGAGGTTTTCCGAGCCGCTGGCCAGACGGGCCATGGCGGCGGCGCCGCAATCCAATTTGGTGCCTCCCATGCCACTCAGCAGGGCGTAGGCGCGCTGGGGACCGGTGCCCAGCTGGGGGGCGGCGCTGGAGGCAAAGGCCTGCTCACCAGCCGAGAGGGCGTTGTTGAGCACCAGGCGCCGATCCGCCTCGGAAATCGGCAGGGCACCGAGAAACGTGCCGGCCACGCAGGCCGCCCGCAGGCC
>JBKCPG010000235.1:0-3280 GCA_046309395.1 Cyanobacteriota bacterium | reverse complement strand
GGAGGGAACCACGGCCCCCAGCAATCGCTCCGGCAGCCGGAGCAGCAGGGCCCGTTGAAGCTGGGGCAGGAGGCCATGGAACACCGGATCCTGCAAGAGAGGAAGGTGCCAGCCCTGGAGGCGTTCCACCGCCCACCCCCGCGACCTGTTGCCCTTCAACAGATCCATGCCAAGTCGAATCCGCTCAATGTGTCGCAAACCAACGGACATGGCCAGGGAGGAGGGCCGCACAAAAGCCAAAGAAACAACAATGTGCCAAATAATTTTAGGCGGCCAAGCGACGCCGCCCAAGCCGACCAACCGCCAAGCCGGCCAAACGCCAGGGAGAGCGACCTCAAACCGGCCGAATCAACACCAGGGGGGTGCGCTCGTTGGCGTTGCCCGCGGGATTGGGCCGCAGGGCCCTCTCAATCAGGGCAAGATCACTGCCGCGGCTGGCCGCCAGCACTTTCACGCGGCCGAGATCGTTCACATCCACCACGGCCACGGCAACCCCCAGCGCCTGTGCCATTCGCTGGCAGAAGAGATCTGGATGGTCCGGGCCCAAGACCAGGGTTTGGTCATAGGGGGGGGTGGTGCCCGTGACGTCGTCAATCAATCGGGCCTGCTCGCCGGCCAGCCGATAGAACCCGCCCTTGCTTCCCACCACTTTGAGAAGGAGGCCGCCGATCCAGGCGCAAAGCACCCTGGCGGGCCCCACGATATCGATCAACGTCTGCAGCCCACAGGCGGTGGCCAGGCTGCTGGTGGGGTGGAAGACCCGGCACAGCAGGCGGGCGAGCATGGAGGGCTCCACCGTGGCCGGGTGGGCGTAGCGGCCCTGCATCACCGCCAAGGGGGTTTCGCCGATGGTGAGCACGTCGTGGGGCCGCATCAAGTGGCCGCAATAGCGCTCCAACACCTCGGCCGGATCATCCAACACGCCAAGGAGATGGGTTTTCACGGGCAACACTTGGCAGCCCTCGCCAGAACGCCAGGGCGCTGATTCGGGCCGAATCGGCGTGGGTTTTCGCAAGGGCACCAAAATGCCATCGCGCCGACTCAACCGTCCGAATGGTCCGTAGTTGATCCAGTGAATGTCGAGCCAAAGGGTATCGAGAATCGTCTCCGGATCCACACCGGGGGGAACCTCAAGGGTGATCCGCAGGCGAGCGCCCGTGCTCTTGCGGCCCTTGACGATGTACGCCGCCCAGTACCCATCGGGCCGAGCCGGTTCGTCGGGGTGCAGGGAGGTGACGCGCACGCGACGGTTGACCTCGGACACATCCGCGCGCCCCAGCAGCACAGGGTTCACCTCGATCTCGGGCACAAACACCTCCATGCGGGGATGGGGGTTGCGAATGGTGATCTCTCCCTCCACCTCCAGAGCCTGCCCCCGTTCCTGGCGACGAACGGAAAAGGCACCAGCCTCCAACCGGAGGGGGGAGGCGGGGCGAAGTCGGTGGCGGAGTTCAAGCCAGGCCACCGCCAAGCCGAAGAGCGCCAACCCAACCAGGAGAATGGACAACGAAAGAGGCAAACCTGAGCACCCAGGGGTTCCTGGTGCAGGAGCGTAAGGGCTGCGACGGCCCTAGGTTCCTGTGGATGGCACCGGCCCCGCCACTGGCATGCGCAAAACCTTTGTCCTGGACACCAACGTGCTCCTGCACGACCCGATGGCCCTGACTCGCTTTCAGGACAACGCCGTGGTGGTGCCGATTGAGGTGGTGGAGGAGATCGACCGGTTCAAGCGGGATCCCTCTGAAAAGGGGCGCAATGCCAGACAGGTGTCGCGCCTCTTGGATGAGCTGCGGGAAAAGGGCAATCTGGCGGATGGCGTCCCTATCGACGAGACCAGCGGCGGCACCTTGAAGGTGGTGTTCTGCCGAAGCGAAACCCTGCAGCAGTTGCCCCCCGAGCTCAAGGGGGGCAACGGAGACAACAACATTCTCGCGGTGGCCCTGGAGCAACGGCTCCAGGAAGTGATGGGCAGCCACCTGCCGGTGGTGCTGGTGACGAAGGACACCAATCTGCGGATCAAGGCTGACGCCGTGGGTCTGATCGCCCAGGACTACACCACCGACAAGGTGGCCATTGAGGATCTCTATCCGGGATTTTGCGAGGTTTGGACCAGCGCCGACCAGATGGACCGGGTGAAGGGCCAGGGTGGGTTGCCGCTCACCGACCTGGCGCCAGGCCATCCGGAGCTGGTGGCCAACGAGGGAGTGACCCTCGTGGATCAGGCCCAACCCAACCACACGTTGCTGGCCCGCTTTGATGGACCCAGCGCGGCGCTCCTGCCCCTGCAACGGGCACCGAAAGTGCGCCTGGGAGCGATTCAGGCCCGCAACCGGGAACAAACCTTCGCCCTCGATCTCCTCCTGGATCCCGCGATCCAATTGGTGACGCTCATCGGCAAGGCGGGCACAGGTAAAACCTTGCTTGCCTTGGCCGCCGGCCTCCACATGGTGGCGGATGAACGCGCTTATGACAGGTTGCTGGTGACCCGACCCGTCATCCCCCTGGGGAAAGACATCGGCTTTCTGCCCGGGGACCTTGAGGAGAAAATGGGTCCCTGGATGCAACCCATCATCGACAACTTGGATTTCCTGCTCGGATCCGGGGAAGGCCATGGCGGCGCCAGGGGCGGCCAGCGGGCGCCACGCAACAGTTGGGCCGACCTCAAGGGAATGGGCTTGCTGGAAGTGGAGGCCATCAGCTACATCCGTGGTCGCTCCATTCCCCGCCAATACATGGTGGTGGATGAGGCGCAAAACCTCACGCCCCATGAAGTCAAAACCATTGTCACCCGTGTGGGTGAGGGCACCAAGATCGTGCTGACTGGCGACCCCTATCAGATCGACAATCCTTACGTGGACGCCGAGAGCAATGGCCTCACTTGGCTGGTGGAGCGCTTCAAGGGCCAAACCCTCGCCGGTCATGTCACCCTCATGCGGGGGGAACGATCTCCCCTGGCGGAACTGGCCGCCAACCTCCTTTGAGAGGGCCCCATGAGTTGCTACTACCCCTTGCTGGGGCTGCCCCATGACATCGACGCCAGCCTGACCGTCTCCAGCCACACCCTGAACCAACGGGCGGACCCGCGAGCCCCCTCTCCCCTTCCGCACGCGCTGGATTTGGCCCTCTATGGCCCCGACGGGGATGGGTGGGTGTTGCGAGACAGGCTCCCCATTCCGCTTCGGGGAGATCGGATGGTGCGGGCGTCCACCTATGGGTTGGCGCCGGGAGAGGTGTTGGTGGCGGTGCCCCTGAGCCCGGACACCCCCCCCGCCGCCCGGAC
>JBKCPG010000234.1:0-5824 GCA_046309395.1 Cyanobacteriota bacterium | reverse complement strand
CTCCAGCCTTGGCGAACCCGGGCAGGGACACAGGGGGCGCCGGCCGTGATTCCGGCCGCTCCTCGCCCTGGGTCTTTGGACGAGCCTTCTTGGGCGTGGGGGGCGGTGGATCCCCGGAGGAGAACCCCAGCAGATCCGTCTGCTCCCAACACTGAATCGCTTCCGCCATCCTCGGATCAACTCCTGTCTCCATGGTCTCAGCCCGCGCAAGGGTCGGCAGTCCGCCCTGATCGACTGGACCAGCGTTCCTAAGGTTGAACCACCTTCATTCGCTCCCAGTGCCCGCCCCCATCGCTCCCGGTGATCTGGCTCCCCCCATCGCCCTGAGGGACGCTGAGGGCGTGGAGCGACGCGGCGACCAATTGGCTGGGGCGACCCTGGTGCTGTTTTTCTATCCCAAGGACGACACGCCTGGCTGCACGGCGGAAGCTTGCGCCTTCCGCGATGGTTTCGCCGATTTCCAGGCCCTGGGCGCCCAGGTGTGGGGGGTGAGCGGCGATAACGCCGCCAGCCACCAGCGCTTCGCCGCCCGCCATCAGCTCCCCTTCCCCTTGCTCGTCGATCAAGGCAATCAGCTCAGGCGGGCCTTTGGCGTGCCCAATGCCCTGGGCGTTCTGCCCGGGCGGGTCACCTATGTGATCGATGGCAAGGGCGTGATTCGCCATGTGTTCAACAACCTGCTCGATGGGGCGGCCCATCGGCGGGAAGCCCTTGAGGCTGTGCGGCGCATCGCCGCTGAGGGCAACGGTGGCTGAGGCGGCCTGGAGGCAGCGGGGGCCTTTGGTGGAGCTTCCGCCCAGCCGGAGCCCTGCCAGCGACGCTTCGCCGGGGTTGGTGGAATTCATCGGTGGCAGTTATCTGGCGGCTTCCCCCCAGATCAGTTATCGAAGGCTGTTGGAGGCCTTGGCCGCTCGGGGCTGGGCCGTGCGGGCCTGGAGCTACGTGCCCGGTTTTGATCACCAGAGCCAGGCCAATGAGGCTTGGCGGGCCTTTCGTCAGGCGCGGGAGCGGGTCCCGGGGCCGGTGGGGCGGTCGGTTTTGCGGCTGGGGCACAGCCTGGGCTGCAAGCTCCATCTGCTGGCGCCGGACAATGGCCGCACCTGCTCCGGGCTGGCGGCCCTGAGTTTCAACAATTTCTCCGCAGAACGCTCGGTGCCCCTGTTGTCGGAATTTGCCCAGCAATTCGGCTTTCGCACGGAGTTCAGCCCCTCGCCCACGGAAACCCTGCGCCAGGTGGGTTACAGCTATCGCCAACCGCGCAACCTGCTGGTGCGTTTTCGCGGTGACGGGCTCGATCAGAGTCGCCGCCTGCTTGGGGTGCTGAAGGAACGGCCCGACGACGCCACCTCCCTGCTGGAGCTTCCGGGGGATCACCTGACACCCGCCAGCGCCGGCCTGCGCAAGCAGCTGCTGGGCGACTGGGCCGATGATCCCAGCCGGCAGCGGCAGATTGATCGGCTGGCGGAAACGATCACCGCCTGGTTTTGCCAGCCGGCCGAACCCCAGGCTCCGCTCGCCTGAGATTCAGGTTCAGCTGATCCCCAAGACCGCAAGGGATGGTTGGCGCGAGAACCCTGGCGGGGGATCCAACAGCAACACCTCACGGCGGCCCTTGGCAAGGGGTGAAGAAAGATCAAGCGTCTCCACTGTCGCTCGGTCCAATGCCAGAATTCAGAAGTGAAAATGGAGATGATCAATAGCGAAAATTCTTGCATTCGTTAAAACAATCGAATCAGTTCTCGTCTGTCTTGCCATGCTGATGCCTGCATTGCATGATGGCTGTTTCTCTAATTTGTTCGACCACGCATGTTGGATTACTGATTGTCATCCCACTCCCGCGATGGTGTGAGTGGTCACGCTCATCTCCTCACTCGCGAAAGGGGGAAAGATCCTGGCGCTCATCCAAAACGCGCCACACCAACATGCGGCAATCCAACATGTGGTCTCCCCAGTCACTCCATCCTTCCCGCTGACTCCGATTCCTTCATCTCCCGCCCAACCATGAGCTCCACTCCCGGACCATCGCTCAAAAAAATCACCCTCGGCACCTTGAAGTGCAATGACACGGAGGACTGGGGATCGGACGGTGATGAAATACGCCTTGATGTGTTTGTGGATGGCGCGTTCAGGAAAAGTATCCGCAAGCAAATGAAAGAGGATGGCCAATTTTATGTCAATGAGTCGTTTGTCTTTAAAAAGAAGGTAGAGCTGAAGCTTTGGGATGAAGACTCTGGCGGCTCGGACAATGATGATTTACTTGGGCTGTGCGGCATTGGACCCGCCAACACGAGTAGCAAAGGAGGTGTCGCGCAATTTCGGGGAGATGGCGCGAGCTATGATCAGTATTACTCGGTTGTGGATGCGCCGCCGCCTCCTTCAGCCAGCACACCCACGCTCTCGCCCCAGCTGAGCGCTGAACTGGCTAAATTCAAAGAATATGTAGATGATCCGGCCCGCAAAAGTGTGTGGAGTAAAATTACAAAACAACAGGTGTTTGAAGATGTCAGGAAGGCGGTTCTGGATCCATTGACGATTAATCAGGCCTCAACCCCCTTGTGCGGACCCGCTACAATCGCTTTTTTGTTGGCAAGACGGGAACCGGCGAAATATGCGCGTCTCTGCAGGGAGCTGTGTGAAAAAGGGCAAATGAAGTTTAAAACCAGAGCAATTGTGGCCGAAGCCGAGTTGCGCAACGAGCCTGTCAAGACAAAAGTTTCCGCTGGAGATTGGATGTTTTTCACCACGTTGCGCGACGCGGAAAATATCTGGTTTGATGTTGATTCTCACAATCCAGGTGAGGGAATCGCTGGTCTGACCTATGCGGGCGCCATGGAGGGATGGTTTTCCGAAATTCTAGAAATGACGAAAGTGACGTGGCTGAGAACATTCTCTTGGGGTGAAATCAGCGCACTCAAAGCTGCCCGTGACGCCGTCAGTAGTGGTGGTGTCGCCGCCCTGTTGATCGATAACAATTTGATTCCCAGGCCTAACTCAGCCGAATCGACGATCGCCTATCCAGACCATTGGGTGCCCTTCCTTGGCAATTGCACCATCGGGAACGACAGGGTGAGTTTCGACTGTTTCTCCTGGGATCAGATCTATTCATTGGATGTGTCCCACTCCCGGCTGGAGGACTACCTGTTTGGGGTGGTCACCGGCACCAAGTAACCCGCCGCCCTCACACCCGCAGGGCATCCAACACACCGCGATCCTCCAGGGTGCTCGTGTCACCGCTCACCTCCTGGCCTGAGGCCAGGGAGCGCAGGATCCGCCGCATGATCTTGCCGCTGCGGGTTTTGGGCAGGGCCTCGCTGAACTGGATCACGTCCGGACGGGCGATGGGGCCGATTTCCTTGCCTACATGGCTCTTGAGTTCAGCCATCAGGCTGTCATCGCCCTCTCGGCCGGCCTCCAGGGTGACGAAGGCCACGATGGCTTCGCCCTTGAGATCATCGGGCCGGCCCACCACCGCCGCCTCCGCCACGGCGGGATGGCTCACCAGGGCGCTCTCAATCTCCATCGTGCCGAGCCGATGGCCGGAGACGTTGATCACGTCGTCCACCCGCCCCATCACCCAGAAATAGCCGTCCGCGTCCCGTCGCGCCCCATCGCCCGCGAAATACACATAGCTGCCGTCGGCCGGCCGGATTTCTTCCCAATAGCTCTTGCGGAAACGCTCTGGATCCCCATGAACGGTGCGCATCATCCCCGGCCAGGGCCGCCGAATTGTCAGATAGCCCCCTTGATCGGCGGGTTGGGAATGGCCCTCATGGTCCATCACGTCGGCCTGGATTCCCGGCAGGGGCAGGGTGGCGGATCCAGGCTTGGTGGGGGTGGCCCCTGGAAGGGGACTGATCATCACGCCGCCGGTTTCCGTCTGCCACCAGGTGTCCACCACCGGGCAGCGGTTGCCACCGATCACCTCCCTATACCACATCCAAGCTTCCGGGTTGATGGGCTCCCCCACGGTGCCCAGGATGCGCAGGGAGCTCATGTCGTACTCGTCAGGCACGGCGCGGCCGCCTTTCATGAAGGCGCGAATGGCCGTGGGCGCCGTGTAAAAAATCGTGCAGCGGTGCTTCTGGATCACCTCCCAGAAAGCGCCGGGTTTGGAGGGTCGTGGCGCGCCCTCGTACATCACCGTGGTGGCGCCGTTGGAGAGGGGGCCGTACACGATGTAGCTGTGACCGGTGATCCAGCCCACATCCGCCGTGCACCAGTGGATGTCGTCCTCGCGGATGTCGAAGATCCACTGAAAGGTGAGGTGGGCCCACAGGTTGTAGCCGGCGGTGGTGTGCACCACGCCCTTGGGCTTGCCAGTGGAACCGGAGGTGTAGAGCACGAAGAGCCGGTCTTCGCTGGCCATGGGCTCGGCCGGACACTCGGCGCTTTGCCCGTCCACCAGCTCGTGCCACCACTGATCACGGCCGGTCGTCATGGGGGTGGGGTCGCCGATGCGACGCACCACCAGCACGTGCTCCACCGTGGGGCAGGCCTGGTCCGCCAGGGCCGCGTCCACCGCCGACTTGAGGGGCACCGCTTTGTCTTTGCGGAAGCCTCCATCGGCGGTGATCACCGCCTTGGCTTCGCCATCCAGGAGCCGGTCGCGCAGGGCTTCAGCGGAAAAGCCGCCAAACACCACCGAATGGGGCGCCCCGATGCGGGCGCAGGCGAGCATGGCGATGGCGGCCTCAGGCACCATCGGCATGTACAGCGCCACCAGATCCCCTTTGCCAATCCCCAAAGCCTTCAAGGCATTGGCCGTCTTGCAGACCTCGGCGTGCAGCTGCCGGTAGGTGAAGGTGCGCACGTCACCGGGTTCGCCTTCCCAGATCAGGGCGACCTTCTCCGCCCTGGGTCCGGCCAGGTGGCGATCCAGGCAATTGAAAGACAAATTGGTGGTGCCCCCCTCAAACCAGCGGGCGAAGGGGGGCTGGCTCCAATCGAGCACCGTGTGGAACGGCTCAAACCAGTGCAGCTCGTTCCGGGCGGCCTCTCCCCAGAAGGCCTCAGGATCGGCTTCCGCCTTGGCGACCAACGCCCGGTAGGCCTCCATGGAGCCGACGCGGGCCCCGGCGGCCAGGCTCTCGGGGGGCGCAAAGAGTCGTTGTTCTTGCAGCACCGACTCGATGGTGACCTCGGGCATCCGCTGGAGGTGGCAACTGGCCCCTACTTAAGCGCAGCCTCCGGCGCCATGCGTCATCGTGGCGGCAAGCGTCACCACCCCATGCCGGCCTGGCTTCCCGTCGCCGCCCTCATCGCCGCCGTCATGGTGGCCGTGGTGGCCCTGCTCACCCCCTCACGGGCCGATTTCGCCTGGTTTTTGCGGCTCCGTCGACCCCGCTGGCTCACCTTTGAGCGTTGGATTCCCGTGATCTGGGTGGTGATCTATGCCTGTTTTTACGCCTCGGCCCTTGTGCTTTGGCGGGCCTCTGGCAATGGGTGGATGTTGGCGGGCTATCTCCCGCTTCTCGTTCTGGTGCAGAGCTACACCTGGCTGATCTGCCGCACCAGGAGCCTGCGGGCTGGCACGGCGGTGGGTTTTGCCGGCTGGGTTTGGGGGGTGGCCCTCGCTCTGGTGGTGCTGGCCACAAGCCTGCCGGCGGCCCTCCTGCTGGTGCCCTACCTGTTGTGGAGCCCGGTGGGCACGTTCGTGACCTGGCGTATGGAGCGTCTCAACCGCTGAGGAATGGGTGCGTGCTCCAACCGGCCCTCAGTTCCAGGCCGCCATGGCGGCTCGCACAAGGGCATCGCTGGCTGGCCCTCCACCGTCTCCCGGGACCGACCCATCGTGGTGGGGGAACGCCGGGGAGTGGGGGGGAGG
>JBKCPG010000233.1:0-3771 GCA_046309395.1 Cyanobacteriota bacterium | reverse complement strand
ATTACAGCGCCCTCGGCTCCACGGTGAGCCTTGGAGCCTTCGGGGTGGTCAACAAGGGCACCCTCGGCACCGACTCCCTCATCGCGGTGGAATCCATCATCGGCAGCAGCCTCCTCGGCGACACCGTCGATCACAGCGGCGCCAGCGTAGCTCCCGCCACCGGCACCATCACCAACCTCACCACAGGCGCCGTCACGGTGAACGGCACCGCCTCGCCCCTGCCCCTCACCTTCACCGTCAGTCAGTTTGAAAATGTGACCGGCAGCGGTTTCGCCGACACCATCACCGGCAACAGCGCCAACAACTCCCTCAGTGGCGGCGCCGGCAATGACACCTTCTTTGGCACCGCCGGCACTGACACCATCAACGGCGGCCTCGGCACCGACACCGCCAACTACAGCGCCCTCACCAACGTCGTCACCCTCGGCGCCTTCGGGGTGGTGAAGAAGGGCACCCTCGGCACCGACTCCCTCATCGCGGTGGAATCCATCGTCGGCAGCAGCCTCCTCGGCGACACCGTCGATCACAGCGGCGCCAGCGTAGCTCCCGCCACCGGCACCATCACCAACCTCACCACAGGCGCCGTCACGGTGAACGGCACCACCTCGCCCCTGCCCCTCAGCTTCACCGTCAGTCAGTTTGAAAACGTCATCGGCAGTGGCTTCGCCGACACCATCACCGGCAATGACGCCAACAACTCCCTCAGTGGCGGCACGGGGAACGACACGATTTCTGGCCTCTCAGGGAATGACACGCTGCTTGGAGGAGGTGGCGATGACTTTCTCGATGGTGGGCTTGGCGTGGATCTCATCAACGGTGGAACTGGCAGCGACACGACCACCTATGCCTTCTCTTCAGGGCCGATCAACGCCAACCTTTCCACGGGCGTTGTGAGCAGCGGAACAGAGGTCAATCGCAATGAAACCCTCATCAGCATTGAGAACCTCATTGGTAGCTCTGGCGACGACACGCTGACAGGGAGCGTGGCGTTCAACTCGCTTGAGGGAGCACTGGGGAATGATCTGTTCTTCGGGAGCGCGGGCAACGACACTCTCAGCGGAGGCCAGGGCTCAGACACGGCGAATTACAGCGCCTTCGCGAGCGTCGTCAGCCTTGGGGGCTTCGGCATCCTCAACAAGGGCGCTCTGGGGACCGACACGTTGATCGCGGTGGAAACCATCGTCGGCAGCGGCCTGCAGGGGGACACGGTGGATCATAGCCTGGCCGGCTTTGCCCCCTCCACCGGCACCATCACCAACCTCACCACTGGGGCGGTCACGGTGAACGGCACCGCGCCCCTGCCCTTGAGCTTCACCGTGAGCCAGTTTGAAAACGTGAGCGGCAGCGGCCTGGCCGACTCCATTACCGGTAACAGCGCCAACAACGTCCTGAGTGGCGCCTCGGGCAACGACAGCATCTTTGGCTCAGCGGGAGTTGACACGATCAACGGTGGCCTGGGCACCGACACGGCCAACTACAGCTCTCTTGGAGGTGTGGTGACCCTTGGTGCCTTCGGGACGCTGAACAAGGGCAGCCTCGGGACCGACACACTGATTGATGTGGAGGTGATTGTGGGCAGCAGCCTCAGCGGCGACACGGTGGACCACAGCGGGGCCAGCGTTGCCCCGGCGACGGGAACCTACACCGATCTCAGCTCGGGAACGGTGTTTGTGAATGGCACCGCCGATCCACTGCCGTTGGCCTTCAGCGTCAGCCAGTTTGAAAACGTGATCGGCAGTGGCTTTGCTGACACGATCATCGGCAACGCTGACAGCAACTCCCTCAGTGGCGGTGGTGGTAACGACTCGTTGGATGGTGGAGTGGGCAATGACACCTTGATCGGAGGCGCGGGAGACGACACCTTGATTGGCGGCATTGGCTTCGATGTGCTCACGGGTGGGGCGGGGAACGACCGTTTCCGCTTCCTGTCCTTGACTGACCGGATCGATGTGATCAAAGACTTCTCAAGCTCCCTCGGCAATCTCGGCACTCTGAACGGCAGGGATTTCATCGAGGTAAGCGCGACGGGCTTTGGCGCGACCTCCCTAAGCCAATTCAACTACAATGTTCTCACTGGCGCTCTTGCCTTCCTGGGCACCGAGTTCGCGACCATCGAAAACCGACCCACGGGATTTGTGGTCACCTCAGACGTGGTGTTGATCTGAGGCCCCTCAGCTCCCACAACCTCACCGCTGCCACGCGACAACATCCCGGGTCATCCCGGGATGTTGTTGAGAGGAGAAAGGATCAGGATCCGGCGAGGCTCAGGCTGGCGTCTCCACCATCTCTTCCATGAGGGATTCCACCAGGGTCAACACGACCTGGATGGCCCCGGGTTCCTGATCAGGGGGTCTGTGTAGCTCATGAGAAGGGGCTTGATCATGAGGTGCAAGTTGTCGGCGCTGGGCCAGAGCACCGCATTGAAGTCCTAAGCGGGGGCGTCCTTTTTTGCCGGACGCCGGCCGTTTCTCGCGGGCGTCACGGCCACGGCCCTTGCGAATCAGGCCCAGCGCCAGTAGGTGCTCCCTGGCTTCCTCGTAAGCCTCCTCGCCGATCTCCCGTCCAGCCGTACCAGGCCGAGCGCGATGCCGCCGAGCACCTGGAGCTCACCCAGGCGATCAAGGCACAGCCAGCGGGGGGTAGTGATGATGATTCTGGCGAATCTGGCCGATCCGGAGCGCTGTTCGGCGGCGGCTGGGCCGCGGGTGGCGATTGGGAAGGCGACACGGCACCCTGGGGTGTGGCGGCGGCAGGTGGAGATCTGCGACAGAGCGCAGGAGATCAATGCCACCACCTGTCACACCGCTTGGCGCCAGAGCTGTGACGATGGCCATTCGCTACTCCTCCACCAGCGCTCTGTCAGCTTGCTGAGCGGTGGCGATGGCCGCGTGCGCCTGATCGCACAGGGTGGCGTAGAGCCGCCTGACGGGATGGCAGGGAGGGAGGCGATCGTGCAACTGCGGATGCATTTGGCACATCCTTTCCCCTGAACACTCCATTGACTGAGCGCGCGCCAGCTCCGCCTGCTCATCGCCAAAGGCGCTCTCCATCTCCAACGCCTGCTCCGGCTGGAACGCCATGCTCTTGGCACGATCTGACAGGGTACTGGGGGAGATCGCCCACATCAGCGCACCTCACTTGTCTCCGCGGCATCCGCCTTTAGCCACGCCGCCCCCGCCTCTCCGGCCTGCGGTCTAACAGCTCCATGGAAGCCTCCCGGGTCAGCAAAGAGAGATCAATCGTCTTGGCTCCCTCCGTCGTCCTTTCCCGCTGGGTGATCAAGCGCCGAAAGGGGAGCGGCAAGCCTTGAAACAGCCATCTCGCCGTCTCGTAGCCCTATTTCGATGGCAGGTCTTCCAGAAAGGAGGGCCAGCTCGGCTGGATTGGTGGCCCCAGGACAGTCTCTCCAGCAAGGAAGAGAAGCGCTGTCAAGCCCGTGCCTTCTGGCAACACCGCCGGGAAGACCCACGTAAAACGCTCACCACCTGGCAAATATGCTTTAAGATATAGTATCCCAACAGCTTAAACAGACATGTAGCTCAGTAGTTCGCAAGCGCAACCACTTCTACTTTTCTCATCGAACTGCCAATGCCCCTGATCACCGGCAACGACCTCGACAACCTTCTAACTGGCGGCGACGGCGACGACACGCTTCAGGGCCTAGGAGGAAACGACCAGCTCAATGGGCAGGCCGGCAACGACAGCTTGCTTGGCGGCGATGGCGGCGATGGGATCAACGGGGGCTCAGGGTTCGACACGGTGTGGGCCGGC
>JBKCPG010000232.1:0-13971 GCA_046309395.1 Cyanobacteriota bacterium | reverse complement strand
CCCCCGGGGGGGGGCCCGACGGCGCCGGTCCAGCCCCTCCACCCCGGCTGAACCGGTGGCCGCCGAGCGTCTCCTCCCCGAGCCAAAGCCCTCTCGCTGGAAGCGATTCCGCGTCCCGGCCCTCACCTTCGTGATGGGAGTGACCCTGGGGTTTGGTTTGGCGGCGCCCTCCCGAGGGCTGGGATCGCTTCTGGCGGGCCTGGGGGATCCAAAAGCCGTCAGCGCCCTGCTGGCGCGGCAAACAAGCACTCCACCCATCCTGGTGTTGGGCAGCGATCAGGTGTCCGGCAACACGGATGTGATGTTTGCCGTGCGGGTGGGAGATGGCCTGACTCGCGTCACCCAGGTGCCCCGGGACACCTTTGTGGAATCCCCCAGCCTGGGGGTGCAAAAGGTGAATGCCCTCTTCGCCTCCGCTGGAATCGATGTCACCCGCGCCGAGGTGGGCAAACTGATCGGGTCGCCGATGGAGAAATACCTCAAGGTCAACCTGCGCGCCGTGGAGAGGGTGGCGGAGGCCCTGGGCGGAGTGGACGTGGACGTGCCCAAGCGCATGTACTACGTGGACAACGCCCAAGGACTCTTCATCGACCTGTATCCCGGCCGCCAGAACCTCAAGGGCAGGGAGCTGGAGGGTTTTCTGCGGTTTCGTCATGACGAGACGGGCGATCTGGGGCGGATGGACCGCCAGCGACTGGTGATCAACGAGATCTTCCGCAAACTGGCGCAACCCGCAACCCTGGTCCGACTTCCCGCCCTGTTGAAGATTGCGGGAGAAGACATTGAGACCAACCTCTCACCCGTGGAACTCAGCACGGCGATTGGCCTGATGGGGCGCTCCAAATTCACTGGTGAGCGGCTTCCAGGACGCATGTATTGGCAGGATGA
The DNA here is from genome assembly GCA_046309395.1 of Cyanobacteriota bacterium. Lineage (GTDB taxonomy): Bacteria > Cyanobacteriota > Cyanobacteriia > PCC-6307 > Cyanobiaceae > Cyanobium. The sequence goes on along the minus strand of JBKCPG010000232.1, from coordinate 13,083 downwards.
TCTCAGCTACTGGATGCCCGACAGCAACAAGCAACATCCAACAGGACCTGGCCAAGAGCCCACGTACTGACATGAATCTGGGCCCCCGAGGTTAGGCGACCTCCATCACAGCGGCTGGAGGATGTTGGTCGAGCGCCTTGCGGAGGTAAAGACCCGTGTGACTGGAGGGATGCAGCGCCACCTCTTCCGGCGTGCCTGTCACCACGATATCCCCCCCCTTATCGCCTCCCTCGGGTCCTAAATCGATGATCCAATCCGCACAACGAATCACATCAAGATTGTGCTCAATAACGAGCACTGAATTGCCTTTTTCCACCAATCGCTGCACCACTTCCACCAATTTGTGCACATCATAAAAACTCAGACCAGTGGTTGGTTCATCGATCAGATACAGGGTTTTCCCGGTGGCTCGACGGGAGAGTTCCGTGGCGAGCTTCACGCGCTGGGCCTCTCCTCCGGAGAGGGTGGGCGCGGGCTGACCCAATTTGATGTACCCAAGACCCACATCCACCAAGGTGCGCAGTCGGTCGACCGCTTGGGGGATGGCGGCAAATTCCTCCGCCGCCTGCTCCACTGTCATCTGCAACACATCGGCAATGGTGTGGCCCCGGTAGGTCACCTGCAGGGTTTCGCGGTTGTAGCGCGCCCCTTTGCACACCTCGCACTGCACATACACATCCGGCAGGAAATTCATTTCAATCACATTCACGCCCTGGCCCCCGCAGGCCTCGCAGCGGCCACCCTTCACGTTGAAGCTGAACTGCCCCACCTGGTAGCCACGAGCCTTCGCCTCCACCGTGGCGGCAAACACCTGGCGGATCGGATCAAAGGCGCCGGTGTAGGTGGCGGGATTGGAGCGGGGGGTGCGACCGATCGGGCTCTGGTCGATCACGATCACCTTGTCGATCGCCTGGATCCCCCGCAATTCGCCTAACCCTGAGGGGAAGGGCACCTTCAGGCCCAGCTGATGTTCCAGGGCGGGGTGGAGGAGCTCGTTGACCAGGGTGCTCTTGCCACTGCCACTCACCCCGGTGACGGCCACCAGCCTGCCCAGGGGGATCTCCACCGTGATATCTCGCAAGTTGTTGCGGGTGCAGTTGAGCAGCCGCAGGCGGCGACTCCCCGACTCCCGCCGACTGGGGGGGGTGGGGATGGCGAGACGGCCGCTGAGATACGCCCCGGTGAGCGACTCCTCCGCCGTGAGGAGGGCATCCAGACCCCCCTCGGCCACGATGCGCCCCCCGTGCACGCCGGCCCCCGGGCCGATGTCCACCAGGTGATCGGCGGAGCGGATCGTGTCCTCATCGTGTTCCACCACGATCAAGGTGTTGCCGAGATCACGCAACTTCAAGAGGGTGGCCAGAAGGCGATCGTTGTCCCGCTGGTGCAAGCCGATGCTGGGTTCATCCAGCACGTACAACACGCCGGTCAAGCCCGCGCCGATCTGGGTGGCCAGCCGGATCCGCTGGGCCTCGCCCCCGGAAAGGGTCATCGCTGGCCGGTCGAGGCTCAGGTAATCCAGGCCCACATCCAGAAGAAACCGCAAGCGCAAGCGGATCTCCCGCAACACCAGCTCGCCGATCTGGATCTGGCGAGGGCTGAGCAGGGGGGCGCTGGACTCGCTGGCGCCCACTCCCATCAGGGCCTCGATGCGCCGCAAGGTTTCGTCCACCCCCACGGAGGTGAGTTCTTGAATCCGATAGGGCCCCATCCGCACCGCCAGGGCTTCCGGACGCAGCCGCAGGCCCTGACAGGTGGAGCAGGGAACCAGCTCCAGATATTTCTCCAACTTCTGGCGGATGGCCTCCCCACTGGCGTCGCGGAGCTGGCGCTCCAGGATGGGCAGCACACCCTCAAAGGGGCGCGTGAAGCCCTTGGTTTTGCGGTAACGGCTATCCGCCTGGATCAAGATCGGTTCCTCGCTTCCGTGCAGGAGCACCTTTCGCTGCGGCTCGCTGAGCTGGTTCCAAGGGGTTTTGAGTTCGAAGCCAAAGGCTTCGCCCACGCTGTACAGGAGCGAGAAGTAATAGGAATTCTCCTTGTCACTCCACGGGGCGATGGCCGCGTACACGGGCTGGGCTGGATCGGGCACCACCCGCTCCACCGTGAAGCGCCGCAGATGGCCGAGGCCATGGCAATCGGGGCAGGCGCCGTAGGGACTGTTGAACGAGAAGAGCCTCGGGGAGAGCTCCTCCATCACCGCGCCGTGCTCAGGACAGGCAAAGTGCTCGGAGAAGAGCCGTTCCCGATCCCAACCCTCCGGCATCGCCTCCCCGTCCCGGAGCACCAGCTCCACCATGGCCAAACCCTCGCCCCGCTTCAGGGCGGTGCGCAGGGAATCCGTGAGACGTTCCGTCAGACCCTCCCGCGCCACCAACCGATCCACCACCACCTCAATGGCGTGGGCGTGGTTCTTGTCCAGCTCGATGTTGTCCGCCAACTCCCGCACCTCCCCGTTGATGCGCACCCGGGCAAACCCCTCGGCCACCAGGCCTGAGAGGAGCTTCACATGGGTTCCCTTCTTGCCACGCGCCACCGGAGCCAGCAGCTGATACCGCGTCCCTTCCGGGAGGGTGAGGATCTGATCCACCATCTCGTCGATGGTTTGGGGGCTGATGGGCCGGTCGCAGTGGGGACAATGGGGGCTGCCGGCCCGACCGTAAAGAAGGCGCAAATAGTCCTGAATTTCGGTGACCGTGCCGACGGTGGAGCGGGGGTTGTGGCTTGTGGATTTCTGATCAATGGAGATGGCGGGGGAAAGCCCTTCGATGGCATCCACATCCGGCTTGTCCACCTGGCCGAGAAACTGGCGGGCGTAGGCCGAGAGCGATTCCACATAGCGCCGTTGCCCCTCGGCGAAAATCGTGTCGAAGGCCAGGGAACTCTTGCCGCTGCCACTCACCCCGGTGAACACCACCAGGCGGTTGCGGGGGATCGTCAGATCCACGTTCCGAAGGTTGTGCTGGCGTGCCCCCCGCACCCGGATCACATCCTCCAGCCGACTGGTCAGCCCGACGCGAGGGTCTTCACGGGAGGACAGCTCGGCCGCCAAGGGCTTGCTGGCGGAAGGTTTCCCTTTGACTGAACCGCCATTCGGGGCGCTGTTAACGGCGGGAGTCCCGGCGCGGGCGCGCGGCATGGGGGAAAGACCAGGAGCGGGGCAGTCTAGAGACCATGCGGCGAGGGAGCCAGACCGCACAGCTCCTCGCTGACCCGCCACAGACGCCGGCGCCGCTCGTCGTCGAGGGCCTCGGGAGCGATCCGCACCGCCTTGGGATAACCGCGCATGCCCCCCCACTGGTTCGGGCCGTAGTGACCGCCGGGTTGGGCCTCCGGGGCCGTGGCGGCGAACAGCTGGGGGAGGGCGCCCATGGCGGCGCTCTGGAACAGGGGATCCATCAGGCGGTAGGCCAGGGCCTCCCACCTGGACCCCGTCATGGCCACCGAAGCCGGTTGCAGATTGGTGCGGGCCAGGCCGGGGTGGGCCGCCAGGGCCAGCACGCTTGATCCCTCAGCCTGAAGACGTGCCTGCAATTCCAGGGCCGTCATCACATTGGCCAGTTTGCTCTGGCTGTAGGCCCTCCAGCGGTCGTAGGAACGCTCGCCCTGGAGATCGTCGAAGGCCACGCGGCCGAAATACTGGGCACCGGAGGTGACAAACACCACCCTGGCTCCCTCCTGGCTCCGCAGCAGCGGAAGCAGGAGATAGGTGAGGGCGAAGGGACCCAGATGGTTGGTGCCGAACTGCAGTTCGAATCCGTCGCGGGTCAGGGTGCGGGGAGGCCCCATCACCCCGGCGTTGTTGATCAGCAGATCCAGGCGGCCGTAGCGCTCGGCCAAGGTGGCGGCGGCCGAGCGGACACTGGCGAGATCCGCCAGGTCGATGGTGAGCAGATCCAGGGCTCCGTGGGCCTCCCGCTGGGGTTGGCGGGTGAGCTCCGACAAAAGCTGGGCCCGGGCCTCCTGAGCTTTGCGAGGCGATCGGCAGCCCATCACCACCGTCGCGCCCTTGGCGGCCAAGGCTCGGGCGGTTTCGAGGCCCAGGCCACTGTTGGCCCCGGTCACCAGCGCCACCCGTCCGGTTTGATCAGGGATGGCGTTGGCGGTCCAGGGGGAGGACACCACTTGGGAAGCGCCTTCCGAGGGTTTGGGTGGAGCGGGCGATTCGGCAAGCATCAAACCAGAACCCTTGTCTGTAACCGATCTTAATGACGAAGGAAGAACGGGTTGGTTCGGCCCTCCCCTCCCGCGACCTGGTCCCATGGGGAGCCCTCCCAAAAACGCGGGACTGGGGCGCTCAAGCCACCTGTTCCAACAGGCTCGCCGCGTAGGAGTGGGCTTCCCCGCTGTTTCCACCGGCCAGCTCGGCGAGCTCCGCCTGGCGGGCCTGAGTGTCCCGCAGGTGGGACACTCGCGTGTGGGTTTGGCCGTTCTCCACCACCTTGGTCACCTTGAAGTGGTGCTCAGCCGCAGCGGCCACCAGCGGTTGGTGGGTGACGCAAAACACCTGCCGCGAGGCAGCCAACCGTTTGAGCAGGGCCGCCATCGCTCCGCTCACCCGGCCGCTCACTCCGGCGTCAATCTCATCAAACAACAGGGTGACATCGGGATCGGCGCTGGCCAAGCACGTTTTCAGCGCCAGCAAAAACCGGCTCATCTCCCCACCGGAAGCCACCTCCGCCAGGGGAGCCAGGGGTTGGCCTGGGTTGGCGGAAAAGAGGTAGCGCACCCCATCCGCTCCCTCCTCGGTGAACGCCACGGGGGCGATCTCCACCGCGAACCGCACATGGGCCAAACCCATGGGGCGAAGCGCCTCCATCAGCTGGGCCTCCAACGCGGAAGCGGCTGACGCCCGTGCCTCCGTGAGACGCCCGCCCACCCGCTCCAGATGGGAGCGGGCGCTGGTCTCCGCTCTCTCCAACGCCTCCAGCTGTCCCTCCAGGCCCCCCGCGGTGAGCTGGTCGCGCAACTCGTCCCGCAGGGCGATCAACCCCGCCAGATCCGCTCCATGGCGGCGCTCCAGGGCCCGCAGGAAGGCCATCCGCTCCTGTAGCGCCGATAGCCGATCGGGATCACTGTCAAGAGACTCCCCGTAACGATCCAGGTCGCGCGCCAGCTCGTGCAGCTGGCTCACGGCCCCATGGAACGTCTCGCGAATCCGGGAGAGGCCAGGGGCGTCCAGGGTCTCCATGAGCTGAAGCTCCTGCTCGCAGGCGGCCAGATGGTCGAGCGCGGAGGGTGCCCCATCGGCTCCCTCCACCAGCCGTCCCATCAGGGTCACCAGCCCTTCCTGCAAGCGCACCCCATGGGCCAAACGATCCTGCTCGGCCTGAAGGTCCTGACGCTCCAGGGGATCCTCCAACCCGGCGGCCTCCAAATCCTCCAGGAGCCGCTCCCGCCGTTGGCGTTCCCTCTGGAGCCCCTCCCAACGGGAGCGAGCCTCGACCAGGGCCTGATCGGCCTGTCTCCAAGCGCGATAGGCATGCCGCACCGTTTCCAGCAAGGGCAGATGGTCGTCGCCGCCAAAGCGGTCGAGCCATCGTCTCTGCTGGCCAGGCTGGGCCAGCCGCTGGGTCTGACCCTGCACCGTGAGATCCAGCAACAGGGGCCGCACCTCCAAAATCTGTCCCCGGTTGACGGCCACCCCCTGAAGGCGATGGCGGCTGCTCACCTTGCCGTCCCGCGGGCACCATTCCCGGCTGATCAGGAGGTCGTCCTCCTCCACCGGGAGCCCCTGGGCGTCGAGCCAAAGCCGCACCGCCGGGGTGAGGGAAAAGGTGGCCTCGATGCCGCCGCGATCGGAGCCCCGTCGGAGCAGGCGGGCCCCCTGGGCTCCCTGGGCACCGCCCAGGAGGGCGTCGAGAGCGTCGAGAAGGATCGACTTGCCAGCGCCAGTTTCCCCGGTAAGCACCGTGAACCCTTGGCCAAAGGAGAGCTCCAACACGTCAATCAGAGCGATGTTTTGGAGCCGCAGCCCTGTCAGCACAGACCTTGATGGCGGAGCGCCCATGAACCGTAGCGAAGGGACCAAGGATTTAGAAGGGGCCAAAGATATCGGCGGCGAAACCAAAGCCTTTACGTTCAGGAGATGGCGGTAATCCCTACTGCGTAAGATCAAGGGATCTTGGAGGCTTTTAGAGACAACTGACGCAAGCCACGGCTAATTTGCGGAAGGAATCCCCGGGTCTCTTCCATGCCTACAGCCCAAGCCCCCGCGGCCACCGCGCCTCCCACGAAAACACCTTCCACCCCGATGACAGCGACGCCCACCTCGATCACACCCACAGCCACCGCACCCATCCTCACCGGAACCGACCTGCTCGCCAAGGTGAAGGAAATGGGCGACGCCTCGAAATCCGACTTGGCACGCGGCTGCGGTTACGTGAGTATCAAAAAAGACGGCACGGAGCGCCTGAACTACACCGCCTTCTACGAAGCACTCCTCGAGGCGAAGGGCATGAGCTTGGGAGAGGGAGGCCACGGCGCCAAGCCAGGGCGCAAGTTGAGCTTCAACACCAAAGTGCAGTTCAACGGCAACCTCATGGTGGGCAAAGCCTACACAGCCCTGTTAGATCTCAAGCCAGGCGATGAGTTTGAAATCAAATTGGGCCGCCGGCAGATTCGCTTGCTGCCCTTAGGAGCCGCTCCTGATGTGGAGAGCGAGGATGGGGAACAGGAGGGTTCCCAGGCGTAGGTCTCAGCCATGAGCGCATGAGTGGCGGCGGACGGACAGAATCGTGCTCTGCTTCGCGGCCCTGAGATCCATGCCCCCCCCCGCCCCCGCCGCCTCGTCTCCTGAGGTCATCCCGTCAGGAGGCGCGACAGCCGCCGAGGCGGCCCTGGCGGCCATGCGGGCGGCCGTGTTCGGCACCGACCCCATGGCTCCCGCCCCGCCGACGCGTCCCACCATCAGCGCACCTTCCGATCCCCGTGCCCCCGTGAACCAGGGACCCGTCAGCAACGGGACACCGTCTGAGGACACCGGGGATTTTCTTGAGGCTTCCGGTCTGCTGATCTACGACCCAGCGGCGATCACGCGCCTCTACGTCGGTCACCCCAAACGGCTCCTGAGGCGGATCTGGCAGACCCTGGTGCCCATCTGTCTCTATCTCCTTGGTGTGGGGGCCGACAAGCTGACCGGTCGGCTCCAGAATCCTGAACTCGCCCGGGCGCGCGCCCGGGAATGCGCGGAGTTGCTCGCGGCCCTTGGACCGGCCTTCATCAAGGCGGGGCAAGCGCTCTCCACGCGGCCCGACATCGTGCCGCCGGTGCTCCTCGAGGAATTGGCCCAGCTGCAAGACCAACTTCCAGGATTTGATTCCGGCCTGGCCATGGCCTGCATCGAAGAAGACCTGGGGGCTCCCGTGGACGCCATCTTCTCCAGCCTGGAGAGGGAACCCATCTCGGCGGCCTCCCTGGGCCAGGTGCACCGGGGGGTGCTGAACGGGGGACAGAAAGTGGCCGTGAAGGTGCAGAGACCGGGCCTGAGGGAGCAGATCACCCTGGATCTTTACATCGTGCGCAACATCGCCTCCTGGCTGAACCGGCATGTGCGCTTGATCCGCAGTGATTTGGTAGGCCTGATTGATGAGCTAGGTACGAGGGTGTTTGAGGAGATGGATTACTTAAATGAAGCGATGAATGCGGAGAAATTTAAGCAATTACATCAGCACAACCAAGCCATAGCCGTACCCGCGATCTATCACGAGGCCACCAGCAGACGCGTACTGACCATGGAATGGATTGATGGGGTCAAACTCACCAATCTTGAGGCCGTGAAAGCGATCGGGATTGATCCCGATGACATGGTGAGCATTGGCGTGAATTGCAGTTTGCAGCAATTGCTTGAACACGGCTTTTTTCATGCCGATCCCCACCCCGGCAACCTCCTTGCCCTACCTGATGGGCGCTTGGCCTATCTGGATTTCGGCATGATGAGCACCATCACCCGGGAGGCTCGTACGGGACTGATCCAGGCCGTGGTTCACCTGGTGAATCGCAACTTTTCAGCCCTCTCCAAAGACTTTGTCAGCTTGGGATTCCTGAGTGAGGAAGTCGATCTCTCGCCAATTGTTCCCGCCTTTGAGGGGGTCTTTGGCCAGGCGTTGGAGATGGGTGTGAGCCGGATGGATTTCAAGGCTGTCACGGATGATCTCTCCGGAGTGATGTATCGCTTTCCCTTCCGCGTCCCCCCCTATTACGCCTTAATCATCCGCTCTTTGGTCACCCTGGAAGGAATCGCTTTAAGCGTGGATCCTGAGTTCAAAATTCTCGGGGCGGCCTATCCATATTTTGCGCGCCGCTTAATGGAAGATCCCGACCCCCAGTTGCGGCGCAGTCTGCGGGAGATGTTGTTTGACGACGATGAATTCCGCTGGCAACGGCTCGAAGCCCTCGTGAGCAGCGCGGCCCTCCAGGAGCAGTTGGATGTGGAAGGTCTGCTGGATCAGGTGATCGACTTTCTCTTCTCTCCCAGTGGAGGGCTGCTGCGACGCCAATTGGTGGAGGCCATGGTGGAGCAGATGGACAACCTGGCCTGGCGGATGACCCTGCGCATCGGCCGTCGCTTGCCCACCAGGATGCTTCCGCCGGGATTGCGGGAGCGGCAGAGCAGCCCCGAAGCCCTCGACCCCAGCCCCCTGCTCGACCTCGATCCCGTGAGGCAGTTGACGGCCATCCTTCAAGACCTGCCAGGCTTCGAACCCAGGCTGCTGCTCAACCGACTCCCCCGCCTCCTGGGTGAACCGGATCTGCGGCGCATGGGCGCTGAGGTGGCCAGAGGGTTGGCGGAGCGGGGAGTGGTGCGGCTCCTGCGAGATGTGCTGGTCACTCCAGCCTGAAAGCTGGCGGATGGAGGGCGCCCCCAGGAGAGCCCTCCCATTACATTTCTTACAACGGACGGCGAGGAAGCGGCCAATGGTGAGGCGCGTGGGCGAAACACACGGCAAATCAAGAGCTTTCTTGGCTTCCGCCCTGGCCCTGAGCCTCTGCTGCGCTCCCACCTCGGCGCTCTCCGCCGAACGGGTGGTGTTGATCAGTGGTGCCTTTCGCCGCTCCATTCCCATCAGCGAGTTCGACACCCTGGCCAGCACCGGAGAGGCCACCGGTCTGTTGAGAGACCTGCTTCGCCTCGGACGGCAGAACCCGAACCAGCTGAGAAAGCTCCTCAATGAAAAGGTGTCCCTCCCCGTGCCACTGGTGAGCCGCCTGCTGAACACCAGGATCGGGGAGGCCGTGCTCGATCGGGTGGCGGTGATCGTCCACCCCACCCGCTCACCCCAAGACGGCATCCCCGCCCTGCGCTCGGCTGTGGTGCTCGGCATCGCCGAGGGAGATGGCAATCTCTCCGCCCTCGGCTTTTTGAAGGCTTACCCCACCCGGGAGATGGCCGTCAATGTGCCCGCTCTCCTCGCCCTGGCGAGAAAAGCGAGCTCCATCAGCGATCTCATGCGGTTCTTCTCCGAATCGCCCCTCGACGGTCTACGGGGCGACGGTCCGGGCAAGCCAGGCCCCGCCAAGAGCTCCTGAGGGAACGCGGGGTCATCAGGACGCGGACAACCCCACTCTTCTGTTCGGATCGGCGTGAGGAACGGGAAAGGGCCGTTTAGATTCATTCTTTCCCTCCCTGATCCCCCGTGCCCCTGCTGCAAGCTCTGCGTCGCCTGGGTCAACGTCCCACGATGCAGGACTGGCCGGGGCTGATCGAGGCGTACCGAACTTGGCTGCCCGTCACGGCGGCCACCCCGGTGATCACCCTGCGGGAAGGGGCGACCCCGCTGATTCCCGCCCCCCGGATCGCCGAGCGCGTTGGCCGAGGCGTGCGGGTGCATCTGAAAGTGGATGGCCTCAACCCCACGGGCTCCTTCAAAGACCGGGGGATGACGCTGGCGATCAGCAAGGCGAAGGAAGAGGGCTCGGAAGCCGTGATCTGCGCCAGCACAGGCAACACCTCAGCGGCGGCCGCGGCCTATGCCCGGCGCGGGGGCATGCGGGCCTTTGTGCTCATCCCGGATGGCTACGTGGCCCAGGGGAAGTTGGCGCAAGCTCTGCTCTATGGCGCGGAAGTGTTGGCGGTGAAGGGCAACTTTGACCGGGCGCTGGCGATCGTGCGTGAGGTGGCGGAGCGCTACCCCGTCACCCTCGTCAACTCCCTCAATCCCTACCGCTTGCAAGGGCAGAAAACGGCGGCCTTTGAGGTGGTGGACGCCTTAGGGGAAGCCCCCGATTGGCTCTGCATTCCAGTCGGCAACGCGGGCAACATCAGCGCCTATTGGCTGGGCTTCAAGGAATATCGCGAGGCTGGCTACAGCCAGAAACTGCCCCGCATGATGGGCTTTCAAGCCGCCGGTGCCGCGCCCCTGGTGCTGGGCCATACGGTGGAGCAACCCGACACAATCGCCACCGCCATTCGCATTGGCAACCCTGTCAACAAAGAAAACGCCCTGAAAGCGGAGCGGGAAAGCCAGGGCGGGTTCCTTGCCGTCAGCGACAACGAGATTCTCGAGGCCTACAAGTTGCTCGGTCGGGAGGAAGGGGTCTTCTGTGAGCCGGCGAGCGCGGCTTCCGTGGCCGGGCTGTTGAAACGGAAGGAGGAGGTGCCCGCTGGAGCCACGGTGGTGTGTGTGCTCACCGGAAACGGCCTGAAAGACCCCACCACGGCCATTGAACACAACGACTCCCGGTTCCACACCGGGCTGGAGCCCGACACCAACACCGTGGCCACGGTGATGGGGTTTTAGGCGAGGGCCACCCCACGAACTGGCCTAGGGAAAAGCTGTGGGAGAGCCTTTCCTCCCGCAGGGGAAACGGAGCCCGGAAGGTGGAGATCAAGGCCCCCGGTTTTTCCCCACGGGCTGAAAATGGGGAAAACCGCGAGGTTCTTCCCAATCGCCGCTCCCCCTTCCCCAGCGGTTCGGGAGAGAAAAACCAGGTCAGCGCACGCGAGCGGCAGGTTTTCCGCCGTTTCCCCAGGCTCTACGACGACTGGTTTTTGATTCAATAAAGTTTTAAATCCCTTAGACAGGATTCGGGACTCCCCATCCCTGGTCATCGGCGCGTTGGCGCGGCTCGTGGTTGCGCATGGCCCGATGGTGTGAAACCGTATGGCGGCTGATCCGTGCCCATCTCCAGGCCCCTATGAAGCTGGTTTGCTCCCAGGCCGAACTCAGCGCCAGCCTCCAGCTGGTGAGCCGCGCCGTGGCCGCTCGTCCCACCCATCCCGTGCTCGCCAACGTGCTGCTCACGGCGGACGCCGCCACCAACCGGCTGAGCTTGACGGGCTTTGATCTCCACCTCGGCATCCAAACCACCCTCCCCGCCAGCGTCGAAAGCAGCGGGGCGGTCACCTTGCCAGCCCGGCTTTTCGCCGAGATCGTCACCCGGCTCTCCACCGACAGCCCGATCACCCTCAGCTGTGAGGAGGGCCTGGAGCAGGTGGAACTCACCAGCCTGTCTGGCTCCTACCAGATGCGGGGCATGGCGGCTGACGACTTCCCCGATCTGCCCCTGGTGCAAACCGGCACCCCCATCCAGCTGGATCCCGAGGCTCTGGCGCAAGGCCTGAAGGCCACCCTCTTCGCCAGCAGCGGGGATGAGGCCAAACAGTTGCTCACCGGGGTGCACATGCATCTGGACGCCGAGGGCTTTGAGTGCGCCGCCACGGACGGTCACCGGCTCGCGGTGCTTCGTCTCCCCCGTTCGCTGCCGGAGGCGTCCTCCTCGGGCGAGGCGGAGTCCTTCGCCGTCACCGTCCCCGCCCGCTCCTTGCGGGAACTGGAGAGGCTGCTGACGGGACGCCCTTCCGCCGATCCCGTGAGCCTGTTCTGCGATCGGGGTCAGGTGGTGCTCCTCTGGGCCGACCAGGTGCTCACCAGCAGAAGCCTGGAAGGCACCTATCCCAACTACCGCCAATTGATTCCCGCCAGCTTCAGCCGCTCCATCACCGTGGATCGACGCGCCTTCACGGCCTCCCTGGAGCGTGTGGCGGTGCTCGCGGATCAGCACAACAACGTGGTGAAGGTCGCCCTCGATCCCGCTCGGGGAGTGGTGGTGATCTCCGTGGATGCCCAGGACGTGGGCAGTGGTTCGGAGCAACTGCCCGCTGAGATCGACGGGGAGCCGATCGACATCGCGTTCAACGTGCGTTATTTGCTGGAGGGGCTCAAGGCCATCAGCACTGAGCGGGTGTGCTTGCGCTGCAACGCTCCCACCACCCCCGCCGTGCTGTCCCCGGTGGGAGAGGCGGGAGTCGATTACACCTATCTTGTGATGCCTGTGCAGATTCGCGCCTGAGGCCTTGCCCCTTCCCGAGCTGCTGCTGCTGAGTGATCTGCTGCGCCGCCGGGTGCGTTGCGATCAAGGTCTCGACCACGGGCCAGGCCAGATGGCCTGGATGCATCCACCGGTGCATCGGCTCCTCGGCTGGGTGAGCAAACCCTCTGCCCTCTCGCAAAAGAGGCTGGTGTGGCGTCTGGATCAACTGCGGGGCCTGAGCGAGGGGGAGGTCTTTGTGAAAGGCGAGCCTTCCGTCAGTGACGCGGCGACGGTGGGGCGCCTCCCCACACTCCTGGGCGCCCAGCTGCTCGGAGCTGAAGGCCAACCGCTCGGCACCGTGGCTGACGCCGCCGTGGAGCCGCGCGGCGGCACGATCGCCCATTACCTGGTGGCTCGCAGCGATCCGCGCTTGCCAGGAACCAGCCGCTGGCGCCTCAGCCTGGAGCGCATCGTGGATCAGCGGTCTGGCCGCGTCTCCACAGCCCTGAGCGATCTGGATGATCTGCCCCTGGCCCGCGCCAGCCTCCGGCACGACTTGGTGAGCCGTTCCCGTCGCTGGACTGACCAGGTGGGGCGGGAGACCAGTCGATTGCGGGAGCGGTTTCAGGAGGCGGGCGGCGCGTTGGAGGATCGCCTGGAGGGGTGGTTGGAGGAGCCGCCCTGGGACCCTCCCCCCCGGGACCGTCCCGGGGGGGAGGGTCCCAGGGCGGCTCCTCCAACCACCCCACCAGGCGATCCTCCCACGCGCCGCCCGCCTCCGGAAACCGCTCCCGCAATCGACTGGTCTCCCGCCCCACCAGGTCAGTCCAG
>JBKCPG010000231.1:0-9237 GCA_046309395.1 Cyanobacteriota bacterium | reverse complement strand
AATTGTTGAAGAGCAAGTTGTAGTTCTGTTCCCCCAGCCGGCCCATGGCCCGGCGCATCGTGACCCCAGGAGGTGAACAAAGGTCCGGTGGATAGTCCACGGTGGTGATCGCCAGACCGCGGCTGAACTCGGCCCTTGGGCTGCGCAGAATCTCCCGTCCCTCCAGATAATGGGCCACCGTGCCATCTCCCAGGTCGATGCCGTGGTGGTTGAAGAGGCCGTGTTGGCGGGGGACCTGCAGGTGGTCGGCTGCGGCCAAGGTCGGACTGTAGGGGCTAAGCCAGCATCGCGCCCTTGGGTTCAAGGGTGCAGTGATGCCCAGGTGGGGATTGCCGCTCAGGCGCTGGCTTGATCGGTTCTGCCGTTGGCACTGGGGATGGGCAACACGTTCGAGCGACTGCGCTGCTCCACCAGATCCCGGGTGACGGTAAAGGTCTTCACATCGCGGCGGGAGGGCAGGTCGTACATCACCTCCAGCATCAGCTCCTCCACGATCCCGCGCAACGCTCGTGCCCCTGTTTTGCGGCGGTGGGCTTCGGCCGCGATGGCCTCGACGGCTCCGGGCTCAAAATCCAGGCGCACGTTATCCATGCTCAACAGGGTTTGGAATTGCTTCACCAAAGCATCTCTGGGCTCCGTGAGGATCGCTTCAAGGGCAGCCGTATCCAGTGGTTCGAGCACAGCGGTGACGGGCAAGCGACCGATGAACTCTGGAATCAGCCCGTAACGCACCAGGTCGTCTGGTTCGAGATGGCGGAGAACTTCGGCGGCGTGGCGATCCTTGTTGCCTTTCGGGCGACCTTGGCCATCGGCTGGGAGAAAACCGATGGCAGTGCGGCCCATCCGTTTTTGCACCACGTCTTCCAGCCCTACGAACGCTCCACCGCAGATGAACAGGATTTGGCTGGTGTCGATCTGAATGCAATCTTGATAGGGATGTTTGCGGCCCCCCTGGGGCGGAACGTTGGCCACCGTTCCCTCCAGCATCTTCAACAGGGCCTGTTGCACCCCTTCGCCTGAGACGTCGCGGGTGATGGAGGGGTTTTCACTTTTACGGGCGATTTTGTCAATTTCATCGATATAGATGATGCCCCGCTGGGCCAGGTCGACATCCAGCTCGGCCTTTTGCAGCAACCGCAGCAGGATGTTTTCCACATCCTCCCCCACATAGCCCGCCTCGGTGAGCGTGGTGGCGTCAGCGACGGCGAAGGGCACATCCAGCAGCTCGGCCAGGGATTGGGCGAGCAGGGTTTTGCCACATCCCGTGGGGCCGATCAGCAGGATGTTGGATTTGTGAAGACGGGTCGCTGAGCGATCGGTCTCCCCCTGGCCATCCCCTTGCCAGGCCAAGCGCTTGTAGTGGTTGTAAACAGCCACGGCCAAGACTTTTTTCGCTTCCTCCTGGCCCACCACCTGCTGGTCGAGAAAGGTTTTGATCTGCTGGGGCTTGGGGATGGAGGCCAGGGTGGGAGCTGGCTTGGGGGTTTTCTTTTGGGTTGTTTTCCGGGAGGTCTCTGGGGAGGGGCGCCCACCATGACCGTGGCCTTCCACGAGTTCCTCGTCGAGAATCTCGTTGCAAAGATCGATGCACTCGTCGCAGATGTAGACCCCGGGTCCAGCGATCAACTTGCGCACCTGATCCTGGGACTTGCCGCAGAAGGAGCACTTGAGATGGGCGTCGAATTTGGCCATGAACTCGGTCGGGGGGGAGCGTACGGGGCGGCCCCGCTTTCAAGGATGCCCTCAAGCGCCTGCAGGTCTGCGGTCCTTAAGGATCAAACCGGGCTCGGGGAGGGAGTGCCCTCCACGACCCTGTCAATCAAGCCGTATTCAACCGCTTCTCGCGGGGAAAGGAAATAGTCGCGGTCGGTGTCCTCAGCGATCTTGTCGAGGGGCTGGCCGGTGTGCTCAGCCATCAGGCTGTTGAGGGTGTCCTTGAGATAGAGGATTTCCTTGGCCTGGATTTCGATGTCCACCGCTTGCCCCTGGGCGCCCCCCAGGGGTTGGTGGATCATGATCCGGGCGTTGGGGAGGGCCAGACGCTTGCCTTTCGTTCCCCCGGACAGCAAAAACGCGCCCATGCTCGCCGCCAGCCCGTAACAGATGGTGACCACATCGGGGCTCACCTGCTGAATGGTGTCGTAGATGGCCAGTCCCGCGGTCACCGAGCCGCCCGGGGAGTTGATGTAGATCTGAATGTCTTTTTCAGGATCTTCCGCTTCGAGGAACAGCAGCTGGGCGACCAGGGAGTCGGCCACCTGATCATCGATGCCGGTGCCCAGGAAGATGATGCGCTCCCGCAAGAGGCGGGAGTAGATGTCAAAGGCTCGGTCGCCCCGCCCAGACTGCTCCACGACCGTCGGCAGCACGCCGGGTGAAGCGGCCGGGGGACACCAGGCCGCCCAGGGTCGGGGTGCTTGCCAAAGACTGTGCACGGGGTGGGGAAGAACCTGGTTCACACGCGGGGAGCCGAGGGAAAAAACGGCTCTCTCAATCTATGGGCACCGAGGGCTTCTTGGTCTTGGTGGTGGCCTGAGGGCTTTCGGCGGCGGGTTCCGCCTTTTTGGCGGTCTTGGCTTTGCTGGGCTTGTCGGCCACCTTTTCTGGTGCCGTGGCCGGTGTCGGTGTCGTGGCGGGTGCCGGTTCCGTGGTCTCGCTGATGGTGCTGTTGGCCTCGAGCCAGCTGAGAAGCCTCTCCTGGAGCAGGTCGTCACGAACGGCGAGGAGCAGGCGCTCGTCGTCAATGTTGGCCCGGTCGCCCAGTTCGCCCCTCACCTCGGCCAACCGGGAGGCCAGCTCCTCTGGATCCACCTCGATCGCCTCGGCGGTGGCCAAGGCTTGGAGCGCCAGGCCGCGCCGCAGCCGTTTTTCCGCCTCTGGCCTGGAGGTGTCCATCAAGCCGCGCACCACATCGGGGGTGAAGACCTTTTTGACATCCATCCCCTGCTGGGCGATCTGGCTGACCGTTTGTTCCACCAGGGCGCGGGTTTCCCGCTGGACCAGGGTTTCGGGCAGCTCCACCTCCAGCTGCTCCACCAGGGCCTCAAGCAGCGCCTCCCGACGATTGGCCTGGTGGCGCCGCTCGGCGTCCTCCTTCAGGCGTGATTCCAGGTCGGCCCTCAGCTCGGCCAAGGTGGCCTTGTCGCTGGCTTGCTGGGCGAAGGCGTCATCCAGCGCCGGAAGCTCTCTGGTCTTGAGATCGATCAGGGTGATCGTGAACGAGGCCGGGCGTCCGGCGGCATCCTTTTGGGGATACGACTCCGGGAAGGAACAGGCGACCTCTCGGGTGGCCGCCACGTCCATGCCGACGATGCCCTCCACGAAGCCTGGAATCATGCGGCCCTCCTCCAAGTCGACCTCCATCCCCTCGCTGTCGCCGCCCTCAATGGGCTCCCCGCTGTCGCTGAAGACCCCTTTGAAACCGATCCTGGCCACGTCGCCCATGGCGGCTGGCCGTCCCTCCACGGGCACCAGGGCCGCGAGCTGGCGGCGCGACTGGTCCAAAAGCTCGTCCACCCTGGCGGGATCAAACGTGACAGGGGTGGCTTCCGCCTTCAGCCCCTTGGTGGCTTTGAGCGTGGGAGAGGGCTCCACATCCATCTCCAGGGTGACCACCAGATCCGCGCCTGGCGCGAAGCGATCCAGCACGGTTTCGAAGCCCTCCCCCAGCTCTGGTCGACCGATGGCCTCGATCTTCTCTTGTTCCAGCGCGTCGCGGCACACGCTCTCCACAAGGTCTTCCAGGGCGGTGGCCCGGATCCTCAGGGGACCCAATTGTTGAATCAAAATGGACCGTGGAACCTTGCCCTTGCGAAATCCGGGCAGCTTCACGCTGCGGCTGAGTTTCTCCACGGCGGCGTCATAGCTGGCCTGGCAGCGCCCACCGGGAATCGCCACTTCCAGGGCCACGCGGCTTCCAGGCCGCGGGTGGGCGCTC
Organism: Cyanobacteriota bacterium; assembly: GCA_046309395.1. Classification (GTDB taxonomy): domain Bacteria; phylum Cyanobacteriota; class Cyanobacteriia; order PCC-6307; family Cyanobiaceae; genus Cyanobium. The sequence continues at coordinate 5,300 of JBKCPG010000231.1, read as the reverse complement.
ACTTTCAGGCTCGTGGCCTGGCCGGTGGAGGAGCTGGCGGCTGGGGTCATGGACGGGGCCGAACGGCGGGCAATCTCCCATCCTAAGAAGTGGCCTTGGGCCGCCTTGGCCACGTATTGTTGGCAAGACGCTCAGTCGAGTCGATATACCCAGCCGCCACCGCCACGGCGGTGAGCTGTTGTCGGGCACCGTGTCCCGAACGCCATCCGTCCTTCCCATGGACCCCGCCCGTGGATCCTTCCCCGAGTGGGCCGGTCCCCGGGGATCGTTCACCCCATTGGCCAACCCCCCCGAACCTCCCTCTCGCGCCTCCGTTCCCAACCCCAGTCTCTCCCCTTCGGTGACCACGCTCTCCAGTACCGATCCCCACCCCCAACCGCGAAGTGGCGTCTCACGCACGCTGCCTTCCCGCCCGTTGCGCGTCGGCGTCCTTGGCGCGACAGGAGCGGTTGGGGAAGAGATTCTCCATCTCCTCAGGGAGCGCCAGTTCCCCGTCCGCGAGCTGCGCCTGCTGGCGTCTCCCCGCTCCGCGGGTCAGGAGGTGATGTGGGGCGAGGAACTCCTCAGGGTGCGGGCCGTGGAGCCCACCAGCTTCGAGGGGCTGGATCTGGTGTTGGCTTCCGCCGGGGGGACGGTGTCGAAGCGGTGGGCCCCCCAGGCCGTGGCCAGCGGGGCGGTGGTGATCGATAACTCCAGCGCCTACCGCATGGATCCCCAGGTTCCCCTGGTGGTGCCGGAAGTGAACCCCGAGGCGGCCTTCACCCATCAGGGAATCATCGCCAATCCCAACTGCACCACCATTCTCTTGTGCCTGGTGCTGGCTCCTTTGGAGGCCAGGAGCCGGATTCGGCGGGTGGTGGTGAGCACCTATCAGTCGGCCAGCGGGGCCGGGGCCCGGGCCATGGAGGAGTTGCGCCGGCTCTCCCGCGCCGTGCTGGAGGGAGAAACACCGCAAAGCGAGGTGTTGCCCTACTCCTTGGCCTTCAATCTCTTTCTCCACAACTCGCCTCTCGAAGCCAACGGGTACTGCGAGGAAGAGCTCAAGATGGTGCGGGAGACTCGAAAGATCATGGGGCGGCCCGATCTCCTGCTGAGCGCCACTTGCGTTCGCGTGCCCGTGCTGCGCGCCCACTCGGAGGCCGTGAACATCGAGTTCGAGGCGCCATTCGCCGCCGACGAGGCCAGAGGGCTCCTGGCGCGGGCCCAGGGCGTCGCGGTCCTGGAGGACTTTGGCTCCAACAGGTTCCCCATGCCCATCGATGTCACGGGACGGGATCTGGTGGCTGTCGGCCGCATTCGGCAAGATCTCAGCCATCCCCAGGCCCTGGAGCTTTGGCTCTGCGGCGACCAGATCCGCAAAGGGGCGGCCCTCAACGCGATTCAGATCGCCGAACTTCTGATGGCCGGCCGCGGAGGTGAGTCTTGAGCCACCCGCCCATGGAGCCTCCGCCCCCCTTTGGCCGCGTGCTCACCGCGATGGTGACTCCCTTCGGCGCCGATGGCGCCCTGGATCTGCCTCTGGCGGAGCGCCTCGCCGATCACCTGGTGCGCCATGGCTCCGATGGCCTGGTGGTGTGTGGCACCACCGGAGAATCGCCAACCCTCAGCTGGGACGAACAGCACGCGCTGTTTTCGGCGGTGAAGGGGGCGGTGGGAAGCCGCGCGGTGGTGATGGCCGGCAGCGGCAGCAACTGCACGGCCGAGGCGGTGGAGGCGACCCGCGAAGCCGCGACCCTTGGAGCTGACGGGGCGCTTGTGGTGGTGCCCTACTACAACAGACCCCCCCAGGAGGGCCTGGAAGCCCATTTTCGGGCGGTCGCCGAGGCGGCGCCAGAACTCCCCATCATGCTGTACAACATTCCTTCCCGCACGGGCTGCCATCTCGCCCCGGAAACGGTGGAGCGTCTGCTGGCCCATCCCAATGTGGTGGCCTTCAAGGCGGCCAGCGGCACCACGGAAGAAGTGCAACAGCTGCGTGCCCTCTGCGGCGATCACCTGGCTGTTTACAGCGGCGATGATTCCCTCACCTTGCCGATGCTCTCCGTCGGGGCGGTTGGAGTGGTGAGCGTGGCCAGTCACCTGGTGGGTGAGCGGATTCAAGCCATGGTTCAGGCCTTTCTCTCCGGTCAAAACCGTGAGGCCCTGGCCCTCCACGACCAGCTGTTGCCCCTTTTCAAAGCCCTTTTCTGCACCACCAATCCCATCCCCGTGAAAGCCGCCTTGGAGCTCTCTGGATGGCCTGTTGGCGCCCCCCGCCTCCCCCTGCCGTCCGCTGATAGCCACGTGCGTGAACGCCTCTCCTCCATCCTCGCTGCCCTGCGTCCCACCTGACGCCAAGGCTTCGCCCAGACCGAGTTGTTTATTCCCACCCTGTTTTCATGACAAGTTCCAGCGTAAATCCCACCAAGATCACCTCCGCCACCACCAAGCAGCCCGCCCTTCGCGTGATCCCCCTTGGGGGTTTGCATGAGATTGGTAAAAACACATGCGTCTTTGAGTATGGAGACGAGCTCATGCTTGTGGACGCCGGTTTGGCGTTTCCCAGTGATGGCATGCATGGGGTGAATGTGGTTCTGCCCGATACCAGCTATCTGCGGGAGAACCACAAGCGAATCCGCGCCATGATCGTCACCCATGGCCACGAAGATCATATCGGTGGCATTCCTTATCACCTGAAGAATTTCAACATCCCTGTCATCTACGGGCCCCGGCTTGCCCTCTCAATGCTCACGGGAAAGATGGAGGAGGCTGGGGTGACAGATCGCACCACGCTGCAAACTGTCAGCCCCCGCGATGTGGTCAGTGTGGGCCAGCACTTCAAAGTGGAATTCATTCGCAACACCCACTCCATTGCCGACAGTTATTCCTTGGCGATCACCACGCCTGTGGGGGTGGTGGTGTTTACGGGTGACTTCAAGTTCGACCACACCCCGGTGGATGGAGAAACCTTTGATTTGCAGCGCCTCGCTCACTACGGTGAGAAAGGCGTGCTCTGCTTGTTCAGTGATTCCACCAATGCGGAATTGCCTGGATTCACTCCGCCGGAGCGTTCCGTTTTCCCCAACCTTGATCGTCACTTTGGCAAGGCTGAGGGACGGGTGATTGTCACCACGTTTGCCAGTTCCGTGCATCGGGTTTCGATGATTCTTGAACTGGCCATGAAGCATGGACGCAAGGTTGGCCTGTTGGGACGCTCGATGCTCAACGTGATCGCCAAGGCCCGGGAATTGGGGTACATGCGTTGCCCGGATGAACTTTTTGTTCCCATCAAGCAGATTCGCGATTTGCCGGATCGGGAGGTTGTGTTGCTGATGACGGGTAGCCAGGGAGAGCCTTTGGCCGCGCTGAGCCGGATTTCCCGCGGCGAACATCCGCAGGTGCAGGTGAAATCAACCGACACCATCATCTTCTCGGCCAGCCCGATTCCCGGGAACACCATTTCGGTGGTGAACACCATTGATCGCTTGATGATGTTGGGCGCCAAAGTGGTGTATGGCAAAGGGGAGGGCATCCACGTCTCTGGTCATGGCAGCCAGGAAGACCAGAAATTGATGCTGGCCCTCACCCGTCCCAAATTTTTTGTTCCCGTCCACGGGGAACATCGCATGCTGGTTTGTCACTCCAAGACCGCCCAATCGATGGGTGTGCCCGCCGACAACATCCTCATCATCGACAACGGTGATGTGGTGGAGCTCACTCCGGAATCCATCCGGCGTGGCGAAGCCGTCAAGGCTGGCATCGAGCTGTTGGACGCCTCCCGGAATGGGATCGTGGACGCCCGCGTTCTCAAGGAGCGCCAGCAGTTGGCGGAGGACGGGGTGATCACCCTGCTGGCTGTCATCAGCACCGATGGCGTCATGGCGGCCCCGCCCCGGGTCAATCTGCGGGGCGTTGTCACCACCGCCGATCCCCGCAAGCTCTCCATCTGGGCGGAGCGCGAGATCCGCTGGGTGCTGGAAAACCGTTGGAACCAGCTGTGCCGCGAGACGGGGGGCAAAGCCCCTGATGTGGATTGGGTGGGCGTGCAACGGGAGGTGGAAGTGGGCCTGCAGCGGCGCCTGAGGCGGGAGCTGCAGGTCGACCCCCTCATCATTTGCCTGGTGCAACCGGCTCCCGCGGGAAGCCCCGCCTACAAGGGCCAGGCCGACGCTGAGCCTGACACCCGACCGGCCTCGAAGGGTCGTCAGGTGGGCCGTGACCGGGGACGGGACGGGGGGTCGGAGCCACGCCCGCGACCCGAGCCGGTGGTGAACGCGGCGAAGCCCGCCGCCCAGCCCGAGGAGCCTGAACTCGAGGCCGGCCGAACCCGCCGCCGCCGCTCCGCCGCCCTGGCGGGCTGATGGCGGGGGCGCTTCAGCCCACCACCACCGCCAGCAACCCGGCCCTCAGGCCCCCATCGTCCTTGGCGGCGGCTTCACCCTTGGACGCCGCCTTGGCCTGAGGCGCTTGGGGCGCCGGGGCAACCTCCAGGTCGACGTTTTCGGCTAGGGCGGGGCTGGCCTGGTACACCTCGATCAGTTCCGGTTCCTCCACCACCTCAGCCACCACCGATGGGGGGGTGGAGGTGGCCTCTTTGGGGGTTGGTTGTCGCTCAAGCCAGGGCATCACGGGGAGTCCGTTGAGGCTGGCGTGGGTTGGGGTCGTTTCGGAGGGGACAAAGGGATCCGCGGCCAACCCCAACCCCTGGTCGGTGGCCGCTTCCTCTGGCTCCGCTTCGGTTTCCCTCGCCGGCTGTTGACCGCGGGTCACCGCCGGCGAAGGGGTCATGAGCGGCGGAGGAGCTTCAGCGGCCTTGGCGAGCTCGGCCCGCTCCTTCTCTGGGAGAAACAGCAGGGGGGGAGAGGGCGTCGAGTCCTCCTCCATCCCGTCCTCGTCGACCGTCAAGGTCGAGGCGAGCGGCTGGTGACACAGATTCAGTCCGTCCTCCGCGATCTGGCGCAGGGCGGGTTCCCCATCGCTTTGACGCACCAGTTCGTAGAGATCCTCGGCGGCGTCTCGATCGCCATACCCATGCAGCAAGGTGTGGGCCACCAACAGCTGGGCTCGGTGGCGCAGCGCCGTGAGGTCGGGCCCTGGATCGGTCTCTGGCAGCTCCCGGAGGAAAAGAGTGCCCGTCTCCATGACGGTGTCCCAGCGGCCTTCCCGATAGGCCTTCTCGATTACGGCGTAGCGGGCCGGCCAATCGCCGCCGTCAGGGGAACGGGGCGGAGCCCACTCCATGTGACGGCAAGCAAACCTTCGGGGCTAGCCTATGCCGAAGTCGATCTTACGTTGACCCGCGGCCTCGCTGGACTCGCGCT
>JBKCPG010000230.1:0-2851 GCA_046309395.1 Cyanobacteriota bacterium | reverse complement strand
GTCTTCCGTGCCGCCGAGGACACTGTCGTTACCTATTCCAGCGAGGACGGTGTCGTTGCCGGCCCCGGCGTTGATGACATCGCCGCCGTCGCCCCCGTCAATGCTGTCGTTGCCGCCCTGGCCATTGAGGAGATCGCTGCCGCCGAGACCCAGGATGGTGTCGTTGCCGTCACCGGCATCGATCTGGTCGCCAAAGTCGCTGCCGGTGATGGTGTCAGGGCCTGGAGTGCCCGTTTGCAGGGTGCCTGTGTTGGCGGAGGTGGGTTGGAAGGTGAGACCACCAGAGAAGGCGAGGGTTTCCACGCCCCGGAGCCGATCGATGCCATCGGGAGCACCGCCGCGGTTGTCGAAGACGAGAAAATCAAGGCCATCGCGGAGCACGGTGTATTGCTCGATGGTGCCGCCATACAGCGCCCGGTCACTGCCATCCCCGCCGTCGATGGTGTCGTTGCCACCGCCGCCGGTGATGGTGTCGTCGCCCTCGCCCGCGTCGATGGAGTCGTTGCCGCCGTTGCCTGAAATGAGATCGAGGCCGGTGCCCCCGAGAATGCTTTCGTTGTAGGAGCTGCCGTTGATGTTGTCGTTGCCGGCGCCGCCATCGAGAAGGGAACCATGGGTGTTGGAACCCCACTCGGCGATGAAATCATTTCCCGCCCCACCATTCACCGTGACCGCTGGGTTTCCGTAGGCTGCATAGGTGTGGTAGTACAAGGAATCGTTGTCATCCCCGCCATCAATCAGTCCGGCTCCATAGATGGTGTCGTTACCGGCCCCACCACGGGCTGTGTTGTTGCCTTCGTAATCGTAAAAATAATCAGCGCCATCGCCGCCGTCCACACTGTCGTTGCCGGCTTCTCCGCGGAGCTGGTCATTGCCAGCCTCGCCGAGGAGGGTGTCGTTGTCGGTGCCGCCCCAAAGGTTGTCATGCTCGGTTCCACCGATGAGGACGTCGTTGCCCGTGCCGCCCAACAGGGTGTCGTTGTCCGTGCCACCGGAGAGGGAATCGTTGCCGGCGTCACCTTGCAGGCTGTCATTGCCAGCGTCACCGGCAAGGGAATCGTTGCCGTCCCCGCCGAAGAGGGTGTCGTTGTCCGCGCCGCCGCTGATGGAGTCGAGGCCGGCCTCACCGCTGAGGGTGTCGGCGCCAGCGCCGCCGTCGAGGACGTCGTCTTCCGTGCCGCCGAGGACACTGTCGTTACCTATTCCAGCGAGGACGGTGTCGTTGCCGGCCCCGGCGTTGATGACATCGCCGCCGTCGCCCCCGTCAATGCTGTCGTTGCCGCCCTGGCCATTGAGGAGATCGTTGCCAGCGAGGCCAAGGATCGTGTCCGCATCAGCACTGCCAGTGATGATGTTGTCGAGTGCGTCGCCGGTGAACAGTGGCATGGCTGTTGAGGGGAGAAGCTGTTCGCGGCTGCTGTTCGCGTACAGGGCAAAAACTTAAAATCAATCCCTGGGGATTGGGTGACCCTAGGTTAAGACACGCGGCTCAAGAGGGAAATTTGGTGGGCCCCGGGTGATTCGGGTGTTCTTGACCCATGGCGACCTTCGGGTGAGCCAGGCCCGCCGATGGGGTGAACCGACTCAGAGGGTGCGAGGGCATGGGCATGGGCCTGGAAGCGCGGCGCGTTGGACTCAATACAATGGAACAAAAATCGCCTGTGTGGTGTTCCCTGGCAAACATGGCGCGGCAAAACGGTAAAACTGTTTCCTCTTCCCCGTTCCCGCGCCACGAATTCCGCAAGGGACAGCAGGCGGATCCGCCCCCGCCATCGCCTGGTCGCTAGCGCGAGGCGGCGAAGCGACGATTCACGGTGGTCCAGTTCACCAGGGGCCACCAGGCCTGGATGTAGTCGGCACGCCGATTTTGGTGCTTGAGGTAGTAAGCGTGCTCCCACACGTCCAGGCCGAGCAGGGGCGTGCCTCGCTCAATGCCGGGGAGATCCATCAACGGGTTGTCCTGGTTGGCGGTGCTGGTGATGGCCAGTCCCCCATCGCCTTTGCGGATCAGCCAGGCCCAGCCCGATCCAAAGCGCCCCGCCGCCGCCTGGTTGAACTGGGCTTGCATCGCCTCCAGCGAGCCGAAGTCGCGGTTGATGGCCGCCAGAAGATCCCTGGAGGGCGCGCCTCCCTCTCCCTTCGGGGCCATGGCGGTCCAAAACTGGCTGTGGTTCCAGTGGCCGCCCCCGTTGTTGCGCACCGCCACGGGGAACCGGGAGATTTGCCCCTGAAGCTCCTCCAGGCTGAGGTTGGCCAGATCAGGATTGGCCTGAATCTGGGCGTTGAGGTTGGCCACGTAGGCGCCGTGATGGCGATCGTGGTGGAGGGTCATCGTGGTGGCGTCGATGACGGGCTCCAGGGCCTCGGCGGCGTAGGGCAAAGGAGGCAGGGTGAAGTCGGCCCGGGCGGGCAGGGCTGTGGCCAACATCACAAGACAGGCGGCCAAACAGGCCAGCAGGCGCCTTGAAAGAGTGGGAGCGGGCATGGGGCAAGGCTTGGAAGAGGCCCAGCTTGCCGGAGCGGGCCTCACACCATTTGGGTTTGGCGGCGGTGGAACGCCAAGGCCCCTCCGCCAAGGGCCGCCAGGCCCAGGGCGGCAGCGGCGGCGAGGAACACCAGGGTTTGCAGGGCCAGCAAGGTCAACCCCAGGGCTGAAGCGGTTTTGATCTGGATTTTGGCCTTGATCAGCAGGGTCAGCAGCAAGAGCACGGTGGCCTGGAGCCCAGCGATCTTGGCGGCGGTGAGGGGGCAGAAGGGATTGGGGACCAGCATTGTTCTAAGGCGGTCGTCAATCTTGGCAACCTTCAAGGGCCGATGGAGACTCGGCGCCCCTCAGCCCGGTGGGGAATGA
>JBKCPG010000229.1:0-12323 GCA_046309395.1 Cyanobacteriota bacterium | reverse complement strand
TCGCCGATGGCACCTACACCATCACCGCGCGGGTGGTGGATCAGGCTGGCAACCAGGGACCCCTCAGCACCAGCCGCTCCTTCATTCTCGACACGGTGGCACCCCTGCAGACCGTCACGATCAGCGGCATCAGCGACAACGTCGGACGAATACAGGGAACGGTGAGTAATGGCGGCGACACGGATGACAATTCCCTCAGCCTAAGCGGCAGCCTCAGCAGCTCCCTCGCAACAAACGACAGCGTGCGCGTCTATGACGGCGTGACCTTTCTCGGCACATCCACTGTCACCGGAAACAGCTGGACCTTCATTGACAGCCGCATCCTCGTCCATGGCCAGGTGGTCAGTTACACGGCTCTCGTGGCCGATGCCACGGGCAATTTCGCTCCCGCTAGTACTCCTTACACCGCCATGGTGGACACGACGGTGCCGACGGTCACGGCGGTGGCGCTTACGGCGGCGAGCGGGGCCCAGAACAACCGACTCAACGCCGGCGATGGGGTGATCGTCAGCGTCAACCTGAGTGAGGTGGTCTTCGTCACCGGCACGCCCAGCCTCGGCCTCAACATCAACGGCAGCATCGTCCAGGCCGGATTCAGCGGCGGCAGTGGCACCAGTGTGCTCACCTTCTCCTACACCATCCAGCCCGGCCAGAACGATGCCGATGGCATCTCGATCGATGCCAGCAGTCTTCGTCTCAATGGCGGCAGCATTCGCGATCGGGCCGGTATCGATGCGAATCTCCTCCATGCGGCCATCGGCAGCAATCCCTCCTATCTCGTCGATTCGTCCGAGCCTGTTTTCACCTCGGGTGGCAGCGCTGCCGTGAACGAGAACGAACCGGCAGGCACCGTGGTGTATACGGCAACCTGCAGCGACAGCAGTGCCGTGACCTTCAGCCTCGCTGGGACGGATGCATCCGCGTTCGCCATCGACGCCGTCAGTGGCGCCCTGTCGATCAAGGCCAGCCCGGACTTCGAGACCCGAACCAGCTACAGCGTCAGCATCCTTGCCACCGACGCCGCTGGCAACACCGCCACCCAGGCGGTTGTGGTCAGCGTCACCGATGTGCCGGAAGGCCCCGTGGGAGCACTGACACTGCTGAGCAGCAATCCAGCCGATGATGCCACGCAATTTGAAATCAGCCAGGATCTGCGACTCGAATTTTCGGAGGCGGTGCAGGCGGGCAGCGGCTTGCTGAAGATCTATCGCGGTGATGGGGAGTTGGTGGAGAGCTTTGATCTGACCAACAGTCCGCGCATCCGTTTCAGCGGCTCAACCCTCTCGATTAATCCCACCTGGTGGTTGCAGAGCAGCACGCCGCACTACGTGCGCATCGATGAGGGGGCGATTCGTGATCTGGAAGGCAATGCTTTTGCCGGTATCCTCGACAACACGTCGCTCAGCTTCCAGACGGGGGTTGAGACCTCCAACAATGATGCGGAGGAATTCACGCTGGATGCGTTTGCGGGCACCAGCAGCGAAGCGATCGGCGACCATCGCATGCTGTTCATCCGCACCACCTATGCGGATCAACTCAATGCGCCCTGGGCGGAGTCGGTCTGGCTGGATGATATGGCGGCACTGGATTCATTCTGGGCTCGCAATTCCTACGGGAAAATGCATGTCTCCACCACCTTCACACCGCTGATCACGCTCGCGCAGACCACAGACTGGATGCGCAATCTCGACACCGGCGACGGCTATGCGGGCTTCGCTACGGATCGCGGCAACAACAATGCCGCGCCCTGGAACTTCGGCATCGCGACGGCACTGCAGCTCGGATACGTGCGCGCCAATTATCAGGGCATTGCCGTCGGCAACAATGACTGGACGCGCGGTGGCGCCTCTTGGGGTGGAGGCGACTTCATCTTCAACGGCTGGACGGGGCTTTCCCTGATCGCCCATGAGGGGGGGCATGAGATCGGCCTCGGTCATGCCAACTGGCTCGATGCCAGCGGCAGCGTCAGTGAATACGGCAACGACTTCGATGTGATGGGCAATGGTGGTGACAGCACCGCCCACTACGGTCTCTCCGCCAAGCTCAGCAAAGGCTGGCTGGCCGCCAACCGGGTGCTCACCAACCCTGCGAGCGGCATCTATCGCATCGATGCGCATGATCGGGGGGTGCAGCTCAACGATCACCTCTATGGATTCACGATCAGCGCCGGTGGCCAGACCTACACCTTCGAACACCGTGCGCTGACGCCCCAGGGTCGCATCAGCGATTCCCTCCTGATCGTGCGTCAGAGCGGCAATGCCCTGGTAGATGCCACGCCCGACACCGTCAACGTCAAGGTCGATGCCGGCATCGACATCGGCCGAACCTGGCACGTTCCCGGCAGCGACATCTTCGTGACCGTTCTGAGTCAGGGAGACGGCTTCCTCGACGTGGCCGTCCAGAACGGACCCTTCCCCGGCAACGTGGCCCCCAGCGCCAGCTTCACTGCCTCGGCCTCGCAGGTGATGGCGCACGACTCCGTCACCTTCACCGCCACCGCCAGCGATGCCAACGGGGATGGGCTGGTCTACTTCTGGTGGTTCAGCGATGGGGTGGTGGGCAGCGGTCCCATCTGCACCCGCAGCTTCACCCAGACGGCTGCGGCCACGGTGACCGCCAGGCTCACGGTCTCCGATCTGCGCGGCGGCAGCAGTGTGGTGGAGACAGGCATCGCGGTGGGCACGGCGGCCACCTCCATGCCGGTCACCGTGGGCACGCTCACGCCTTTCGCCAACAGCCGCCCCTTGCTCAGCCTCACCGCCGCCGATGCTTTTGCCCAGGAAGGCGGCAGCGATGGCGCCGTGGTGGTGATCAGCCGCCAGGGCACCGACCTGAGCGCCCCGCTCGTGGTGAACCTGGCCTACGGCGGCACCGGCCTGGCCGATGTCAGCGAATCCCTCCGCTCTCTCACGGTCACCATCGCCGCCGGCCAGACGAGTGTGGCCCTCCCCCTGTCGATGCTCGACGACGCCATGGTCGAGTCCGACGAGCAGCTCACGGTGAGCCTCGTCAGCGATGCGGCTTACGACATCAGCAGCGCCAACGCCTCCGCCACGATCACGTTGCTGGACAACGACAGAACGCTGGTGAGCGTCGAGGCAATCGACCGGATCGCCTCGGAGATCGGCCGCGACAGCGGCGCCTTCCGGATCAGCCGCAGCGGCTCCACCGGCAGCGCGCTCAAGGTGTACTACAGCCCCTACGGCTCAGCCTTCAACGGCGTCGACTACCAGGCGCTCAACGGGGAGATCACGATCGCGGCCGGCCAGCGATCCGTCGTGGTGATGGTGCAGGCCCTCGACGATGGCTACGGCGAGCCGACGGAGCAGCTGTCGCTGCTGCTGGCCAGTTTCTCGACGGACTATGACGTCGATCCCCGCGCCTACACGGCGACGGTGGATATCCTCGACAACGATCGGCCGCAGCTCGCCGTCTACAGCTACGCGAACACCGGCGAAGGCGGCGCGGAGGGCACGTTCGTGATCGAAGCCCAGGGCCGCGTCGGCGACACGGTGACGGCGCTGTACACCCTCTCGGGCACGGCCACGGCCGGCAGTGATTACCGGGCGCCCAGCGGCTCCGCCACGATCAGCATCGGCGCCAACGGCCGGGGCACCGCCACCGTCGCCATCCCGGTGCTGGAGGACACCACCGTGGAAGCCGCCGAAGTGGTGCGGCTCAGCCTGAGCGAGTCGAGCGCCTATCAGCTCGACGACGACCGCTCGGCGGCCCTGGTGATCAGTGACAACGACGGCAGCGGCCCGGTGGTGATGGTGAGCGCCTATGCGGACACCCCTCGCGAGGGCGGCACCGACGTCACCTCAGAGCAGCGGAGCGGGCAGGGACGCTTCTACATCCAGCGCAGCACCACCACCGGCGCCCTGACGGTGAACTACGTGCTCAGCGGCAGCGCCACCGCCGGCAGCGACTACACCGGTCTGACTTCCGGCAGTGTCACCATCGCCGATGGCGCTCCGGGTGCCGTGGTCCGCTTCACGCCGGTGGATGATGCGCTGGGTGAGGGCAGTGAAAGCGTGATCCTCACGCTGACACCCGACATCGCTTACGGACTGGGAGTCGTGAGCGAGGCCGTCCTGCGCATCGGCGATAACGATACGGCCGCCAGCACCGTGGGCTTCGAGACGGCCCAGAGCCGCATCTCCGAATCGCACGACCCGCTGAGCAACGTGCGGGATGTGGCGGTGATCCTCTCGGCTGCCGCCGCCAGTCCGGTGAGCGTGAGGGCGGTCGTGAGCGGCGGCACGGCTCTGGGGGACAACATCGACTGGACGTTCCTCGATCCGGCGACCAACGCGCCGATCCAGACCCCCACCCTGACCTTCGCCCCCGGGGAGACCCGCAAGCTGCTGCGGCTGCGGGTCAATCCCGATCGGCACAGCGAGGCGAGCGAGTGGTCGCAGATCATGCTGATCGATCCGACGGGGGCCACGCTCAGCAGCGGCGCCTCGACCCATCGGCTCGACATCGACGACCTGCCAAGCGGTGGGGATGCGGCCAACCGCTACATCCGGCTGCTCAGCACCGGTTCGGTGTTGCGCGAGAGCGCGGGCAGCGATCCACTGTTGATGGTGACGCTCGATCGCCCGACGGGCAGCACCCCGATCACGGTGGACCTGCAGCGATCGGGCAGTGCCAGTCAGGGGGCCGATTACGACCTGCCACTGGCCACCCTCACCTTCCAGCCGGGCGAGATCAGCAAGTCGATACCGCTCACGCTGCTCAACGATGGTCTCCCCGAGACGGTGGAGAACCTCCGCATCGCCCTGGTGAACGCCAGCGGAGCGATCATCACCGGCCCGAGCGCGCACGAGGTCGTGCTGGTGGACAGCGAGGCGCCGGTGGTACAGACTGCCACGGGACGTCTGGCCTCAGGCCTCGCCGCCGGTTCTGTCGTGACGACGGTGACGGCGTCGGCGGCGCCGGGCCGCAGCATCAGCCAATGGCAGATCCTGGCCGGCAATGCCATCCGCAACGGAGAGAGTGCCCCGGCCTTCAGCATCAACGCCGACGGCCAGGTGTTGCTCAGCAATCCGGGCAGCCTGCCGCTTGGTCCCACGGCGATGCAACTGGTGGTGCGCGCCACCGACAACCTCGGCGCCGCCAGTGACGGCGTGGTGAATCTGGAGGTGAACGGGCTGCGCGTGCTGAGCGAAACCCGCTGGAGCGGCAGGACCGCCTTCGACACCCAGGACTGGAGCGCCACCCCCGTCTACAGCGGCCTGCTCAGCAGCAGCGCCACGGCCAGCGGCGTGGCCGACAACTTCTCCCGCCGCATCGTTGGCCTGTTCGAGCCCAGCAGCACGGGTGTGCACACCTTCTGGGTGGCGGGCGATGACGACACCCGGCTCTACCTCGGCAGCGACGAAGGGGAGGGCAGCCGGCAGCTGATCGCCTCCGTGGAGGGATGGACCAATGTGCAGCAGTGGGACAAGTACGCGAGCCAGCAATCGGCTCCGATCACCCTGCAGGCGGGCCAGCGCTACTGGCTGGAGGTGCAGAACCGGGAGGGAAGCGGCGGCGATCATGCGGAGGTGGCCTGGCAGGGCCCGGCCATGGCCGCCAAGGTCCTGATCACGGCGGCCAACCTCGGCAGCCGCGTGCCCGGCGCCAGCGTGGAGCCGCTGAAGGCCGCCGCGACCTATAAGGCCGCGGTCGAGATCGCCAGCCTGAACGCCACGATCGGCACCGACACCGGTCTCACTCCGACGATCAGCAGCGGCGAGCGCACCCGCGACAACACCCTGCAGCTGAGTGGCAGCGCCGACCCCGGCGCCACGGTGCAGCTGTTTATTGGCACCACTCTGTTGGGCAGCGCCAGCGTGAACGGGGGGGCCTGGGGCTTCACCACCCCCGCCCTGGCCGATGGCAGCCACAGTCTGGTGGCGCAGGTGCGCGATCCGGCCGGCAACATCCGCATCACGGCGCCGGTGCAGGCCGTCGTCAACACCGCGCTGCAGATCGGCCCCAACCAGCTGCTCAGCCATACGTCCGCCGCCGGCAATCTCAGCTCCAGCGGCAGCGTCGGCTCTGTGGATCGTGTGCTCAGCGGCGGGGATGGAATAGTGCTGTTCCTCAGCGGCGATGCCGGTCAGTACGGCAATGCGGGTGTCGCCTTCAGCGACGGCAACACCACCACGCAGGACCTGATCCTCGCGGATGCCCGTACCGGCGTGCAGCAACTGATCAACCGCGGTTTCGCCTCGCCCACCACGTCATCCAACCAGGCCGTGACCCTCGGCGGCGTGTCGGTCGACGGTCGTTCCGTGGTCTTCGCCTCCTCCGCCGTCACCAGTTTCGGTGACAACAACACAGCCTTCACCGACGGCAACAGCACGATCAGCGGCACCTCCGATCTGTTCGTCTACGACCGCAGCACCAGCCGGGTGAAGCTGGCCACATGGAGCGGCAGCCAGACCAACAGCCTCTCGCGCAACGCCAGCTTCGTCGGCCTCAGCGCCGACAGCCGCACCCTGGTGCTGCGCAGCGACTATGTCCAGAAGATCGGCAGTTTCAGCCGATCCGGGCCGGCGGACACCACCGCCAGCGCCGATCTGGTCGCCTACGACCTCGCCAGCGGAGCCCAGACGCTGCTCAGCCATGGGGCCGGGAACGCCACGCAGTCGCTCGGTGCAGGCCTGGGCAGCACCGTGCTTCTCACGAACGACGGGCAGTACGCCCTGTTCACCGCCAACGACGTCAGCAAGCTCGGCAATGCCGGGAATGCCTTCAGCGACAGCGCCCCCACCAGTGCCGATCTGATCGCCGCCCGCCTCAGCGACGGCCAGTTGCGGCTGCTCAGCGGTTCCGCCGGCGTCAGCGCCGGGGCGGCAGTGACGCTGCTGGGCCAGAGCGCCGACGGGGCCTATGCCGTGTTCAGCGCCGCCGATGCCAGCCGCTTCGGCTTCAGCGATCCCGCCAGCGCCGCCACCGACCTGTTCTCAGTGGAGATCGCCACGGGCACGATCCGCCCGCTCAACCATCCCGCCGGCACCCTCACGGCCACCACCAGCGGCGCGGCCACGTTCCTGCAGGTGGTCGGCAACAACGTCTACTTCAGCGTCGCCGATGCCACCACGCTCGGCGCCAGCGCCGATGCAGACATCACCAAGGCAGATCTCTACCGCGCCAATCTGATCAGCGGCGAGGTGCAGCTGCTCAGCTTCCAGAAGAACAACCCGACCGCCGCCATGAATGGCGGTGTCGTTGCCAATTCCCTGGTCGTCTCCAGCGACAACCGCTACGTCGCCTTTGCCTACGGCGTTCCCGCCGGCACGAGTTCCGGAGGTCTCACCTTCAACCAGGGTGGGGATGGGCTGTTCGTGGTGGATACCCAGGCTCGCAGCATCCAGCTGGCCAACTGGAGTGGCAATCAGAACCAGGGCTCCTATGGCTTCTGGGCGGGCGCCCGCCCGAAAGCCTTCGCCGCCGGCAACCGGTCCCTGATCTACGAGTCCAGTTACCTGAGCTGGACCGGCAGCGGCCTGTCCGGCAGCGGTCAGTACGACAAGGGAATCCTGAGCTTTGACCTGGCTTCCGGCTCCCTCACGCTGCTGAGTCACAGTCCCGCCAGCGGCTCGAAGACGCAGGGAGCGGCTTCCGTTTATCGCGGCATCAGTCCCGACGGCCAGAGCGTCTTCTTCACAGCGGCCGATGCGAGACGGTTCGGGAATGACGGCATCGCCTTTGGGGATGCCGCCATCACCGCCGACGATCTGTTCGCCGTGTCGGTCAGTTCCGGTGTGATCGAGCTGGTGAGTGGTCTGCAGGGCACTTCCCTGGGAACGGCCGTCACGTTCGACGGCATCAGCGAAAGCGGTCAGGTTTTCTATCGCAACGCCAACGTGCAGGGTCTCCCAGCCGGTGCCGGCCTGATCGGTGATGCGGCTCCCGCCTCCGTGGATCTGGTGGCCACCCGCTTCGCCCTGCTCGATCTCGAGGTTTCCGGGGATATGGCCGGCGGTGCTGATGGCACCAGCACCGACAACGTCACCTCGGCCCGCAGCTTCACCCTCAGCGCCCGGCTGCTGCCCGACCAGGCGGTGGTCCTGGTGGACAACGGCATCGCGGTCAGCGGTGGTGCGGCGACCGCGGACAGCCAGGGGTTGGTGAGCTGGAGCCTCAGCGAGGTGACCCTGGGCACTCACCGCTACAGCCTTCTGGATCACATCGAGCAGATCCCGGTTGTGATGTCAGGTAGGCCAACCGCCTCCAGCCTTGAGGTCACCGTGAGGGACAGCGGTGCTTCCATGCTCCTGGCCAGCAGCATGTCTGCAGATCCACTGACGAACGCCAATCTCGAGAGCGGCACCGGGCCATCCCTCGCCAAGAGCCAAAACGGCGCCGACAGCATTACTGCCTACTCCCCCTTGGTCGCCCGAGCGACCGGGCCTTCGGCGGAAGCTGAAGTTGTCGATCTTAGGGTCGTACCGGAGATCCCAACAGCGGAGCTATCCCCGTCCTCGAGCTCAAGCATTCTTTTCCCCTATGGAGAGCCTGATCTAAGCTGCCTGAATCTCTGCAACAACCTACGAGGGGAATCCCTATTTTATAATACCTAAGCCAATGCGCAGCCGTCGCGGTTAGTCAGAAATTGACTCATCAACAAGATTCAAAGATCTTTTGAGTCTCCTAAACACCTGCGAGCCGCCATCCCTAGGTTTTTTCTTTAACGAAGTTGATTATTCCCACGTCGGTGCCTTCGACACCTGGAGCCTGGCAATCGCCGCTCTGCGCGAGCGATTGCGCCGTGGCACCGGCCGCGACCCCCAGCCCATCGCCTTGCTGGCCCGCCTGGGGGTGGACCAACGCCATGAAGGCAAGGGCCTCGGTGCGGCCCTGCTGCTGGATGTGATCACCCGCGTCGCCAGCCTCAACGAGGCCAGCCTCAGCGAGGCCATCGGTTGCCGCGGCTTGCTCGTGCACGCCGAATCCGTGCAGGCCCGCAGCTTCTACGAACACCTGATCCCGGAGTTCGAACGCTCACCCACCGATCCTTTGCACCTGCTGCTGCTGCTCAAGGACATTCGCCGCACGCTGAGGCGTTGATCACCTTGGCCGACATGGTGGAGGTGGAGCGGCGGCTCACTGATGCCCTGGGCATCGAGCGCTGGGCCCTGATGGTGGGCACCACGGCCGTCGTAGGGGCGGACCAAATCGGCAGCCATGGGGCCCAGATCGAGGCCATCCAGCAGGAGCAGATCACTGCCCTCGCTCCCGGTGCCCAGGACCTGCAGATCATCCGTAGCCTGCATGGCCACGACGGCTTCCTGGTGGAGAGCGATCAGCTGGGGGCGATCGTCCGCGATGCCCTTGGGATCTGTGCTCCGCCAGCGAGCCGGCCCTGAATCGTCTCGTCCACTTGCTGCAGATGTCCCCCACGCCCTTACTCGGCCCGCAACGCCTGCCTCTGCTGGCCATCACCGTTCTGGTCTTCGCGCTGGTCGTGGCAGCAGGCGCCCATGGTTGGCATCTGGGCGCCCTGGCGGGGGTCGGGGTGCTCTTTGGGGCGTCCCTGTTTCACGCCAGCTTTGGCTTCGCATCCGGCTATCGCCGACTGTTTCGGAAAAAAGCCTTGCCCTATGTCGCAAGAAGATGGGCTTGGCTTAATCAAATCTCTGCGTCTACTGCGGCCTTGGTCAGAGAAGAAAAGTAGAATTACAATGATCTGGCAGAGGCTTTGTCCATGGGCCTCGGCCCTTTGGCATACTCGTCATTTCTGGCAAAAAAGGGGATTCTGGCCCTCGCGACAGACCTGGCTGAATGACAGTTGGTTATTCGAGTTAGTCCATCAGCCCAAATCATTCACGATGCTCATCGGAACTAAATTTCTTGCCAAGGCCAAGGAGCTCGGCGATGTCTCGAAATCCGATCTGGCTCGTTGCGCCGACTCTGTCAGCACCAAAAAGAACGGCATGGAGCGGCTGAACGACATCGCCTTGTATGAGGCGCTGCTGGAAGCCAACGGTATGCACTTAGCTGCCGGCGGGTGGGGCCGACGAGGAGGATTGAACCTACCTCTTAACCAGGAGCTTCTCAAACTAGATCTTCCTCAAGTTCGACGGATACTGGGAAATGGTCGCTGTATCCTTTCCTGTTGACATTCTTCTGAACGTCTCCTTTTGGCAGCCCAAATCGGATCGGACCTTCACTGAGCCTGCTATCAACCATTTCAGGGAACAACTCTATGCGAGCTGTTTCTTCTTTAACTCGTAATGGACTGGTGGAAATCAAAAGGCCTTTTGAGGCTAGCAATTGGTCAAAAACGTTGCCATTTCCATTGAAATACAGAGTGCCATTCAATAATTTTTTCTTTCCTTTGCGATCGATTCCCTCTTGCTGAAGGTATCGCCAAGCGAGGTTGTAAAAACGGGGGACAGTCTCAGTGCGCTCTACATCACCTCGCTCCCTTGTGGCTTCGGCGTGAATAACAAGCGAATCACTAAAGGGATCATCATTGAAATCACCCATCGCAAGGATTGGAGTGTTTTCTCCCAGTTCTTCCCGAATACGGCTGTGGAAGTAGCATAGCGTTTCCCCGGCTGTCATTCGGTAACCCTGGCTTTCATAACTTCCGCCACTCCGTGATGGCCAGTGGTTGCAGAGCAGCACCAAAGGGTGGCCGGCTTTGGTTGTGAAAGTGGCTTGGGTGATATCCCGTGTACCCGTACGTCGAATCACGAAGTAATTGAACAATGTTGCAGGATCATGCCCGTATTCCTGTTTGTCATACAGGAATGCGGTATCGACACCACGCTGATCTTGATTTGAATCAGCATGAACTGGGATGTATTGCCGACCAACCAGCTGTTCATTGAGCTTGCCAGCTAAGGCATCCAGGACAAAACGATTCTCTACTTCGCAGACTCCAAGGATATCAGGGCCCTTTCCGCTATTCATCTGAGAGATAATGGAAGCAAGCTGAGTTATCTTTTGATCCAATAACTCAGCCGTCCAACCTTTGAGGTCTGCAGCTATGCGCTTGGCCAACCACTCTGGACGGTCCTCGAAATCCTGAGGTGCGAAGAGATTTTCAAGATTCCAAAAGGCAATGAAGTGCTTGGCCATGGGGTGCTGCTTTCGCATAGAGATTAGCAAAGTCTGGCTGGTTTTTGGCGAAGGGTGGGTGCTCTAGAGAACGCATGGTCAGGAATCCTCAGTCTCTAGCGGCTGGATACATCCCAGCCATGAGCGGTTGATTGCGGAAAGCAGTGGCACCTGTCTTTCGATTTCCCCAGCCGTCCGGTTCGTGAACCGTCTGCTCCAGCGGGTGAACCTCAACGAGAAGCGGGAAGCGCAACTGGAGAAGGATCCCTATCGCGTTCTCCTGAGCAACTGAGGCACTTGGGCCGGTTCATCAGATTCGCTGATCGGTTGCCTCTCGCCCCATGGCCTGCATGCGGCAGTACGTCGGGGCGCCAACTGGACCAAGTGGTTGTCCTGTAATGGGCTGAAGTTGTCGTCAGCGGCGAGCAGCAGGGTGGGGCGCCCATCCTCAAGGGGAGGGCCAGGCGTGATGGCTTCCCAATTGTCCGGTGTCAGGCCCAGGGCCTCCAGGTCCCAGGACATCAGGGGGGGCAGGGGAGCGGCATTCCCTGCCGCAGTGATCGGCTTGGGCAAAGGGTAAAGAACAAGGCGATTGCTCCATTGATCCGGCGCCTGGAATCGTCTTTGCAGCCCGAGCAGGGGTGCCTCAAGGGGAGCCTCGGGCAGGGCCAGGAGGTCGGTGAGGCCCCAGCCAGCACCCTGGGGGAGTCGCAGAGGCTGCAGTGGTGTGGGGTCGCCGGCCGGTGACTCCATGCTGGTGCCGAGGGTCCAGCCCAGGGCACGAACCTGGCCAGGGGGATCCTGGAGCAGGGCGGATTCGGCCGCCATCAGCAGCACCGCTGGCTTGCCCTGCCGCTGCAACAGGGTGAGGGACTCTGGACCCCTGTTGGAGTCGAGTCCCCGACCTGGAGCCGGCTGCCACGCGGCAGGCATGGGGATAGCCAGCTCCAGCTCGCCGCTGCGCCGGTCGAAGCGCAGCAACTGGGGGGGACGCTCCGGGATGCGGCGGCCCTCGCTCACCACCCAGGCCCGCTCCCCCTTCAATACCAGGCCCTCTCCATCGATGCTCTCCGGCAGGGTGGCGCCCACACCCCTGCGCAGACTCACCACCCCCAGCGGACGGAGCGGCGACTTGCCGAGCTTGCCGAGCCCGCTCCAGCCGACCAAGTGGCCCCCGGGTGCGTCACTCAGCAGCCAGAGCTCATCCCGCTCGGCGCGATAGGTCGCCGCGGAGAAGCCTCCGGAGGGTTGTCCAGCGC